>NZ_CP108036.1:3088333-3432500 GCF_036170895.1 Streptomyces erythrochromogenes | reverse complement strand
GGTCAAGGGCGACGTGCTGGTGTGGCTGCCGCCGCAGTACGACGACCCGGCCTTCAAGGACAAGAAGTTCCCGGTCGTCGAGCTGATCCCGGGCATCCCGGGTACGGGCAAGTCCTGGTTCCAGGGGCTCAAGGCCCACGAGGTGCTGGAGCCGCTGATGAAGAGCGGCAAGGTGCAGCCGTTCATCCTCGTCTCGCCGCGCGCCATGCTCGTGGGCAACGGCGACACCGGCTGCGCCAACCTCCCCGGCAAGGTCAACGCGGACAGCTGGTTCAGCGTCGACGTCCGCAAGATGGTCGTCGACAACTTCCGGGCCTCGGACGAGGCCCGGACCTGGGGCGTGGCCGGCTACTCGGCCGGCGCCTACTGCGCCGCCAAGCTGGCGATCGCCCACCCCGACCGCTACAGCGCGGCCGTCTCCCTGTCCGGTTACAACGACCCCGGACAGGAACCCTCCTCGCTCGTCGCCCAGGACCCGCAGCTGCGCGTCTCGCACAACCTGAAGAACGTCCTCAAGGCCCAGCCGGCGCCGCCGGCGGTCTCGCTGTGGCTGTCGGGTGCCGAGCAGGACGGCTACCTGTCCGGCATGGACCTCAAGGCGATCGCGCAGAAGCCGACCGTCGTGCACGCGGAGAAGGTCACCGGCGGCCACAACCTCGACTCGTGGTCCAAGCAGCTGCCGCAGACCTTCGGCTGGCTGAGCGGCGTGGTCAAGGCCCCCTAGGGGGTGCCTCCCCCGGATCTGCCGATCGGCAGACATCGGCCGTCGGGGGGCGGTCGATCTCTGCCGGTCGGCCGATGTGCCCGGTGGCCGCAGGCCGGGAGCCTGGTCCCAGGACGACATCCGAGGGGGATCAGGGTCATGGCACACGCGGTGGGCAGCAGGAACGAGCAGGGCCGGGCGCAGAAGCAGGCACAGGCGCGGGCGGCGGTGCGCCGCCGGTGGTGGTCGGGCTGGCCGCACTGGGCCGGGTACGCGGCGGCCGTCTGGTCCCTCGGCTACGGACTGGCCGGGCTGTACTGGGCGCTGGGCGGCGCCGGGTACCCGTTCGCGAAGGCCGCCGTGGAACGCTCGTCCGGGTCGGTGCTCGACCCGAGCCCGGTGGCCGTGGTCGCCCCGGTCATCGCGGTGGTGGGGCTGGTGGGGGCGGTCTGCGGGGTGCTCATGGCGCGCCGCCGGTGCACCGCCGGCGCGGGCCGCCGGGCGCTGCTCGTCGTCGGCTGGACGCTGGCCGCGACGCTCACGGTGGCCGTGCAGGACTACACCCTGATCGCCGTGCTGGCCTTCGCGCCGCTCCTCGTGGTGTTCGCGTTCACCGGGGTGCCCGGTCCGCAGGACGGCGTCGGCGACATCCTCTTCTGGCACCGGGACAACCTGCTGATCCTGTTCGTGGGCGGCGTGCTCTGGACGCTGGCGACACTGGCCCACCAGCGTCGGGCCGGCGGGCTGTGCGCGCACTGCGGGCGCGGCGGCCGGGCCGCCTCGTGGACCACGCCCGAGTCCGCCGCCCGCTGGGGGCGCAGGGCGGTGCTGGTGGCCGTGCTGTCCACCGTCCCGTACGAGGTGACCCGCGTGGCCTGGTTCTTCGGCTACCCCCTCGGCATCACCGACGCGTTCCTGAAGGACATGCAGGACACCCCGGGCCTGCTCGGGATCGGGCTCGGCCTGGGGCTCGCCTCGGTCGTCGGCGGAGTGCTCACCCACGGGCTGATCGCGCGCTGGGGCGAGGTCTGGCCGCCGTGGGTGCCGTTCAAGGCGGGCAGGCCGGTCGCACCCGCCACCGCGATCGTCCCGGCCCTGCTGGTCTCCGTCGTCGCCGTACCCGGCGGCCTGATGATGATCCGGGCCGGCAACCAGCCCTTCGGCTGGGGGACCAACTACCCGGCGATGCTGTGGGTGGTGTGGGGAGCGGCGCTGGGCGCCGCCACCCTCGCCTACTACCTCCGCCGGCGCGGGACGTGCGGGTACTGCGCACAGGGCTGAGGGGGCAGCGGGCCGACGGGCCTCACGCCGGGCGGGGCCTCACGCCGGGCGGGGCCTCACGCCGGGCGGGAGGCGCCGGCCCAGGGCATCGAGTCGATCGGCGCCAGCCGGACCGTCGATCCCGGGCGCGGGGCGTGGACCATCTGGCCGTTGCCGACGTAGAGGCCGACGTGCGTGATCCCGGAGTAGAAGAACACCAGGTCGCCGGGGGCCAGCTGGTCGCGGGACACGCGCTGGCCGGCGTTGATCTGGGTGTAGGTCGTGCGGGGCAGCGAGACCCCGGCCGAGCGCCAGGCCGCCTGGGTCAGCCCCGAGCAGTCGAAGGAGCCGGGCCCCGTCGCGCCCCACACGTAGGGCTTGCCGATCGAGGAGTACGCGAAGGCCACGGCGCGGGCCGCGCGGGAGCCGTCGGCGGGCGGCGGGGGCGCGGCGGTGACCGGGCCGGAGGGTGCGGCGGCGGCGCCGGGCGCCTGGGCCTCGTAGGCGGCGCGCTCCTCCGCGGTGAGCTTGGCCAGCAGGCGCTTGGCGGCGGCGAGCTTCTCCTCGGCCTCCGCCTTGTGGGCGGCGAGCTCGTCCTGCCGGGAGCGGAGGTCGGAGAGCCGGCCGGAGGCCTGCTCCCGCAGCTTCGAGACCTCGTCCAGCTTGCGGCGCACGGTGGTGATCCCGGCGGCGTTGCGGTCACCGGCGCGGGAGATGAAGGAGGCCTGGGCGAGGTACTCCTGCGGGTCGTCCGCCAGGGCGAGCTGTACGGCGGTGCCCAGGGAACCGCTGCGGTACTGGGAGGCGGCGAGCGTCCCGAGCGCGCTGCGGGCGGTGTTGAGCTGGTCGGCCTTGCGGGCGGCCTCGTCGCGCAGGCCGGTCAGTGCCTTCTCGGCCTCGTCGGCCTGCTCCTTCGCCCCGTTGTACCGCTCGGTCGCCGCCTCGGCCTCCTCGTAGAGGCGGTCCACCTCCGTCTTGATCTGTGCGGGGGTGGGCCGGGGGTCGGCCTGGGCGGCGCCTTCGAAGGCGGTGGCGGTGGCAGCGCCCGCGAGGGCGATGGTGGCGGCGGTCGTCCGTACCGGGCCGCCGGAGAGCGAGCGCTGCCTGGGCTTTCGATGACTGGCCACGAGGGCCTCACGTCCTTCCTCTGCCGGTGCTTGGAGGAGGACGCTAGACCCGGAGGTAACGGGCGGATGACGCGATGATCGTAAGTGCCCTGATGCGACCGGAGCTGGCCGCACGGGACCGGAGCGGATCGCTGCGGTGCGGGTCAGTGCCAGAGAAGGGCGATGAAGATGTTGATCACGGTCAGTCCGCCGACCGCGCCGAAGAGCGCCTTGTCCACGTGCTCCTCGTCGCGCTTGACGTAGACGAGGGCGAGGATCACGAAGAGGAGCGCGAGCTTCACGCCGACCTTGATGTTGTTGACGGGCGTGCCGTCCATCTCGTTGAAGCCGACGAGGAGCACGCCGGTGACGAGCATCGTGAGCGCGCCGTGCAGCATGGCGGGCGTGAAGCGGGCGGTGCCCGCGCTCATCGCCTTCATCTGGGTCAGGAAGCCACCGAGGAGAGCGGCGATCCCGATGATGTGCAGACCGACGAAGACACTGATGAGTACGTCCATGGCAGTCGAGCGTACGGGGGCGCGAGCTCGGCCGAAGAAGCGGGTCGGCCCGTCGGCGAGGGCCTGCCGCCCTGCTCAGGAAAGCTCCGCCGACGTCCGTACGAGATCTGCGTACAGTGGGGGGCATGCCTGCCGCCGCCGACCTGCCCCACCCCGCCGCCGACCGGCTCCAGCTCGTCGACGTCCTGGCTGCGCTCGGGCACCCCGTCCGGCTGGAGATCGTCCGCAAGCTCGCCTCCGGCGAGGAGGCCTTCTGCGGCGAGGTCGTGCCCGACCTGCCCCGGTCGAGCGTCACGCACCACCTCAAGACGCTGCGGGAGAGCGGAGTCATCTGCCGGCGCGCCCAGGGCCGCAGGCTCTACCTCGCGCTGCGCCGCGACGACCTGGAGCTCCGCTTCCCCGGTCTGCTGGAACTCGTGCTGGCCTGTCGGTCCCGCCCCCTAGACTCGGAATGCGATGAGCAGCCTCTTTGACGACAGCTTCCTGGCGGACCTCACCCCCTCCGACGAGGTCCCGCCGCCGCCCGAGGAGCACCCCGCCCCGGAGGCGGGTGCGGACGACCTCTTCGGGGGCCACTTCGACGTGCCCATGACCGGGGACGCGTACTACCGGGACGGCGCCCCCAAGCCCGTCATCGACCCGGCGACGCTCCTGGACGGCCTGAACGAGCAGCAGGCCGCCGCCGTGGTGCACGCGGGCTCCCCGCTGCTCATCGTGGCCGGCGCCGGCTCCGGCAAGACCAGGGTGCTGACCCACCGGATCGGGCACCTGCTGGCCGCCCGGAACGTCCACCCCGGCCAGATCCTGGCGATCACCTTCACCAACAAGGCCGCCGGCGAGATGAAGGAGCGCGTCGAGGGCCTGGTCGGCCCGCGCGCCAACGCCATGTGGGTCTCCACCTTCCACAGCGCGTGCGTGCGCATACTGCGCCGCGAGTCCAAGCGGCTCGGTTTCACGTCCTCGTTCTCGATCTACGACGCGGCCGACTCGAAGCGCCTGATGGCGCTCGTCTGCCGCGACCTGGACCTGGACCCGAAGAAGTTCCCGCCGAAGTCCTTCAACGCCAAGATCTCGAACCTGAAGAACGAGCTGATAGACGAAGAGGCCTTCGCCGACCAGGCTGCCGACGGTTTCGAGAAGACGCTCGCCCAGGCGTACGCGATGTACCAGGCGCGGTTGCGCGAGGCCAACGCCCTCGACTTCGACGACATCATCATGACCACGGTGCACCTGCTCCAGGCCTTCCCGGACGTCGCCGAGCACTACCGGCGCCGCTTCCGGCACGTCCTGGTCGACGAGTACCAGGACACCAACCACGCGCAGTACACGCTGGTGCGCGAGCTGGTCGGCACCGGCTACCCGGACCTGCCCCCGGCCGAGCTGTGCGTGGTGGGTGACGCCGACCAGTCGATCTACGCCTTCCGCGGCGCGACGATCCGCAACATCCTCCAGTTCGAGGAGGACTACAAGGACGCGACGACGATCCTGCTGGAGCAGAACTACCGCTCCACGCAGACGATCCTCTCCGCCGCCAACGCCGTCATCGAGCGCAACGAGAACCGCCGCGCCAAGAACCTGTGGACCCAGGCCGGCAGCGGCGCCGTCATCACCGGCTACGTCGCGGACACCGAGCACGACGAGGCCCAGTTCGTCGCCGACGAGATCGACCGGCTCACCGACGCCGGGGACGCCAAGGCCGGCGACGTCGCGATCTTCTACCGGACCAACGCCCAGTCCCGCGTGTTCGAGGAGATCTTCATCCGGGTCGGCCTGCCGTACAAGGTCGTCGGCGGCGTCCGCTTCTACGAGCGCAAGGAGGTCCGCGACGTCCTCGCGTACCTGCGCGTCCTCGCGAACCCGGAGGACAACGTCCCGCTGCGCCGCATCCTGAACGTGCCCAAGCGCGGCATCGGCGAGCGCGCCGAGGCGATGGTCGACGCGCTCGCGCTGCGCGAGAAGATCACCTTCCCGCAGGCGCTGCGGCGCGTCGACGAGGCCTTCGGCATGGCGGCCCGCTCCACCAACGCCGTGAAGCGGTTCAACGCGCTGATGGAGGAGCTCCGTACGATCGTCGACTCGGGCGCCGGCCCGGCGGTGGTGCTGGAAGCGGTCCTGGAGCGCACCGGCTACCTCGCCGAACTCCAGGCCTCGACCGACCCGCAGGACGAGACCCGGATCGAGAACCTCCAAGAACTGGCCGCCGTGGCGCTGGAGTTCGAGCAGGCGCGGGATGCCGCGGCCGCCGAGGCGCCGGAGGGCACGGCGCCGGCCGGTCCCGGCACGCTCGCCGAGTTCCTGGAGCAGGTCGCCCTCGTCGCCGACTCCGACCAGATCCCCGACGAGGACGAGGACGGCTCCGGCGTCATCACCCTCATGACCCTGCACACCGCCAAGGGCCTGGAGTTCCCGGTGGTCTTCCTGACCGGCATGGAGGACGGGGTCTTCCCGCACATGCGCGCGCTGGGCCAGACCAAGGAGCTGGAGGAGGAGCGCCGCCTCGCCTACGTCGGCATCACGCGTGCGCGCGAGCGGCTGTACCTGACCCGGTCCAGCATGCGCAGTGCGTGGGGCACCCCCTCGTACAACCCGCCGTCGCGGTTCCTGGAGGAGATCCCGGACCAGTACCTGCAGTGGAAGCGCACGGGGGCGGCCCAGAAGCCGGCCGGCCCGATGCGCAGTTCGGGCTACGGCTCGGGCTCGGGCGGCGGACGGTCCTCGTTCGGCACCTCGCCCGAGGCCTTCCTGTCCTCGTCGCGTACGAAGTCGGGCCCGTCCGGGTTCGCGACGCGCCGGGCCGCGGACAAGCCCGTCATCGCGCTGGTGGTCGGGGACCGGGTCACGCACGACCAGTTCGGGCTCGGCACCGTCATGGAGGTCAAGGGAGCGGGCGCGGACGCGCAGGCCACCATCGACTTCGGCGACGACAAGCCGAAGCGGCTGCTGCTGCGGTACGCGCCGGTGCAGAAGCTCTGAGGGAGCGGGACCACGTGCGGGTGCCCGGCAGCGCGAACGCTGCCGGGCACCCGTGGAGTCCGTCGGACCGAGGCGACTACCTCGGGTCCAGGCCCTTGCTGCGCAGCCAGGCCAGGGGGTCGATCGCGGAGCCGCCGCCGGGCCGGACCTCGAAGTGCAGGTGCGGACCGGTGGAGTTGCCGGAGTTGCCCGAGTAGGCGATGACGTCGCCCGCCTTGACCTTGCCGCCGCGGATCTTGGTGGAGCTGAGGTGGCAGTACCAGGTCTCGGTGCCGTCGGGCGCGGTCACTATGGCCATGTTCCCGTAGGCGCTGTTGTACTGCGTGCGCACGGTGCCGTCGGTGGCCGCCATGACCGGGGTCCCGTAGGACACCGGGAAGTCGATGCCGGTGTGCACCGACATCCACATGCCGCCGGCCTGGCCGAAGCTGGCGCTGAGGCCGTGCTGCGCGACGGGGATCGCGAACTTGGGGCGGGCGGCCTCCTTGGCCGCGGCCTCCTCGGCCTTCTTCTTCTTTTCCTCTTCCTGGCGTTCGCGCAGGTCGATGCGCTCCTGCGTGCGGCTCGCGCGGTCCGCGAAGTCGCCCGCGTCGGCGCTGAGCGCGACCAGTTGGGTGTCGAGCTTGGTGTTCGCGGCGACCGGCTTCACCGAGGCCGGGTCGGGCGCGGCCATCGTGGTGGTGTCCTCGCCGGGCTTGTCCGTACCGGTGAGTCCGCCGACGGAGGCGGCCGCGACGCCCGCGACGCCCATCACGCAGGCGGAGGGAACCGCGACGGTCAGCAGGGCGGAACGCTTCGCCGGGGTGCGCCGGCGGCCGCCGGCCGACTTGGCGCCCGTCGTCTTGGCGTTGCCCTTGGCGGCGGTCCGGCGCGCGGAGCGCGGGGCGGAGGTCACCGGCATGGCCTGGGTGGGCATGTCGTGCACGCCGTGCAGTTCGTGGACCTCGGGCAGCTCGTACGCCTCGGCGGTCTCGGGCGCCGGGTCGGAGAGCACCTCGAAGACGGCGGTCTCGCTGTAGGTGTCGGCCCCGGTCTCCGGGGCGGTCGCGTCGGCCTGGGGCTCGTGGACGTAGCCGACGGTTCCGAGCGTGGTCGTGCCGTACGCGTAGTCCTGCTGCGCGGGCTGGTAGTCGTACGCGTATTCGGCCTCGGGCTGCGCCGGGGTCTGCGTGACGGTGTTCCAGGCGGTCGCGTCGTAGGCGCCGGTCTCGGTACCGGTGGTGCCGAAGCCCGGCATCGCCCAGTGGCCGGTCTGGTCGGTGGAGGTGTCGTAGCCGAAGGAGGCCGTCGGGTAGGCGGTGTAGCCGGAGTAGTCGGTGCCCGCCCCCGCCGCGTTCCAGGCGCTCGCGTCCCAGCTCCCGGTGGTGTCCTCGGGTGCGGACTGCGAGGGGATCGTGGACAGGTAGGGGTCCTGCGAGGTCCACGCGGTGGTGTCGTACGTGCCGGTCTCATAGGAGCCGTAGGCAGCGTAGTTGACCCCTTGGCCCTGCGTTTCGTAGGAAACGTAGGCCGAGTCACCAGCGAAAGCGGTGGTGGAGAGGCCGTCATACCCGGCATCCGGGTACTGGCCCGACGAGGGGCGGTCGTTCACCAACTTCTCTTTCGCCTCGGCAGTGGGGGCCTGGGTGGCCGGGAACTCGAAGTTCACCGGAGGAGAGCAGTGGCGTGACTGTACCCGTCGGTTACTCGCAACGACAATCTTCGCCGGGTCCCCAGATCAGCGGAACCGGGCATTCGGCCGCCTTTCGGTCGCCGAAAGACGCAGCCTTGGCCTTGAGTTCGAAATGTGTTCGACTCATGGTCGCCGAACGGTCAGGCGACGGAAGCGGCGTCCGGGCCCGTCACGACGGCCGGCGCGGGGCCGTCGAGGGCGCGGCCGACCGCCGCGATGACCGCCGGGTGCGCCGGGAGGGCGAGGTGTCCGATACCCATCACCTGCACGTTCTCCACGAGCAGGTCCGGATGTTCGATCCGGGCGCTCCCGACCGGGGTCATCAGCGTGTCGAACTCGCTCCAGAACGCCACGCAGCGGGTCGCGCAACCGGGCGAGGGCGCAGCCAGCTCGGCCAGCACCTCGGAGTCCGGGCGCATCTGCCGCACCAGGGGGTGCGCGTCCATGAAGGGGGCGGCCCGCGTGCCGGAATGCGGGGTGCCGAGCGTGACGAGGGTGCGCACGCGCGTGTCGCCGCCGAGGCGCTGGACGTAGTACCGGCCGACCAGGCCGCCCAGGCTGTGCCCGACGAGGTCCACCCGTTCCTGGCCGGTGCGCTCGCACAGCTCCTCGACACGCCGGGCGAGATGGCGGGCGGTGACGCGCAGGTCGAGGGTGAGGGGCGAGTAGTTGTACGCCTCCACGTGCCGCAGGCCGGCGGCTCCGAGGGCGCGGCGCAGCAGGACGAAGACGGAGCGGTTGTCGGTGAACCCGTGCAGCAGCAGAACGGGCGGGCGTGTCGTCGCCGGGACGGGGGCGACCCTCTCCTGGCACACCCCGGTGGGGTACAGCAGGAGGTGCCCGCCGAGCACGACGACCTCCAGCGCTCCGGCCCGCAGCGCGGCGCCGGAGAAGGGGACGGGCATGGGTAAGGACAGACCCATCGACGGCCTCCTGTGATCCTCCGGGGACGACGGCCGCCGCGCCACCGTGCCGTGCGGCTGTCGGCACGGTGGCGCAATGCCGTCCCACGTGTGATTTCCCCCTCGTGCTCGCCCGCGAAACGGCGGCGTGCGCGATGCTGTACTTAACGTTCGTTCACTCGGGAGGCAGTGCGATGGGTGTGACCGGTCCGATCCGTGTGGTGGTGGCCAAGCCGGGTCTCGACGGCCACGACCGCGGGGCCAAGGTGATCGCGCGGGCGCTGCGGGACGCGGGCATGGAGGTCATCTACACCGGCCTCCACCAGACCCCCGAGCAGATCGTGGACACCGCGATCCAGGAGGACGCCGATGCGATCGGCCTCTCGATCCTCTCGGGCGCCCACAACACGCTCTTCGTGCGCGTGCTGGAGCTCCTCAAGGAGCGCGACGCGGAGGACATCAAGGTCTTCGGCGGCGGCATCATCCCGGAGGACGACATCGCCCCCCTGAAGGAGAAGGGCGTGGCCGAGATCTTCACCCCGGGCGCGACGACCACCTCCATCGTGGACTGGGTCAACGCCCACGTCCGCCAGTAGCCTCCGGCGGTCCGGCAGCGGGGCCGCCGCGCGGGAGCTGGCCCTTCCGGGCCCGCCCCGCGCACGGCAGGGCGCGCGGCAGCGGCCCCGCCGGGGCCCCCGGCGTAGCCGGACGATCCCGCAGGTCCGGGCAGTGCCCGGCGGGGCTGCCGCCGCATCTGTCGAACCTCCCGGGCCGGCGGCCGCCGCCGGCCGCCGTCGGCCGCGCCAGCGGCGCCTCCGGCGGTGGCGGGGCGACGTTGCGGCGGGGCCGGGCGAAGGCTCGGCCGAGCGTCCCGCAGCATCAGGCCGGGGCGAGCTCCGACAGCATCGCCGCGCGCAGCCGGAGCGTGGCCACCAGCCGCTGGAAGGCCTCGGCCCAGTACGCGGCCGCGCCCGGCGACGCGTCCGGCGGTTCCTCCGCGGCCGCGGTCAGGGCCTCGAGCCGGCCGGCCTCGGAAGGGTCGAGGCAGCGTTCGGCCAGGCCCATCACCCCGCTGAAGCTCCACGGGTAGCTGCCGGCCTCCCGGGCGATGTCCAGCGCGTCCACCACGGCGCGGCCCAGCGCGCCCGCCCACGGCACCACGCACACCCCGAGCAGCTGGAAGGCCTCGGACAGCCCGTGCGCCCGGACGAACTCCGCCACCCACTCGGCCCGTTCCCCGTCGGGGAGGGTCTCCAGCAGTTTGGCCCGCTCCGCGAGCGACGCCGTGCCCGGACCCGCCGCGGGCGGCGCGGACGCAGGGCCGAGCAGGGCCCGCGACCAGTCCGGGTCCCGCTGGCGCACCGCCGCCCGGCACCACGCCGCGTGCAGTTCCTCCGTCCAGCCCTCGGCCGTGGCCACCGGCAGTGCCACGATCTCCGCCGGGCCCAGGCCCCCGAACCGCTCCCGCCAGCACGACAGCGGAGCCGCCTCCACCAGCTGGCCGAGCCACCAGGCCCGCTCTCCGCGTCCGGCGGGCGGCCGCTTGACCACGCCGTCGCGGAGCATCCCCCCGTCGCACTCGGCCGGCGGGGCCACCCCCTCCGGTCCCACGCAGGCCAGTGCGCGCTCGGCCATCCGGCCCGCCAGCGCCGACTGCGGCAGCGCCGACAGCAGTTCGGCGGCCGTCGCGCGGACATTGCGGCTGCGATCGCCCAGCGCCGCCTCCAGGAAGGGCTCGTCCTCCAGGGACAGCCCCACCCTCAGCGAGTCGAGGAACATCAGCCGGTCCTCGGCCCGTTCGCTCCCCCAGGTCGTCGCCAGCAGCCGCGGCGCGGCCGCCGGCTCATGGGCCCGTACGGCACCGAGCAGTGCCACGCGCTCCGCGAACAGCCCTTCCTCCCAGAGCCGTTCGACCGCGGACGGGTCGGTCACGTCCGGCAGTTCCCCGCCGCCCGCCCCGCCGCGCAGGGCGAACCGCCAGTCCGGATTCATCCGTGCCAGCCACAGTCCCCGCGTCCCGGCCAGGGCCAGAGCCTGCGGGCGCAGGTCCGTACGGGCCCGGGCGGCGTCCAGGAGCGCCGGTACGAGCGCTGCGGGCGCGCGGTAGCCGTGCCGTGCGGCCGCGGCCAGCCACTGCGGCAGCAGCTCCGTCAGATCCGGGGCCGATCCGCGCCGCCCGCCGCCGCCCCCGCTGCCGGCGCCGGTGCGGCCAGCCAGCAGTTGTGCGAGCCGGCGGCCCGCCGCCTCCGGCGGTGCCGGCCGGGGGTCGCGGGGCGCGGGCTCCGGCCGCGGGCGCGCCCCCGCCGGCCGCAAGCCGGCGCGGCGGCGCACGGTGTGCACGGCCGCCGCGTCCAGCAGCGCCTCCGGCGAGCCGGCCGGGCCCCCGCCCCGGCGCCGGTCGGTGCCCAGCAGCGCGGCACCGACCAGCTCCTGCCACTCCCCGTACCCCTCGTCACCCTCGCCCATCGGTGCCCCTCCCTCGCTGCTCGTCCTCGGTGGTGTCCAGTGCCCCGGTCCCGCCCCCTCCGCGGGACCGGGGCTGTCGATGTCCCGTACGGGTCCGCTCAACTGGCGTGGTTGTCGTTCATGAAAGCCCCCCGGCTTCTCGTCGTTGCGTGTACGGCGCCCCCCGGCGCCGCACTTCTCCCTGCCGCCGCCGTGCGACGGCACAGGACCCCCCAGGCCCCCTGCGATGTGGTTGTCGTTCCCGCCCGGCTCAGGACAGGGCGACCGGCTCCGAGGAGTCCGGCTGCCAGGCCGTCAGCGGAGTGAAGCCGCGGTGGCCGCACTCGCCGAAGACCGTCACCGGGCCCCCGCCCGACAGTGCGGCCAGCTGCCACAGACCCCCGCGGGAGCGGCTGCCCGCCCCGGTGAGGGGCACCGGCAGGGCGGAGGTGCCCTCCGCGTCCGCCAGCTGCCAGCCGAGCTCTCCCGGTATCGGAACCACCGGACCGAGCACCACCGGCCAGGACTCCAGCCACGGGTCGTCCCGCAGCGCCGCCCCGTAGGCCTCCAGGGCCGCCTGCGTGCCCACCCCGGCCGGAACCTCCGTGCACGGCGCGGCCGCCGCGAACCTCTCCCCGAGGTCCGCCCGCAGCCCCGCCGACCCGGGCCGGAAGCGCATCTCCGCCTCCAGCACCAGCCCCACCGGCAGCGCCAGCCCCGGCGGCCGCCCGGGCGGTCCGAAGTCCAGCACCAGCGCGGGCCGTCCGCCCGCCAGCCCGCGCAGCCATATCCGGCGGGTGGTGAGCCGACCGTCCGGCGACACCGAGTCGTACTGGGCGAGCACCAGCCAGCGGTCCCGTACGGCCTCCCCCTCCCCGGAGGCCGGCAGTCCCACCCGGTTGCGCACGGTCGCCGCCAACTGGTCCGGAAGCCCCGTCACCCCCATCCAGGCCCGGTCCAGCAGGTGCAGCAGCGCCGCCTCCTCCAGCATCCGGGCGGGCCAGCCGGGGCCGCAACTGGGTATCGTCCCCAACTCCCTTACGCGCCCGGCCAGTCCGGGCGCCTGGGCGTCCACCATCCGGGCCGCGGTCTCCTCCCACGCCGCGTACCCCGCGTGCTCCTGGCCCGCGAGGCCGCCGCGCAGCAGGTCGGCCAGCCGCTGTTCCAGCTCGGTGACGCCCGCGCCGATGCGCGCCGCCCGCCGCTCGGCCCGCCGCCGGGCCCCCTCCTCGTCCACCGGCCCGGCGGCCGCGCCCGCCGGACGTGCGGCCTTGGCCGCCCGGTCCGCCAGCCACTGCGCGGCCCAGTCCGGCGCCTCCCCGGGCTCGCCGACCCCCTCGGCGGACCAGAGCAGGAGCAGTCCCAGCGCGTGCTTGCACGGGAACTTCCGGCTCGGGCAGGAGCACTTGTAGGCCGGTCCCGTCAGGTCGACGACCGTCCGGTACGGATTGCTGCCGCTGCCCTTGCACAGCCCCCACACAGAACCGGAAGCGGAACCTCCGATCTGTGACCACGGCCCCGCTCCTCCGAGTCTGCCGCCCGCCTTGCGTGAAGCATCGTCAGGAGCCAGAGCCAGTACCTGTTCCGCCGTCCAGCGGACCCCCTGCTCAGTCATGGAAACCACCGTAGAGACCCCCTCTGACAATCGCTCTGACCTGCAACAACGTGATGAGCACGGGGTGTTGTCAGTGGCGTGGTGCACCGTTGGAACAGCAGTCGGGAGCGGCTGCCGAGCATTGGAGGGGGACCATGAGCAAGCCCGAGAACGGCATCGGTGCCGAGGCGCTGCGACCGCACGCCGAAGACGCCTACGCGCACGAACTGAAAGCCCTGGCGGCCGCCGACGACAGGCCTCGCCCGACCCGCTGGAAGCTCTCCCCGTGGGCCGTCGCCACCTACCTGCTCGGTGGCACGCTCGACGACGGCACGGTGATCACACCCAAGTACGTGGGCCCGCGCCGCATCGTCGAGGTCGCGGTCACCACCCTGGCCACCGACCGCGCCCTGCTCCTGCTCGGCGTTCCCGGCACCGCCAAGACCTGGGTGTCCGAACACCTCGCGGCCGCCGTCAGCGGGGACTCCACCCTCCTCGTGCAGGGCACCGCCGGCACCCCCGAGGAGGCCATCCGGTACGGCTGGAACTACGCCCGGCTCCTCGCCCACGGCCCCAGCCGCGAGGCGCTCGTCCCCAGCCCCGTCATGCGGGCCATGGCCGACGGCATGACCGCCCGCGTCGAGGAGCTCACCCGCATCCCCGCCGACGTCCAGGACACCCTCATCACCGTCCTGTCCGAGAAGACCCTGCCGATACCGGAGCTCGGCCAAGAGGTCCAGGCCGTACGCGGCTTCAACCTCATCGCCACCGCCAACGACCGCGACCGCGGCGTCAACGAGCTCTCCAGCGCGCTGCGCCGCCGCTTCAACACCGTCGTCCTGCCGCTGCCCGCCACCGCGGACGCCGAGGTCGACATCGTGGCCCGCCGCGTCGACCAGATGGGCCGCGCCCTCGACCTGCCGGCCGTGCCCGAGGGACTGGAGGAGATCCGCCGCGTCGTCACCGTCTTCCGCGAGCTGCGCGACGGCGTCACCGGCGACGGCCGCACGAAGGTGAAGTCGCCCAGCGGCACCCTCTCCACCGCCGAGGCCATCTCCGTCGTCACCAACGGCCTCGCCCTGGCAGCCCACTTCGGGGACGGCGTCCTGCGCCCCTCCGACGTGGCCGCGGGCATCCTCGGCGCCGTCGTCCGCGACCCGGCGGCCGACAAGGTGGTCTGGCAGGAGTACCTGGAGGCCGTGGTCCGCGAGCGCGACGGCTGGAAGGACTTCTACAGGGCCTGCCGGGAGGTGACGGCATGAGCACCGCCCGACAGGGCCCGCTGCTCCTCGGCGTGCGCCACCACGGGCCCGGATCGGCCCGCGCGGTCCGCTCCGCCCTGGACGCGGCCCGCCCGGCGGCCGTGCTGATCGAGGGGCCGCCCGAAGGGGACGCCCTGCTCGAACTGGCCGCCGACCCCGGCATGCGGCCGCCCGTGGCCCTGCTCGCGCACGCCGCGGACGACCCGGGCCGGGCCGCGTTCTGGCCGCTCGCCGACTTCTCCCCGGAGTGGGTGGCGATCCGCTGGGCGCAGGAGGCCGGGGTACCGGTCCGGTTCATGGACCTGCCCGCCGCGCACTCGCTGGCCGCCGCCGGGGAGCCGGACGCGGACCACGCCGAGCCCGACGCGGTCCGGCTGGACCCCCTCGCGGTGCTCGCCGAGACCGCCGGGTACGACGACCCCGAGCGCTGGTGGGAGGACGTGGTCGAGCACCGGGGCAGCGGCGGCGCGGGGGAGGAGGCGCTGGGCGCGTTCGAGGCGCTCGGGGAGGCCATGGGAGCCCTGCGCGAGACGTACGGCGACGGCGGCCACCGCCGCGACCTGGTGCGCGAGGCGTACATGCGGCAGCGGATGCGCGCCGCCCGCCGCGAGTTCGGCGACGGGTACGCCGTCGTGTGCGGTGCCTGGCACGTCCCGGCGCTGCGGGCGAAGACCACCGTGGCCGCCGACAAGGCGCTGCTGACCGGACTGGCGAAGGTCAAGGTGGAGACCACCTGGGTGCCGTGGACGCACCGCCGGCTCGCCCGGGCCGGCGGGTACGGCGCGGGGATCACCTCGCCCGGCTGGTACGCCCACCTCTTCTCCGCCCGGGACCGGCCCGTCGAGCGGTGGCTGACCAAGGTCGCCGGCCTGCTGCGCGAGGAGGACCGGCAGGTCTCCTCGGCCCACGCCATCGAGGCGGTGCGGCTGGCCGAGACCCTGGCCGCCATGCGGGGCAGGCCCCTGCCCGGCCTGACGGAGACGCTGGAAGCGGTCCGGGCGGTGATGTGCGACGGCTCCGACGTACCGCTCACGCTCATCGAGGACCGCCTCGTCGTCGGCGACGTGCTCGGCGAGGTCCCGGACGCGGCACCCGTCGTACCGCTCCAGCGGGACCTGACGCGGCAGCAGCGGTCGCTGCGGCTCAAGGCCGAGGCGCAGGAACGCGAGCTGGAACTCGACCTGCGCAAGGACACCGACGCCGCGAAGTCCCTGCTGCTGCACCGGCTGCGGCTGCTCGGCATCGGCTGGGGCACCCCGGCCGCCTCCCGCAGCAGCACCGGCACCTTCCGGGAGACCTGGCGGCTGCGCTGGGAGCCGGAGCTGTCCGTGCGGGTGGCCGAGGCCGGGATCTGGGGCACCACCGTCCTCGCGGCGGCCACCGCCAAGGCGGAGGCGGACGCCGCGGGCGCCGAGGAACTGGGCGAGGTCACGGCGCTGGCCGAGCGGTGCCTCCTGGCCGGGCTGTCCGAGGCGCTGCCGGCCGTACTGCGGGCCCTCGCGGACCGCGCCGCGCTGGACACCGACGTCGCCCGGCTCGCCAAGGCCCTGCCGGCGCTCGCCCGTTCACTGCGGTACGGGGACGTGCGGGGCACCGACGCGACGGCGCTCGGCGCGGTTGCGGCCGGGCTCGCCGAGCGGATATGCGTCGCACTCCCGCCGGCCTGCGCGGCCGGCCTGGACGGCGACGCGGCGGCGGAGCTGCGCGGCCACGTCGACGGGGTGCACACGGCGGTCGGCCTGCTGGCGGACACCGGCGACGGGCTGCGGGAACGCTGGTCCGCGGTGCTGCGGACGCTGGCGGCCCGGGACACCGTGCCGGGCGTCATCCGGGGCAGGGCGGCCCGGTTGCTCCTCGACGACGGACGGCTGGAGGCCGAGGAGACGGCCCGGCTGATGGGGCTCGCGCTGTCCCCGGCCGCCTCGCCCGCCGACGCGGCGGGCTGGATCGAGGGCTTCGCGGGCGGGAGTTCGGGCGGCGGCACCCTGCTGGTCCACGACGACCGGCTGCTGGGCCTGATCGACAGCTGGCTGGTGGGGGTGCCGGAGCGCGCCTTCACCGACGTGCTCCCGCTGCTGAGGCGGACGTTCGGGGCGTACGAGCCGGGGGTGAAGCGGACCCTGGGCGAACTGGTCCGGCGCGGCCCGGCCGCCTCCGCGGGGGCGGCGCGCGCGACGGGCTCGGCCCCCGAGGGCTTCGCCCCCGACCTGGACCCCTTGCGGGCGGACGCGGTGACGGAGCTGGTCCGGATACTGCTGGCGTCTCCCGACGGGGTGGCAGCCGCCTGAGAGTGCGGTGCAACGACGAGTACGACGAGTGCAGGGGGACGGACGGATGAGCGGTACGGACATGAGCGCGGCGGTCGGGCAGGACGCCGCGGACCCCGCCGGAGGCGAGCGGCTGCGGCGGTGGCGGATGGTGCTCGGCGGGGGAGACGCCGACGGCACCGGGCACGCGCTGACCGGGCGGGACGCGGCGATGGACGCCGCGCTCGGTGCGCTGTACGGGGGAGGCGGCGAAGGGGGGTCCCGCCGGGCCTCGGGGTCGGCGCGGTCGGCCGGGCTCGGCGGCTCCGCGCCGAACGTGGCCCGCTGGCTCGGGGACATCCGGACGTACTTCCCGAGCTCGGTGGTGCAGGTGATGCAGCGCGACGCCATCGAGCGGCTCGGCCTGTCCACCCTGCTGCTGGAGCCGGAGATGCTGGAGGCCGTCGAACCGGACGTCCATTTGGTCGGCACCCTGCTCTCCCTGAACAAGGCGATGCCCGAGACGACGAAGGAGACGGCGCGGGCCGTGGTCCGCAAGGTGGTCGAGCAGCTGGAGAAGCGGCTCGCGACCCGCACCAGGGACACCCTCACCGGCGCACTCGACCGCTCCGCCCGCATCAGCCGTCCCCGCCACCGCGACATCGACTGGGACCGCACGATCCGGGCGAACCTGAAGAACTACCTGCCCGAGTACGGCACCGTCGTCCCCGAGCGGCTGATCGGCTACGGCCGGGCTGCGCAATCGGTGAAGAAGGAGGTCATCCTCTGCATCGACCAGTCGGGTTCGATGGCGGCCTCCGTCGTCTACGCCTCCGTCTTCGGCGCGGTCCTCGCCTCCATGCGCTCGATCGCCACCCGCCTGGTCGTCTTCGACACCGCCGTCGTCGACCTGACCGACCAGCTCGACGACCCGGTCGACGTCCTCTTCGGCACCCAGCTGGGCGGCGGCACCGACATCAACCGGGCCCTCGCCTACTGCCAGTCGAAGATCACCCGGCCCGCCGACACGGTCGTCGTCCTCATCAGTGATCTCTACGAGGGCGGCATACGCAACGAGATGCTGGGGCGGGTCGCCGCGATGAAGGGGGCGGGCGTCGAGTTCGTGACCCTGCTGGCGCTGTCCGACGAGGGAGCCCCGGCCTACGACCGCGAGCACGCCGCTGCCCTCGCCGCGCTCGGGGCCCCGGCCTTCGCCTGCACGCCCGACCTGTTCCCGGAGGTAATGGCCGCGGCGCTGGAGAAGCGGCCCCTGCCGACCCCCTGAAATTCCTCCGACACGCCCGTCCCGGCCACCCGTGTGAATCGGCGGATCACACGAATTTCCAGTTCAACCGTGAGGCGTTCTGTGACAGGTATCACCGCTCAGGTGTGATCTGCGATTTAGGGTCCCACGCCCCACGGGGATAACCTGCCGGACGGACATGCCGCGTCCACGGTCACCGTGTGCGCCTTCCTTGTGACAGCGCCGTCACGTTGCCCTCCGCGGCACGCCCACGCAGATAGCAGACAACCGCGAATCACTGCGAATCTTTGAAAAGACAAGGGACGGACGCGCGTGGACCTGTTCGAGTACCAGGCGAGGGACCTCTTCGCCAAGCACGGTGTACCGGTGCTGGCCGGTGAAGTCATCGACACGCCTGAGGCGGCTCGCGAGGCCACCGAGCGGCTGGGCGGCAAGTCGGTCGTCAAGGCGCAGGTGAAGGTCGGCGGCCGCGGCAAGGCCGGCGGCGTGAAGCTGGCCGCCACCCCGGACGAGGCCGTCGCCCGCGCGACGGACATCCTGGGCATGGACATCAAGGGCCACACGGTCCACAAGGTGATGATCGCGGAGACCGCTCCCGAGATCCTCGAGGAGTACTACGTCTCGTACCTCCTCGACCGCACCAACCGCACCTTCCTGGCCATGGCCTCGGTCGCGGGCGGCATGGACATCGAGCAGGTCGCCGAGGAGACCCCGGAGAAGCTCGCCAAGGTCCCGGTGAACGCCAACGAGGGCGTGACCATCGAGAAGGCCCGCGAGATCGTCGCGCTGGCGCAGTTCCCGGCCGAGGTCGCCGAGAAGGTCGCCGAGGTCCTCGTGACCCTGTGGGACACCTTCATCGCCGAGGACGCGCTCCTCGTCGAGGTCAACCCGCTCGCGAAGGTCGCCTCCGGCGAGGTCATCGCCCTCGACGGCAAGGTCTCCCTCGACGAGAACGCCGAGTTCCGCCAGCCGGGTCACGAGGAGTTCGTCGACCACGCCGCCGCGAACCCGCTCGAGGCCGCCGCCAAGGCGAAGAACCTCAACTACGTCAAGCTCGACGGTGAGGTCGGCATCATCGGCAACGGCGCGGGTCTCGTCATGAGCACCCTGGACGTCGTCGCCTACGCCGGCGAGAACCACGGTGGCGTCAAGCCCGCCAACTTCCTGGACATCGGCGGTGGCGCCTCCGCCGCCGTCATGGCCAACGGTCTCGAGATCATCCTCGGGGACCCGGACGTCAAGTCCGTCTTCGTCAACGTCTTCGGTGGCATCACCGCGTGCGACGAGGTCGCCAACGGCATCGTCCAGGCGCTGGCCCTGCTGGAGGAGAAGGGCGAGGCGGTCACCAAGCCGCTCGTCGTCCGTCTCGACGGCAACAACGCCGAGCTGGGTCGCAAGATCCTCTCGGACGCCAACCACCCGCTGGTGCAGCGCGTGGACACCATGGACGGCGCGGCCGACAAGGCCGCCGAGCTCGCGGCTGCGAAGTAAGGGCAGAGGTCAAAGACTCACATGGCTATCTTCCTCAACAAGGACAGCAAGGTCATCGTCCAGGGCATGACCGGTGCCACGGGCATGAAGCACACCAAGCTGATGCTGGCTGACGGCACCAACATCGTCGGCGGCGTGAACCCGCGCAAGGCCGGCACGACCGTCGACTTCGACGGCACCGAGGTCCCGGTCTTCGGCTCCGTCGCCGAGGCGATGGAGAAGACGGGCGCCAACGTCTCCGTCCTCTTCGTCCCGCCGGCCTTCGCCAAGGCCGCCGTCGTCGAGGCCATCGACGCCGAGATCCCCCTGGCCGTCGTCATCACCGAGGGCATCGCGGTGCACGACTCCGCCGCCTTCTGGGCGTACGCGACCGCCAAGGGCAACAAGACCCGCATCATCGGCCCGAACTGCCCGGGTCTGATCACCCCCGGCCAGTCCAACGCCGGCATCATCCCGGGCGACATCACCAAGCCCGGCAAGATCGGTCTCGTGTCCAAGTCCGGCACGCTGACCTACCAGATGATGTACGAGCTCCGTGACATCGGCTTCACCTCCGCCGTCGGCATCGGTGGCGACCCGGTCATCGGCACCACGCACATCGACGCCCTGGAGGCCTTCGAGGCCGACCCGGAGACCGAGCTGATCGTCATGATCGGCGAGATCGGCGGCGACGCCGAGGAGCGCGCGGCGGACTTCATCGCGAAGAACGTCACCAAGCCGGTCGTCGGTTACGTCGCGGGCTTCACCGCCCCCGAGGGCAAGACCATGGGCCACGCCGGCGCCATCGTCTCCGGCTCCTCCGGCACCGCGCAGGCCAAGAAGGAGGCCCTCGAGGCCGCCGGCGTCAAGGTCGGCAAGACGCCGACCGAGACCGCCGAGCTCGCCCGCGCGATCCTGAACGCCGCTCAGTAAGCAGCGACCGTACGGCTGAACGGGCGTGGCCCGCACCCCTCGGGGTGCGGGCCACGCCCGTTCGCGTACGCGGTCTCACTCGATCTTCGGGGTGATGCGCGCCGGACCCGCCTGCGGATCCGCGCGCAGCTTGTCGTGGAGTTGCCTGCTCCGTTCGGTGAGCTGCTGCGGGCCGCTGAGCGCCGGCACCCCGGTCACGCTCTCGCCGGGTGCCGGCGGGGGGTCGTACCGGGTGGGCGCCGTCGTCGCCGTGTAGGCGGTGGCGGCCGTGATCATCGCGGTCAGGCCGAGCGTCGCCCGGGTCCACTGTCGGCCGCGCCGCTCGCCGCCGCCGCGGACCGCCGCCGCCGGGCGCGGGTCGAGCGGGAACGGCGGCCGCAGTGCGACGAGCCGCTCCCGCAGCGCCGCGGACTGCTTCTCGACCGGTACGTCGGCCAGTTCGGGGATCCGGGCGGCGAGGTCGGCGTGGGCGTGCAGGATGCGGTTGCCGGCGGCGAGGGTGGTGGCTTCCGTCTCGGCGGCGGTGTCGGGCAGGTCGAGGCCGACGCCGTCGTAGAGCAGGACGGTTCGGCGGTGGATCCGCGACAGGGCGAGCAGGGCGTCGAGCAGGATCCGGTCGGCGGGATCGGCGGGGGGCCGGTCGGGTCTGCGATGGGCGCGCCGGAACCGGTGCCAGGGGGAGAGCGCGTACTCGTACGCGATCGCACGCACCCAGCTCTCCGGGTCCGGGTCGGCGGCCACCTCGGGCCACTGGTCCCAGGCCCGGGTGAAGGCCCGGTGCACGGCCTCCAGGGCGAGGGCGCGGCGGCCGGTGAGCAGGTAGGCCTGCAGGGCGAGGACGGGTGCGGCCCGGTCGTACAGGGTGTCGAAGGCGTCGGCCGGTCCGTGGACGTGACGTACGGCCGGTCGGGTGACGGCTCCGTTCGCGCTGCTGCCGGTGTCGGGGACGTCGGTGGTGACCGCGGCCCCGTCCGGGGCGGCCGGGCTTCCCCCGGCCCCGGCCCCGGCCCCGGCCCCGGCCCCGGCCTCGGCTCCGGCACCGGGCGCCACCGCCACCGCCACCAGCAACGGGTCGGCAGAGTCGGCCCGGTCGGCCCGGTCCGGCGGCCCGGTCGTGTCCGCGGCCACCGGCAGCGCGGAGAGGCCGTCGAGGAACCGCGCGTACATGTCGTGCTTGCGGCCGCGCGGGTTCGTGCGCCCGGACTCCCAGTGCCGGACCGTCGCCACGGTGACGCCCACGGCCGCCGCGACCTCATCGAGCGTCAGTTCCGCGGCTTCGCGCAGTCTTCGGCGCTCCTGCGGGGTGGGCAGGTCCTCGACGCTTCGTGTCATCCCACACTCCCCGCGACCCGGCAGCCCTGAGCAATAAAGTACATAAACGTATATTGGGCGACACCACGGACATTCGCCTGTTACCCGCCCATAGCGCGTGTCGTTGGCACCATGGCGGGGTGACCCAAGTGACCGAACGCGGGACCCGGTTGTCGGCGGCCCCGCGAGCCGGCGTGCGGCGGCGTTCGCCGGCCGCCGCCGCATGCGTGGTGGGCGGCGCCGTGGCGGCCGGACTCGGGCTCGGCTTCCTCGCCGTGCTCGTCATCGTCCTGTGGATCAGTTCCCCCTATCCCGACAGCGGTCCCGGCGGGGCCCTGCACCTCGCCGCCGGGCTGTGGCTGCTCGCCCACGGGACCGAACTGCTGCGGTACGAGACGCTTTCCGGCGTCCCTGCACCCGTTGGTGTGACACCGCTGCTGCTCGTCGCGCTGCCCGTCCTGCTCATGCGGCGGGCCGCCCGGCTGGGCGGCGCTTCCGACGAGGAGGACGAGGAGGTGCTGCCCGCGACGGCGGTGTTCTCGGCCGTGCTCTGCGGATACCTCGCCGTCGGGGCGTTCGCCACGGTGTACGCCGCCGGCGGCCCGATGCCGGCCGACCCGATCAGCGCCGCCTGGCACGTCCCGCTGGTCGCCGTGCTGGCCGCCGCCGGCGGGGTGTGGGGAGCCAAGGGGCGGCCGCTCGGGCCGCTGCCGAACTGGCTGCCGGGGGGCGTACGGAGGGGGTTCGTGCGCCCGCGCTACGCGCTGGCGCTGCGGGCGGGCGCGGGCGGCGCCCTGGTGCTCCTGGGCGGTGGAGCGCTGCTCGTCGGCGCCTCGCTCGCCTGGCACGGCGCGCAGGTCCAGGCCTCGTTCCTTTCGCTGACCGGGGTGTGGTCGGGCCGGTTCGCGGTCCTGCTGCTCGCGCTCGCCCTGATCCCGAACGCCATGGTCTGGGGAGCGGCCTACGCCCTCGGCCCCGGCTTCGCCCTCGGCGCCGAGGTGACGGCCACCCCGCTGGGCTTCGCGGGCGCGCCCGCGCTGCCCCGGTTCCCGCTGCTGGAGGCCCTCCCGGCCGCGGGGCCGGGCACCCCGCTGACCTGGGCCGCCGCCGGGGTGCCGGTGGTCGCGGGGCTGGCGGTGGGCTGGTTCGCGGTACGCCGGGCGCGCGAGGTCTCGTACGGGGAGACCGCGCTCACGGCGGCCCTCGGGGCGCTGGTGTGCGGCGTGGCGATGGCCGGGCTCGCGGCGGTCTCGGCGGGGCCGCTGGGCTCGCGGAGGCTGGCCGAGTTCGGGCCGGTGTGGTGGGCCACGGGTGCGGCGGCCTTCGCGTGGACGCTGGTGCTGGCCGTGCCGGTGGCGGTGGGGGTGCACGCATGGCGCTACCGCCCGGCGGAAGGGCCGGTCGCGGTGGACGCGGATGCTCCGGTGGACGACGGCTGGCACGACAGCGGGGTGCGGGAGCTGCGGTGGGAGGCGATGCGGAAGGCGGCGGGGACGCTGGTTCCGGAGATCGTTCCCGAGCCGGCGCCTCTGGTGCCTCTGGGGCCTCCGGCGGTTCCGGCGGCTTCGGCACCTGCGGCACCTGCGGCACCTGCGGTGCGGGCGCGTCGGGCGGTGACCGTGGTGGCGGGGCTGGACCTTCGCCCGGGCCCGGGCCCGGCTCCGGTGGCACCGCCGGTTCCGCCCGGGCCGCCGCCGGTGATCGGGGTACGGGTGCTGGCCCGGCGGAAGCCGCCGGCCTAGCCGGCGCGGGGCCGTTGCGGGGCCTCCGCCCCCGAGCCCCCGCGCCGCGAACGTCGGCGGGGCGTGAAGAAAGGGGCTCCGACGCCGGGCTCCCGAGCCCCACCCGCCGGCGAGGCCGGAACGGCTACTGGGGGACCTTCAGGACCTTGCCGACGAAGTTGTCCGGGAGGAGGGTGTTGCACTGGAGTTCCGCCGTCTTGGTGAGGGCGTCGTCGCGGCAGACGTAGAAGTCCTTGTACGCGAGCTGCAGTGCGTACGTGCTCATGGCCAGCAGGATCGCCAGCGAGGCGGTGACCAGGCCGCTCACCGCCGCCGTGCGCTGCGGTCGGGCCGCCGGGCCCAGGGCGTCCAGGCCCTTCGGGGCGCCCGGCTCACCGACCGTCGCGGCCGGCTTGCCGCGCAGCGCGCTGATCCCCCAGTACAGGGCGAGCACGCCCAGCAGCAGGCCGACCGACGGAATTCCGAAGATCCCGAAGAAGAAGCCCCACATGCCCGCCAGCAGTGCGTAGCGGGCGCGGCGCTGGATCGGGTCCGTCGGGTCCCAGCGCGCCGGGCCGCGCTGCCCGCCCGAGTCCCCAGGGCCGTTCCCGTCGCCGTTCCCGCCGTCGTCGCCACCGCTGCGCGGCTGCCACGGCTGGTCGGGCCGGCCCTCCGGCGGGGCCGCGAAGGGGTTGTCGTCGGTGGGGGAGTCGGGCTGACGGCGGTCCGGCATCGGGTGTGTTACTTCCCCTGTGTCATGGACGTCACGAGGACATCGAGGCGAGGTGAGGCCAGTTTGCGGCTTGTACGCCAGACGCTACCGCCCGCCCGTCCCCCCGTCCCTCGGGGGCCGTCCGGTGTGCCGGTATCGTTGCAGGCGGTCGGCGCCTTCGTATGGTTCCCCGTATATCGGTACCCCGAAGTTTCGTATGACCACACAAAGACGAACACCGCAATTCCGCGAGAAAGGGCCTCCCATGGCCGCCTCCCGCCTGGTCGTGCTGGTCTCCGGTTCCGGCACCAACCTCCAGGCCCTGCTCGACGCCATCGACGCCCATCCCGGCGGACCCGAGGGCTTCGGTGCCGAAGTCGTCGCCGTGGGAGCCGACCGGGCGGACATCGTCGGCCTGGAGCGGGCGGAGAAGGCCGGGATCCCCACCTTCGTCTGCCCGGTGAAGGACTACGGGAGCCGCGCCGAGTGGGACGCCGCCCTCACCGCGGCGACCGACGCGCACGCGCCCGACCTCGTCGTGTCGGCCGGTTTCATGAAGATCGTGGGCAAGGAGTTCATCGACCGCTTCGGCGGCCGGTTCATCAACACCCACCCCGCCCTCCTCCCCTCCTTCCCCGGAGCGCACGGCGTGCGGGACGCGCTCGCCTACGGCGCGAAGGTCACGGGCTGCACGGTCCACTTCGTGGACAGCGGCGTGGACACCGGTCCGATCATCGCCCAGGGTGTGGTCGAGGTCCGGGACGAGGACGACGAAGCCGCTCTCCATGAGCGCATCAAGGAAGTCGAGCGACAGCTGCTCGTCGATGTCGTGGGGCGCCTGGCCCGGCACGGCTACCGCATTGAGGGACGAAAGGTAACAATCCAGTGACCGCCGCAGACACCGCAGCGAGCAACGACCCGACCACGACCCAGCGGCCGATCCGTCGTGCGCTCATCAGCGTCTACGACAAGACGGGACTGGAAGAGCTGGCCCGCGGCCTGCACGAGGCGGGCGTCGCGCTCGTCTCCACGGGCTCCACCGCCTCGAAGATCGCCGCCGCCGGGGTGCCCGTCACCAAGGTGGAGGAGCTGACCGGCTTCCCCGAGTGCCTCGACGGCCGGGTCAAGACCCTGCACCCGCGCGTGCACGCCGGCATCCTCGCCGACCTGCGTCTGGAGGACCACCGCAACCAGCTCGCCGAGCTGGGCGTCGAGCCCTTCGACCTCGTCGTCGTCAACCTGTACCCGTTCCTGGCCACCGTCCAGTCGGGTGCCACCGAGGACGAGTGCGTCGAGCAGATCGACATCGGCGGTCCGTCGATGGTCCGCGCCGCCGCCAAGAACCACCCGTCGGTCGCCGTGGTCACCAGCCCCGAGCGGTACGCCGACGTGATCGCCGCGGCCCAGGGCGGCGGCTTCGACCTCACCGCCCGCAAGCGGCTGGCGGCCGAGGCCTTCCAGCACACCGCCGCCTACGACGTGGCCGTCGCCTCCTGGTTCACGAACGCGTACGCCCCGGAGGGCGAGGAGGGCGCGCTGCCCGAGTTCCTCGCCGGCGCCTGGGAGCGCAAGTCCACCCTGCGCTACGGCGAGAACCCGCACCAGGCCGCCGCCCTCTACACGGACGGCCAGCCGGGCGGGCTCGCCAACGCCGAGCAGCTGCACGGCAAGGAGATGTCCTTCAACAACTACGTGGACACCGAGGCCGCGCGGCGCGCCGCCTACGACCACGAAGAGCCGTGCGTCGCGATCATCAAGCACGCCAACCCGTGCGGGATCGCCGTCGGCGCGGACGTCGCCGCCGCCCACCGCAAGGCGCACGCCTGCGACCCGCTGTCGGCGTTCGGCGGTGTCATCGCCGTCAACCGCCCGGTGACCGTCGAGCTCGCCGAGCAGGTCGCGGAGATCTTCACCGAGGTCATCGCCGCCCCCGCCTACGAGGACGGCGCGGTCGAGGTCCTGGCGAAGAAGAAGAACATCCGCGTCCTGAAGGTGGACGGCACCCCGCACCAGCCGGGCGACCTCAAGCCCATCAGCGGCGGTGCGCTGCTCCAGCAGAGCGACCTCTTCCAGGCCGAGGGCGACGACCCGGCCAACTGGACGCTGGCCACCGGCGACGCCCTGTCCCCGGCGGAGCTCGCCGAGCTGGCCTTCGCGTGGCGGGCCTGCCGGGCCGTCAAGTCGAACGCGATCCTGCTCGCCAAGGACGGCGCCTCGGTCGGCGTCGGCATGGGCCAGGTCAACCGCGTCGACTCGGCGAAGCTCGCCGTCGAGCGGGCCGGAGCCGAGCGCGCGCAGGGCTCGTACGCCGCCTCCGACGCCTTCTTCCCCTTCCCGGACGGCCTGGAGATCCTGACCGCCGCGGGCATCAAGGCCGTGGTCCAGCCGGGCGGTTCGGTCCGTGACGAGCAGGTCGTCGAGGCCGCGCAGAAGGCCGGCGTGACCATGTACTTCACCGGGACCCGGCACTTCTTCCACTGAGTCCGGCCCACCCCGACACGGCGGAGGGGCGGCTCAGTACTGGGGACGGCGGAAGTAGTCCCCGGCCTTGGCGAGGCCGATGACGATCGTGAGGCCGAGGGCGAGGGAGACCACGGACGGCAGCACGGAGATGACGGTGAGGCCGCCGGAGCCCGTGGTGTGCTCGCTCGCGCCGAGCGCGACCAGGTTCAGCAGGATGCCGAGAACGGCGAAGAGGGTCTGGACCGAGCCGTAGATGATGCCGGAGACGCGTACTCCGCCACGTCCCTTGCCCATCTTGGCCGCGGTCAGGATGGGCCACAGGGAGAAGCCGATGAACAGGAGGCCCAGGACGACGCCCGCGGTGCCCGCGATGGCGCCCGCGTCCTCGGCGGAGGAGCTGGAGGAGTCCGAGAGCGCCGCGGCGAACACGGCACCGCCGATGATGACGAACAGGCCGCCCAGCGCCTGCAGGGCACCCATGACGAAGAGGATGACGCGAGCGGCCTTCGCCCCGCCCGGCATCTCCATCTGGGCCCCGGGGTAGCCGCCCGGGTATCCGGCGGGGCCGCCGGGGTAGGCCTGCGGGGCCTGCTGCGGGTAGGCGTAGCCGCCGCCCTGCGGCGGGATGCCCTGCGGGGCCTGCTGCGGGTAGCCGTAGCCGGGCTGGCCCTGCGGCTGCTGTCCGTACGGATTGTGCGGGTCGCCGAAACTCATCTGGGGTGTTCCTCCGTGGAAGTGCGGGGACGCACGGCAATGAGCGCGGAGGAATCCTGCACGGTGCGGTCCGCCCCCCGGCACTGCCCGCGGCACTCAGTCGTTTCATCGTGGTCCGACCGGCGAGACCTTGTCCAGTTGGTTGGCATGCGAGCCGGTCACTTGTTGTGCAAGTGCAATGAACCCTACGGTTCCGCGAGCACCTTGACTGGAACCTGGGCCACCTCATCCGGGAGGATGGGGGTATGACCGCCCAGATTCTCGATGGCAAGGCCACCGCGGCCGCGATCAAGTCCGAACTGACCGCCCGTGTGGCGGCCCTGAAGGCCCGGGGCATCACCCCCGGCCTCGGCACCCTGCTGGTCGGCGACGATCCGGGCAGCCGCTGGTACGTCAACGGCAAGCACAAGGACTGCGCCGAGGTCGGCATCGCCTCCATCCAGCGCGAACTGCCCGCGACGGCCTCCCAGGAGGACATCGAGGAGGTCGTGCGGGAGCTCAACGCCAACCCGCAGTGCACGGGCTACATCGTCCAACTCCCGCTCCCCAAGGGCATCGACACCAACCGGGTCCTGGAGCTGATGGACCCGCTGAAGGACGCCGACGGCCTGCACCCGACCTCCCTGGGCCGGCTCGTGCTGAACGAGCCGGGCCCGCTGCCCTGCACCCCGTACGGGATCGTCGAACTGCTGCGCCACCACGGTGTCGAGATCAACGGCGCACACGTCGTCGTCCTCGGCCGCGGGATCACCGTCGGCCGGTCCATCGGCCTGCTGCTGACCCGCAAGTCCGAGAACGCCACCGTCACGCTGTGCCACACCGGTACGCGCGACCTCTCCGGGCTGCTGCGCCAGGCGGACATCATCGTCGCCGCGGCCGGCGTCCCGCACCTGGTCAAGCCCGAGGACGTGAAGCCCGGCGCGGCCGTGCTCGACGTGGGTGTCAGCCGCGACGAGGCCGGGAAGATCGTCGGTGACGTGCACCCCGGCGTCGCCGAGGTCGCCGCGTGGATCTCGCCGAACCCGGGCGGGGTCGGCCCGATGACCCGCGCCCAGCTGCTCGTCAACGTCGTCGAGGCGGCGGAGCGGACCGGCAGTGCGCGCTGAACCGGGCGCCGATCACGTGAACGGGAGCGGCGCGGCCAAGTCCCGCCGCTTCCCCTCCGTCACGCGGGACACGGCCCGCCCCGAGGGGAGCGGCCGCGCCGTCCCCGGGGCCGTGTCCACGCCCGCCCGCCAGTGGCCGATGCTCAGCGTGCTCGCCGCGACCGCGGTGGGGCTGCTGACCACCGCGCTCGGGCAGGCCCGGGCCGGGTGCCTGGTGATCGGTGTGGCCCTGATCGCGGCGGCGGTGCTGCGGCGCGTGCTGCCCTCGGTGGGGATGCTCGCGGTGCGCTCCCGCTTCACCGACATGATCACTTACGGACTGCTGGGAGTGGCGATCACGCTGCTCGCGCTGGTGATGGAGCCCAGGCCGCTGCTGGAGATCCCGTTCCTGGAGAGCGCGGTCCGCTTCACCGTGCGCTGACCGTGCCGGGCGCGCCGAGTGTGCCGGGCGCGCCGGGCGCGGTGAGGACCGCCAGCGCGGCCGCGACGGCCGGCCGGTTCTCGGTGCCCGACCGACCAGGACGTCCAGCGTCCGCCCCGGGCCCGGCAGCTGCCGTACGGCGGTGCCGGGCGGCGGGGCGTCGCACAGCAGTCCCGGCAGGATCGAGACGGCCTGGCCGGTGGCGACGAGCCACAGCCCGGCGGGATTCGACGCCGTACCGGTCGCCCGAGCGGCGAACGCCTACGCCAAGTCGATCGAGGGCCACCGGACGGGCCAGATCTCCTGGTCGAACAGAAGTCCTGGAATCGACTTGACCTTCGAAACGCCGGAGCCGTGTGCCGCTCACCACAGGGACCCGGGGGTTGGCCCGCGCCCGGGTCGGATAGCCTGACCGCGGATGTCTCTTCACGTCAAGATTTACAGGGGAGCGGCGTCCTCCAGCACATGGGGCAGGGACGCCCCACCGCCAGCTGTCTAACGGAGAAGGCCATGACCCGCACTCCTGTGAATGTCACCGTCACCGGCGCCGCCGGCCAGATCGGCTACGCGCTGCTCTTCCGTATCGCGTCCGGTCACCTGCTCGGCGCGGACGTGCCGGTCAAGCTCCGGCTCCTGGAGATCCCCCAGGGCATGAAGGCCGCCGAGGGCACCGCCATGGAGCTCGACGACTGCGCCTTCCCGCTGCTCGCCGGCATCGACATCTTCGACGACCCGAACAAGGGCTTCGAGGGCGCCAACGTCGCGCTGCTCGTCGGCGCCCGTCCGCGCACCGCGGGCATGGAGCGCGGCGACCTGCTCGCCGCCAACGGCGGCATCTTCAAGCCGCAGGGCCAGGCCATCAACGCGCACGCCGCGGACGACATCAAGGTCCTGGTCGTGGGCAACCCGGCCAACACCAACGCGCTCATCGCGCAGGCCTCCGCCCCGGACGTACCGGCCGAGCGCTTCACCGCGATGACCCGCCTGGACCACAACCGCGCGATCTCGCAGCTGGCAGCCAAGACCGGTGCCGCCGTCTCCGACATCAAGCGCCTGACGATCTGGGGCAACCACTCGGCGACCCAGTACCCGGACATCTTCCACGCGGAGATCGCCGGCAAGAACGCCGCCGAGGTCGTGGGCGACCAGGCGTGGCTCGCCGACACCTTCATCCCGACCGTCGCCAAGCGCGGCGCCGCGATCATCGACGCCCGTGGCGCGTCCTCGGCCGCCTCGGCCGCCAACGCCGCCATCGACCACGTCCACACCTGGGTCAACGGCACCGCCGAGGGCGACTGGACCTCGATGGGCATCCCGTCCGACGGCTCCTACGGCGTCCCGGCCGGTCTGATCTCCTCCTTCCCCGTCACCTGCAAGGACGGCAAGTACGAGATCGTCCAGGGCCTGGACGTCAACGAGTTCTCCCGCGCCCGCATCGACGCCTCCGTCCAGGAGCTGTCGGAGGAGCGCGACGCGGTCCGCGAGCTCGGCCTGATCTGATCCACCGCTCCTCGCCGAGGAGCGCGGACACCCCCGCCACCTCGGCAACCAGTACGAACCGAAGCGCCCCGGCCCATCAGGCCGGGGCGCTTCGGCGTGCTTCCGCCCGTGCCGCAGGCGCCGGGCGCGGGCCCTCCGGCCGGGCCTGGCCGGGGCATGGGGCTCCGGCTCCGGTCAGGCCTTGTACATGCCCGGCTTGTAGTGGCCCGGCACCATGCGGGTGGTCACACCGAAGCGGTTCCACACGTTGATCGTCGCGATGACGGTGATCAGCTGGGCCAGCTCGCGCTCCTCGAAGTGCGCGGCGGCCTTCTCGAACACCTCGTCGGGCACGAAACCGTCGGTCAGGACGGTGACGGCCTCGGTGAGCTCGATCGCCGCGAGCTCCTTCTCGGTGTAGAAGTGCCGCGACTCCTCCCAGGCGCCCAGCTGCACGATGCGCTCGACGCTCTCACCGGCGGCGATCGCGTCCTTGGTGTGCATGTCGAGGCAGAACGCGCAGTGGTTGACCTGCGAGGCGCGGATCTTGACGAGCTCGACGAGGGACGGATCCAGGCCCTTCTTGGAGGCGATCTCCAGGGCCAGGACGGCCTTGTAGGCCTCGGGGGCGAGCTTCGCCATGTTCAGGCGCGGGGTGTGCTCGGGGGCGTGGGAGTGGGAGTGCGAGGGGGTCTGCTGGTTTTCAGCGGTGGTGGTCACGCGTTCCACCGTAGGAGGCAGGCGGCCCGCCGGTATGGTCCATATTCATGACGGATTCCTGGGCCACTTTCGGTGCCGACCTGCATCTGGACCTCTCCGCCGGGCGCGGCCTGCGGGCCGGGCTCACCGAGGCCCTGCGCGAGGCCGCGCGCAGCGGGCGGCTGGCGGCCGGCACCCGGCTCCCGTCGTCCCGCACCCTCGCGGCCGACCTGGGCATCGCCAGGAACACGGTCGCCGAGGCGTACGCCGAGCTCGTCGCCGAGGGCTGGCTCACGGCCCGGCAGGGCTCCGGCACCCGGGTCGCCGAGCGGGCGCGCCCGCGCCGCCCCGCGGCCGCCGCCCCCGTACGGCGTCCCGCGCGCGGTGGGCCCGCGTACAGCCTGATCCCCGGCACCCCCGACCTGGGCGGCTTCCCCCGCGCGGCCTGGCTGTCGGCTGCCCGGCGGGCGCTGACCGCCGCACCGAACGAGGCCTTCGGCTACGCCACCGACGGGCGCGGCCGCGTCGAGCTGCGGCAGGCGCTGGCGGGGTACCTGGCGCGGGCGCGCGGGGTGTACGCCGACCCGGACCGGATCGTGCTGTGCGCGGGGTTCCTGCACGGGCTGAAACTGCTCGCGGCGGTGCTGCGGGCGCGACGGGTGCGGGAGGTGGCCGTGGAGGGGTACGGCCTGGACTTCCACCGGGACGAGCTGGCGCGGGCCGGGCTGCGGACCAGGCCGCTCGGGGTGGACGGCGACGGGGCCCGTACGGGGGAGCTGACCGCGGCGGCGGGCGCGGTGCTGCTGACCCCGGCCCACCAGTTCCCGACGGGCGCGGCCCTGACCCCGGCACGCCGGGCGGCCGCGGTCGACTGGGCCCGGTCCACCGGCGGGCTGATCCTGGAGGACGACTACGACGGCGAGTTCCGTTACGACAGGCAGCCCGTGGGAGCCCTGCAGGGACTGGACCCGGACCGGGTGGTGTACCTCGGAACCGCCAGCAAGTCCCTCGCCCCGGGGCTGCGGATGGGCTGGATGGTGCTCCCGCCGGGCCTGCCGGAGGAGGTGGCCGCCGCGAAGGGGTACACGGACTGGACCTCCAGCACGCTGGACCAGCTGACGCTGGCGGAGTTCATCGAATCCGGGGCGTACGACCGGCACGTGCGCGGGATGCGGCTGCGCTACCGGCAGCGGCGGGACGAGCTGGTGGCAGCGGTGGCCGGTCGGGTGGCGGGGGTCTCGGGGATCGCGGCGGGCCTGCACGCGGTGCTGGACCTGCCGGCGGGCACGGAGCGGTCGGTGCTGCAGTCGGCGGCCTGGCACGACCTGGCCCTGCACGGCCTGTCCGCCTTCCGCCACCCGCGGGCCGAGCTCGCGCCGCGGGACGCGCTGGTCGTCGGCTACGGGACGCCGTCGGACAGCGCCTGGTCCCCGACCCTCGCGGCGCTGGCCGCCTCGCTGCCGTGATCCTGCGGTGTGCCCGGCGCGGCCGGAAGACCCGGGGCTCCGCCCCGGACCCGCGCCTCAAACGCCGGCGGGGCTGGAGTTCGGCCCCGGCGGCGACTTCGGTTCGCCGAAGCGGGACAGGGCCAGGGAGCCGGCGACCGCCACCGCGAAGCCCGTCACCGCCAGCCACGCCAGGCCCTCCCGGGTGCGGTCGCCGAGCCAGACCACGCCCACCACCGCCGGGCCGATCGTCTCGCCGAGCACCAGGCCCGCCGTCGCGACCGTCACCGAGCCCCGCGCCAGCGCCGAGGTGAGGAGCAGGAACCCCGCCGCCCCGCCCAGAAGGAGCGCGTACAGGGCGGGGTTGCCGAAGTCCCACACCGAGTCGATGAGCCGCACCGAGACCTCCACCACGCCGAAGCCCGTGCCCGACCCCAGACCGAGGACCAGCGCCCGCGGTCCGTCCGGCAGGCCGCCCGCGACCGCGCCGACCAGCAGCACCAGTACCGCCACCCCCAGCAGCCCCAGCTTCAGCGCGAGGGAACCCGTCCCGCTGCCCTCCTCCCCCGAGGCGAGCCCCAGCATCAGCAGCCCCAGGCACACCACGCCCACCGCGCCCCACTCCGCCCGGGACAACCGCACCGCCATCAGCCGCGACGCGACCACCGCCGTCACGGCCAGACTGGCGGCCAGCGCGGCCCCGACCACGTAGATGGGCACGTGCCGCAGCGCGACGATCTGCAGGACGAATCCGGCGCCGTCCAGGCCGAGGCCCAGCACGTAGCGCCACTGCCGCGCGGCCCGCAGGAGCAGCGCCGCGTCCACCCCGGACCCGCTGCCCGGTTCCACCGACCGCGTCGCGACGGCCTGCAGAACGGACGCCGTACCGAAGCACACCGCCGCACCCAGCGCGCAAATCATCCCAATCAGCACGAACTGACTCTAGGTCACGGATCTCACGGCGGCCGGATTCCATCGGCCGGTGAGCCCGCTCTACTCTGTCGGGAGCACGCCAGGCCCCAGGGGGAGCAGCAGACATGGACATCAGCAGCACCAACCAGCGCCGTATGCGCTCCGGCGCCGTCGCCCTCGGAGGCATGGGCCTGCTCGCGGCCACCCTCGTGGCCTGCGGCAGCAGCGACGAGCCGGACCGCCGCTGCGCGTCCCGCTCCACGCTGGACCACCTGAACAGCAAGGAGTGCAAGACCGGCGGAACCGGCGCCTACTACTACGGCGGCCACGTCAACAACGGCAAGGTCACCGGCGGCAGCTTTGACAAGTCCGCGGTCACCCGCGGCGGCATCGGCGGCCACTCCAGCTCCAGCGGCGGCTGATCACACGATGCAGCGGCACACCATCGAGCCCCGGCCCGGCTGGCAGAAGACCGTCGAGGAGCAGGGGCTGATCTACCCCCTCACCCGCTACCCCGACGACTCGCTGCGCCCCTACTGGGACGAGAGCGCCTACTACTCCTTCACCCTCCCCGAGGTCGAGGCGCTGGAGAACGTCGTCGAGGAACTGCACGCCATGTGCCTGGCCGCTGCCGCGCACATCGTCGAGCACGACCGCTTCGCCGACCTCGGCATCACGGACCCCAAGCTCGCCGCGCTGATCGCCGAGTCATGGCGCCGCCGTGCCGAGCAGCCCTCCCTCTACGGCCGGTTCGACCTGCGCTACGACGGCACCGGCAGCCCGGCCAAGATGCTGGAGTACAACGCCGACACCCCCACCTCCCTGGTGGAGGCGGCCAGCCCGCAGTGGTTCTGGATGGAGGAGCGGTTCCCCGGCGCCGACCAGTGGAACTCCCTCCACGAGCGCCTCGTCGACGCCTGGCGCCGCCAGGCGGAGCTGCTGGCGCCCGGCCCGCTGCACTTCGCGCACTCCGAGACCGACGAGCTCGGCGAGGACCTGATGACGGTCGCCTACCTCCAGGAGACCGCCGACCAGGCCGGCCTGGAGACGCACGCCCTGTCGGTGGAGCAGATCGGCTGGGACAGCCTGTCCGGCCGGTTCGTCGACGAGAAGCTGCGCTTCATCCGCAGCTGCTTCAAGCTCTACCCGTGGGAGTGGCTGGCCACGGACGAGTTCGGCCCGCAGGTCCTCGGCACCTACGACCACGGCGGCGGCTCCGGCACCACCTGCTGGATCGAGCCGCTGTGGAAGATGCTGCTCTCCAACAAGGCGCTGCTCGCCATCCTGTGGGAGCTCTTCCCGGAGCACCCGAACCTGCTGCCCGCCTACCTCGACGGTCCGCGCGAGCTGGCCGGGCCCGGATCGGCCGGCTACGTGGCCAAGCCCCTCCTCGGCCGCGAGGGCGCGGGCGTCACCCTGCACGGGCCGGGCCCGGACGGCGAGCCGTTCGTACCGGAGCCGGGGGAGCGGTACTGCTTCCAGGGACTGGCCCCGCTGCCCGACTTCGACGGCAACCGGGTGGTGCTCGGCGCGTGGGTCGTCGAGGACGAGGCGGCGGGGCTCGGCATCCGCGAATCGGCGGGGCCGGTCACGGACGAGTACGCCCGCTTCCTGCCCCACGTCATCCTCTAGCTCGGTCGGTGCTCGGCGCGTCCTACGCGCCGAGCACCGACCGGAGTTGGTCCAGGCCCCAGTCCAGGTCCTCCTTGGTGATCACCAGCGGCGGGGCGATCCGGATCGTCGAGCCGTGGGTGTCCTTCACCAGCACCCCGAGCTCCATCAGCTTCTCGGAGATCTCCCGGCCCGTCCCGCGGGAGGGGTCGATGTCGACGCCCGCCCACAGCCCGCGGCCGCGGACCGCGGTCACGGCGCCCCCGCCGACGAGCAGGTTCAGCTCGTGGTGGAGGTGGTCGCCCAGTTCCGTGGCCCGCTGCTGGAACTCGCCGGTCCGCAGCATCGCGATCACCTCCAGGGCGACGGCGCACGCGAGCGGGTTCCCGCCGAAGGTGGACCCGTGCTGGCCGGGCCCGAAGACGCCCAGCACGTCCCGGTCGGCGACCACCGCCGACACCGGAACCACACCGCCGCCGAGCGCCTTGCCGAGGATGTAGACGTCCGGGACGACCCCCTCGTGCTCACAGGCGAAGGTCCGGCCGGTCCGGCCGAGCCCCGACTGGATCTCGTCGGCCATGAAGAGGACGTTCCGCTCGCGGGTCAGCTCCCGTACGCCGGTCAGGTAACCGGCGGGCGGCACCAGCACCCCCGCCTCGCCCTGGATCGGCTCCAGCAGCACGGCCACGGTGTTCTCGGTGACGGCGTGCGACAGCGCGGTGAGGTCCCCGTACGGGACGATCTCGAAGCCCGGCGTGTACGGGCCGAAGTGGTCGCGGGCGTCGTGGTCCGTCGAGAAGGAGACGATCGTCGTGGTCCGGCCGTGGAAGTTGTCGGCGGCCACCACGATCTTGGCGTGCCCGTCCGGGACGCCCTTGACCTCGTAGCCCCACTTGCGGGCGGTCTTCACCGCCGTCTCCACGGCCTCCGCACCGGTGTTCATGGGGAGCACCATCTCCTTGCCGCACAGCGCGGCGAGTTCGGTGCAGAAGTCGGCGAACCGGTCGTGGTGGAAGGCGCGCGAGGTGAGCGTGACCCGCTCCAGCTGGTCCCGCGCGGCGTCGATCAGACGGCGGTTGCCGTGCCCGAAGTTGAGCGCGGAGTACCCGGCGAGCATGTCGAGGTATCTGCGGCCCTCCACGTCGGTCATCCACGCGCCTTCCGCGGACGCGACGACGACGGGCAGCGGGTGGTAGTTGTGCGCGCTGTGCGCGTCGGCGGAGCGGATGGCATCAGCTGTTGTCGACACGGGGTCTCCGATCGTCCGTCTGGCCGGTGAAGCGGTGACGAGGGTGGCGTCACCTTCTTATCGTCGCTCGTATCCCGGACGCAGAAACCTGTTCCGCGGCGCGCCCGCTAAGGTGTTCGGTACGCACGGCGACTGGCGTACGGAGAACCAACTCCGGGGGAGTCGTGCGCGCTCGACCGCATACAGGGCCGCTCGCCTGGGCCTCGCGGGGTACCGATCACATCGACCCCGGAGGAGCCCGCCGTGTCCGCGAGCCGCCATCCCGCCCTGTCCGCGACCGACCCCGACCTGGCGTCCTACGTCGCCGCGGAGGAAGTCCTCCAGGCGGAGACCCTGCGCCTGATCCCCAGCGAGAACTACGTGTCCGCGGCCGTTCTCGAAGCCTCAGGCACCGTGCTGCAGAACAAGTACAGCGAGGGCTACCCCGGCCGCCGCTACTACGAGGGCCAGCAGAACATCGACCGGGTCGAGGCCCTGGCGGTCGAGCGGGCCAAGGGCCTGTTCGGCGTGGACCACGCCAACGTGCAGCCGTACTCCGGCTCGCCGGCCAACCTGGCCGTCTACCTGGCCTTCGCGCAGCCCGGCGACACGGTCATGGGCATGGCCCTGCCGATGGGAGGCCACCTGACGCACGGTTGGGGCGTCTCGGCGACGGGCTCGTGGTTCCGCGGCGTGCAGTACGGCGTCCGTGCCGACACCGGCCTGATCGACTACGACGCGGTGCGCGAGCTGGCCCTCGCCGAGCGGCCCAAGCTGATCTTCTGCGGCGGCACCGCCCTGCCGAGGACCATCGACTTCGCCGCCTTCTCGGAGATCGCGCGCGAGGCGGGCTCGGTCCTGGTCGCGGACGTCGCCCACATCGCCGGCCTGATCGCGGGCGGCGCGCACCCGTCCCCGGCGGGGCACGTGGACGTCATCTCCACCACGACGCACAAGACCCTGCGCGGTCCGCGCGGCGCGATGCTGATGTGCCGCGAGGAGCACGCGAAGGCGATCGACAAGGCCGTCTTCCCCGGCCTGCAGGGCGGTCCGCACAACCAGACGACAGCCGGCATCGCGGTGGCGCTGCACGAGGCGGCGCAGCCGTCCTTCGTCCGGTACGCGCACGCGGTCGTCGCCAATGCCAAGGCGCTCGCCGCGGCGCTGCTGGAGCGGGGCTTCGACCTGGTCTCGGGCGGTACGGACAACCACCTGATCCTGATCGACCTGACGGGCAAGGACGTGCCGGGCAAGGTCGCGGCCAAGGCCCTGGACCGGGCGGGGATCGTCGTGAACTACAACACGGTCCCGTTCGACCCGCGCAAGCCGTTCGATCCCTCTGGGGTGCGGATCGGTACGCCGTCGCTGACGTCGCGTGGGCTGTCCGCGGAGCACATGCCGGTGGTGGCGGACTGGATCTCGCGCGCGGTGGACGCCGCCGCGAAGGGAGACGAGCGGGCCCTCGGCGCGATCCGTGCGGAGGTGCGGGACCTGATGGCCGCCTTCCCGGCCCCGGGCCTGCCGCTGTCGTAGCCCCGCGGCACCGCTGCCGGGGCTCCGCCCCCGGACCCCCGCGCCTCACACGCCGGCGGGGCTGGAACGCAGCCCCGCCGGCGTCGCGCGGCGGACGAAACCGGCCGACAGCGGGCACGAGCCCGCCGCGCACCTGAGAGAATGGGGCCATGGCTTCTGATCGTCCTCGCGCGCTCTCCGGCATCCAGCCCACCTCCGGTTCGTTCCACCTCGGGAACTACCTCGGAGCCATCCGCCAGTACGTCGCCCTCCAGGAGACGCACGACGCGTTCTACATGGTCGTCGACCTGCACGCGATCACCATGCCCCAGGATCCGAAGGACCTGCGCGCGAACACCCGCCTCTCCGCCGCGCAGCTGCTGGCCGCCGGCCTGGACCCCGAGCGCTGCACGCTCTTCATCCAGAGCCACGTCCCCGAGCACGCGCAGCTCGGCTGGGTGATGAACTGCATCACCGGCTTCGGCGAGGCCAGCCGGATGACCCAGTTCAAGGACAAGTCCGCCAAGGGCGGCGTCAACAGCGCCAGCGTCGGCCTGTTCACGTACCCGATCCTCCAGGTCGCCGACATCCTGCTCTACCAGGCGAACGCCGTCCCCGTCGGCGAGGACCAGCGCCAGCACATCGAGCTGACCCGCGACCTGGCCGAGCGCTTCAACCAGCGCTTCGGCCGGACCTTCACCCTCCCGCAGGCGCACATCGTCAAGGAGGTCGCGAAGATCTACGACCTCCAGGACCCGGCGATCAAGATGTCGAAGTCGGCGTCGTCGCCCAAGGGCCTGATCAACCTCCTCGACGAGGCCAAGACCACCGAGAAGAAGATCAAGAGCGCGGTCACCGACATCGAGGCCGAGATCCGGTTCGACACCGAGAAGAAGCCCGGCGTCAGCAACCTGCTCACGATCTACTCCACCCTCACGGGCGAGTCGATCCCCGCCCTGGAGGAGCGGTACGTCGGCAAGGGCTACGGCGCGCTGAAGACGGACCTGGCCGCCGTGATGGTCGATTTCGTCACACCGTTCAAGCAGCGCACCCAGGAGTACCTGGACGACCCGGAGACGCTGGACTCCATCCTGGCCAAGGGCGCGGAGAAGGCCCGCGCGGTCGCCGCGGAGACGCTCGCGCAGGCGTACGACCGCCTGGGTCTGCTGCCCGCCAAGCACTGACGAACGCAACTACGGACAGACGGCTCTGGCACGAAGAGGGGTCCTGGCCCCACACTGGGGCGGCAGGAGTCCACAGGGTCCAGCAGAGGAGAGATACGTGGGGACCGTAACGCTCGGCGTTTCGATCGCGGTCCCGGAGCCGTACGGCAGCCAGCTCCAGGAGCTGCGCGCGGGCTTCGGGGACGCTGCCGCGCACGGCATCCCCACGCACGTCACCCTCGTACCGCCGACCGAGGTGGAGGCGGACCGGCTCCCGGCGATCCGGGCCCACCTCACCGAGGTCGCCGCCGCCTTCCCCGCCTTCCCGATGCGGCTGAGCGGGACGGGAACCTTCCGGCCCGTCTCGCCGGTCGTCTTCGTGCAGATCGTCGAGGGCGTCGAGGGCTGCACCCGGCTCCAGGGCGAGGTCCGCGACCCCGCCGGGCCGCTCAGCCGCGAGCTGGCCTTCCCGTACCACCCCCACGTCACCGTCGCCCACGGGATCTCCGAAGAGGCGATGGACGTGGCGTTCGCGACGCTGGCCGAGTACGCCGCCGAGTGGGTCTGCGAGGGGTTCGCCCTCTACGAGCAGGGCTCCGACGGGGTCTGGCGCAAGCTGCGTGAATACCCTTTCGGGAGCGGGCCCATAGGCGTTCCGGCGCAGCCGGGCTCTCCCGTCGACCAGACCGCCGAGGCGGCGGGGGCGACCGTACGTCCTTCCTGACGGAGGGGGCGCAGGGTCAGCCGGGCGGTGCGCCGGGCGCGGAACCTCAGCCTTCGCAGGACCAGGGTGTGGAACGGACGCCCCGTCGAGGGCGCTGGGCGAAAAGTCACAATCGACGACCGTAGTACCTGAAAGCGACAATCCCGGCTATTTCCGGCGTCTCATTTACGGTGACCCCATGGACTGGCTGACGAAACTCCCGGTGATCGGGCCGCTGGCGGGCCGTCTGATGCGGACGCACGCGTGGCGCTCGTACGAACGCCTCGACCGCGTGCACTGGACCCGGCTCGCCGCCGCGATCACCTTCATCAGCTTCCTCGCGCTCTTCCCGCTGATCACCGTGGCGGCGGCGGTCGGTGCGGCGCTGCTCAGCCCCGAGCAACTGGACCGGTTGGAGAAGAACCTCGCCGAACAGGTCCCCGGCATCTCCGACCAGCTCGACATCAACGGGCTCGTCGCGAACGCGGCCACGATCGGCCTCGTCGCCGGCGCCCTGCTCCTCTTCACCGGCATCGGCTGGGTGGGCTCGATGCGGGACTGCCTGCGCGCGGTGTGGGACAAGGACGACGAGGACGACGGGAACCCGATCGTCCGCAAGGGCAAGGACGGGCTCGTCCTGCTCGGCCTCGGCGCGGTGGGCCTGCTCTCCGCCGCGGCCTCGATCCTCGGGTCCAGCGCGGTCGGCAAGTCCGCCGACTGGCTGGGCATCCCCCGCGAGGGCCCCGGCGGCGCGCTACTGCGCACCTTCGCCTTCCTGGTCGGCGTGGTGGCGGCCTTCCTGGTGCTGCTCTACCTGCTGACCCTGCTCCCCGGGGTCGAACCGCCGAGGGGCCGCCTGGTCCAGGCGGCACTGATCGGCGCGGCCGGCTTCGAGCTGCTGAAGCTGCTGCTCAGCGGCTACATGCGGGGGGTCGCGGCGAAGAGCATGTACGGGGCCTTCGGCGTGCCGATCGCCCTGCTGCTGTGGATCAACTTCATGGCGAAGCTGCTCCTGTACGTCTCCGCCTGGACGGCCACCCGCGACGACGAAGGTGACGGTGAAGGTGACGGCGCCGCGGATCCCCCGGCGAGCGGCGATGCGCGCGAAACCCCAGGTGAGGGCTCCTAGGACCCGTTCGGGGGCCGCGGCCCGGACGGACGTCTCTCCGACACCACCTTCGACCTGACCAACCCGTCCAGCCAGGCGACCTGGCGCACGGACCGCACCTTCTGACCGGCCGGTCGCGGACCCCCGCCCGCGCGGGGGTCCACGACCGACGGGACACGTCCTAGACGAGCTCCTCGTCGCGGCCGCGGCTGCGGCGGCCGCGGGGCCAGCGGCGGTTGACCACGTAGGCACCGCCCGCCAGCACCACGAGCGCACCGCCCGCGACGCCGAGCGCGGTGCCCATGCCGCCGCCCGGGACCAGGCCGTCCGCCGACGCGTTGTTCTCGTGCGACTGGGCCGGCGAGCCGTGGGGGGAGGTGTCCGCGCTCTTCGGCGGCACCAGCTCACCCACCGGCTTGACCTTCCCGGCCGCCGCGAAGCCCCAGTCGAAGAGCGCGGCGGTCTCCTCGTAGACCGAGTTCGCGCCGCCCGCGCCCGGGTTCATCACGGTGACCAGCAGCTTGCGGGAGCCCTGCTGCGCCGCGCCCGTGAAGGTGGAGCCGGCCATGGTCGTGGTGCCGTTCTTCACCCCGGCGATGCCCTTGTAGGGGGAGAGCCCGCCCGCGCCCGTCATCAGCCGGTTGGTGTTCTGGATCTCGAAGTAGTCCCGCGGCTTCCCGGGCTCCTGCAGGCCGGGGAACTTCGCGCTCGCCGTGCCGCAGTACTCGCGGAAGTCCTGCTTCTGCAGCCCGGAGCGGGCGATCAGCGTGAGGTCGTACGCGCTCGAGACCTGCTCCGGTGCGTCGTACCCGTCGGGCGACACCACGTGGGTGTCCAAGGCCTGGAGCTCCTCCGCGTGCGCCTGCATGTCCTTGACGGTCTTCTCGACGCCGCCGTTCATGGCCGAAAGTACGTGCACGGCGTCGTTGCCCGACCGCAGGAACACCCCGAGCCACAGGTCGTGGACGGAGTACTCGTGGTCCTCCTTGACGCCGACCAGGCTGCTGCCGGGGCCCACGCCGTCCATGTCCCTGTCGGTGACCTTGTGCACCTGCTCCTTGGGCAGGCTCGGCAGCAGCGTGTCCGCGAAGAGCATCTTCATCGTCGAGGCCGGGGGCAGCCGCCAGTGCGCGTTGTACGCCGCCAGGACCTCGCCGGACTCGGCGTCCGCCACGATCCACGACCGGCCCGTGAGGTTCGTCGGCAGGGCGGGCGCGCCGGGCAGCAGGTTCACCTGCGTCCCCGGTTGGCCGAGCAGCGATCCGCCGACCGTGGACATCGACGCGGGCGGTGCGGGCGCCGCCGGAGCCTTGGCGGGCCGGCCCTTCCCGTCGGCCGGGGGGGTCGGCGCGGCGTGCACGGGCGCCACCAGCATGGTGGGCACCAGCAACGCGGCGGTAAGGACCGTCAGTGCGGTCGTCTTGGCAGACACGCAGGTGAAAGTACATCCCGATGAGCTGGATGGCGTCGCGGACCGGCCATTTCGCGGCAACCAACCCCGGGACAGCCCACCCCGGCGCGTCCCTCCCGGCGACGAAACCGATACTGGGGACATGAAACTCAGCCGTGCCGCCTCCTGGTTCCTGCTCGCCTTCGGGGTGTGGACCTGGATCATCTGGGTGTCTTTCGTCCGGAACCTGTGGAAGAACGGCAGTGGCCTGGCCTTCGACACGGCGGGTGACCCCACTGCCTACTTCTGGGTCCACCTGACGCTCGCGGTGACGTCCTTTCTCCTGGGGACGGCGGTCGGTGTGATCGGGTTGCGCGGGGTCCTGGCCCTGCGGCGTGCATCACGTTCCGGCGCCGAGGGCGGTGCGGCATGACGATCCTGGTCTTCGCACTGGTCGCACTGGCGGTCTGCGCCCTGCTCGTCGCGGTGCACCGCTGGCTGTGGATCCGCCTGGTCCGGGACACCACCGCCCCGGGTGGACTGCCCCGCCGCATCGGCACCGCTTTGACCATCGCCCTGCCCCTCCTCTCCGTGGCCGCCCTGACCGCGGGCCGCGCCGGGGCCCCCTTCTGGCTGCAGCAGACGGTGTCCTGGCCGGGGTACCTGTGGCTCGCGGTGCTCCTGTACCTGACCCTGACGATGCTGGTCGCGGAGCCGATCCGCGCGCTGTTGCTCCGCCGTCTGGCCCACCGCGACCCCTCCGGGGCGGTAGCCGGACCTCCGGCGGAGCAATCCGCCGCCGGAACCGGGACGGCCACGACCACGGCGTCGTCCTCCGCCGACGGCACCGAGGCGGAGCGCGGCGCGGTGCTCGCCGCGGACGGCGCGTCGCAGGAGCCGGACGCGGCGGCTCCGGTCGGCGGGCTCAGCCGGCGCACCTTCGTCGCGCGCGCGGTGGGCGGGGCGGCCGCCGCCGTCGCCGTCGGCACCGTCGCGGGCGGCGCGCACGGAGTGCTGCGCGGGCCGAGCGTGCGGCGCGTCCAGGTCCCCCTGGCCAAACTGCCGCGCGCGGCGCACGGCTTCCGGATCGCCGTCGTCAGCGACGTCCACCTCGGCCCGGTGCTCGGCCGCGCCCACGCCCAGCGCATCGTCGACACGGTCAACCGCACCCAGCCCGACCTCATCGCCATCGTCGGCGACCTCGTCGACGGCAGCGTCCCCGACCTCGGCTCCGCGGCGGAGCCGCTGCGCGGGCTGACCGCCCGCCACGGCTCCTTCTTCGTCACCGGCAACCACGAGTACTTCTCCGGCGCCGAGCAGTGGGTCAACCACGTCCGCGAGCTCGGCCTGACCCCGCTGGAGAACGCCCGGCGCGCCCTGCCGCACTTCGACCTCGCCGGCGTCAACGACATCCAGGGGGAGCAGGAGGGGAGCGGCCCCGACTTCCGGGCCGCCCTCGGCGACCGCGACCGTTCCCGGGCCGCCGTGCTCCTCGCCCACCAGCCGGTGGTCATCCACGACGCCGTCAAGCACGGCGTCGACCTCCAGCTCTCCGGCCACACCCACGGCGGCCAGCTCTGGCCCGGCAACTACCTCGCCGAACTCGCCAACCCCACCGTCGCCGGCCTGGAACGCTACGGCGACACCCAGCTCTACGTCTCCCGCGGAGCGGGTGCCTGGGGACCGCCGGTCCGGGTGGGCGCGCCGTCCGACATCACGGTCGTCGAACTCGCCTCATACCAGGCCTGACCCGCCCCAACCGTCAACTGGCCGTCCCTGAACCGATCTTCCGGTGGCTGATATTCCGTGATGGGATATCCGGTAATCGGACAGTGGGTCGCTGTCTCCGGGACAAGGGGTGGGGTACACGGGATGCGGTCTGTCCGCTGGAAGATCATCGCGGCCGGGCTGGTCCTCGGCACGGCCGGCGTCGCCGCCTGGCAGCTGCTTCCCGAGGACGGCGGGAGCCGCGGCGCCATCCGCGTCGGGACCAGCGACGTCGTGTCCTCCCTCGACCCGGCGGGGGCGTACGACGCGGGCTCCTGGGCCCTGTTCAGCAACGTCTACCAGTCGCTGCTGACCATGAAGCCAGGCTCGGACACCCCCGTGCCCGACGCCGCCTCCTCCTGCGGGTTCGTGGGCCAGAAGCTGACCGTCTACCAGTGCGAGCTCCGCCCCGACGTGACGTTCGGCGGCGGCCGCGCGATCACCGCCGAGGACGTCAAGCACTCCTTCGACCGCATCAAGGCGATCAACTCCGACCAGGGGCCGGCTCCGCTGCTCAACACCCTGCAGTCGGTCAAGGCCGAGGGCCGTACGGTCACCTTCAACCTGTCCGCGGGCGACGCCACCTTCCCCTTCAAGATCGCGACGGGTGCCGGCTCGATCGTCGACAAGGACAAGTACCCGGCCAAGTCCCTGCGCGAGGACGGCAAGGTCGACGGCTCGGGCCCGTACGCGCTGGGCGCCTACAAGGCCGGTACGAGCGCCGAGCTCAAGCCGAACCCCTCGTACAAGGGGCAGGGCAGGCCCGCCCGCGCCGCCGTCACCGTCAGGTACTTCAAGGACTCCGAGCAGCTCGACCAGGCCTGGAACGGCCGCCAGATCGAGGTCGCCCACCGGGAGATGCCGCCGGCGGTGCTCGCCGGCCTCAACCCGGGCATGAAGGACACCCGATACCAGGCCTCCGGCGGCAGTGAGATCCGCTCGGTCGTCTTCAACGTCCGCCCCGGCTCCGCCGCCGCCCCGCTCGCCGTCCGCCAGGCCGTCGCCGCCGTCCTGGACCGCGCCAAGGTGGCCGGCGACGTCTACCGGGGTACCGTCACCCCGCTGTACTCCCTTGTCCCGGCGGGCATCGCCGGACACAGCACCCCGTTCTTCGACGCCTACCCCGCGCCCAACGGGGCCACCGCCAAGAAGCTCCTCAAGGAGGCCGGGATCAACGGCCCCGTGCAGCTCAGGTTCGGTGTGAACGTGCGCGGGGCGAACATGCCCGAGGCCGAGGAGATCAAGCGGCAGCTGGAGGCCACCGGCCTCTTCCAGGTGACGCTCAAGCCGGTGGAGGAGTGGAACGACTTCCAGAAGGGTTACGCGGCCGGCGAGTTCGACGCCTACACGATCGGGTGGATCGCGGACTTCCCGGACGCGGACAACTTCCTCGCCCCGCTCGTCGGCGCCGACTCCTCCATGAACAACGGCTTCTCGGACAAGCACGTCGACGAGCTGATCACCCGTACCCAGTCCCACTCGGAGCGCTCCGAGGCCGCCGCCGGTTTCCGGGACCTGCAGAAAGCGGTCGCCCAGCAGGCCCCGATGGTGCCGATCTGGCAGAAGAAGGACTACGTGATGTCCCGCGAGGCCGTCACCGGTGCCCAGAACCTGTCCGACGGCACCGGTGTGTGGCGTCTGTGGGAGCTCAACTGGCTCTAATCGGATTCGGGGTGCGGGTCCGAGGCCTTGCGCCGGCCCGCCGCCGTCTGGGCCATGCCCGGCAGGAAGTCCGCGAACAGCTCGTGGACCTCGCGCACCAGCGGGCGCAGCACCCGGAAGCGGGCCAGCACGATGCCCCGCGTCGTGAGCTGCGCGCCGCGCTCGGCGAGCCGCCGCGACTTCTCGCTGTCCGGGGAGCGGTCGAAGACCCAGTAGAGCACCAGGCCCATCTGCGAGAGCCACATCAGCTCCGGCAGTACGTCGGCCAGCTCGGCCGGCACCTTGGTCTTCGCACCGGCCAGCACCTCGCGGTGGATGTCGATCGCGGCCTGCCGCGCCGGCTCCGACTCCGGTGAGAAGGGGCTGAGCGGACTCTCGGGGTCCGCCGCGTTCTTGAAGAACTGCGAGGCGAACTCGTGGTACGGGGCGCCGATGTCCAGCCAGCTGGTCAGTACGCCCGCGAGCCGCTTCTGCAGATCGGTCTCGTTGTCCAGGATGGGCCGGACCGCCGCCTGGTGGGCGGCGCTGATCCGGTCGTAGAACCCCTGGACCAGGTGTTCCTTCGACTCGAAGTAGTAGTAGGCGTTGCCGACCGAGACACCGGCTTCCTTCGCGATGCCCCGCATGGTCGTCTTGTCGAAGCCGCGCTCCTGGAAGAGGCGGAGCGCGGTTTCGAGGATGAGCGTGCGGGTCTGCTCGCTCTTGGGAGCCTTCTGATCAGTCACGGTGTATGAGCCTATCGGGGGACGGAGCACTGGTCGTCACAGGCCGGTCCCTCGACGGCCCCGGGCTGCCCTTCGGTGCGCACGGCCTGCCGCCAGGCGGAGGCCGTGAACATGGCGGCCCGGGCGAACGGGCGGCCTGCCGGCGTCGCCAGCCAGTTCGCCTTCGGCCGGTGTTCGACCAGTGCCCACAGGCACACGATGAAGGCGTCGGTCCCGGTCCACACCTGCCCGGAGTCCCCGACGACGGTGATCTCGCGGAGCGTCGAGGCGTGGTCCAGCCGCGGGAACCGCCGCCGCGCCTCCCAGGACGCGGCGGGGACCAGGGCGATCGGGATGAGGCACCGCTGCGCCAGCAGCCAGTGCCGGATGTGCACGCAGAGCGGGCAGTCGGCGTCGTAGAGGACGGTCAGCCGGTGCACGGCCCCGGTGGGCGCCACGGCTCAGGCTCCGACCGGCGCGGTCCACCCCTGCGGGGGGACGGGCGGGGTCTGCTGGCGCTCCATGATCCCGCGGCGGCGCATCTTGTTCAGCACCCACACGTTGCCGAGGTGCATGACGCCCAGGACCAGCAGGACGACGCCGAGCTTGACCGAGAGCGCCTCGAAGAGCGCGCGGGCGGTGTCGATCTCCTCGTTCGAGCGCAGGTAGAGGGTCACGAACCCGATGTTGACGAGGTAGAAGCCGACCACGAGGAGCTGGTTGACGGCGTCCGCGAGCTTTTCGTTGCCGTGGAGGACGTCGCCGATGAAGACCCGGCCGTTGCGGCTGAGCGTGCGGGCCACCCAGACGGTGAGACCGATGCTGATGAGCAGGTAGATGACGTATGTGACCACGGTGAGGTCCATCGCCCCAGCCCCCTTGAACGTGTTCAAATGCTGACGTCGATGACTCTAGAACCTTTTTTGAACAAGTTCAAGCGAGTGTTCCCCCGTGTGCTCGGCGCCCCTGGAACGCAGGCGGGCCCCGGCCGTTCGGCCGGGGCCCGCCTGCGTCGTGCCGGATCCTCACATGCTCAGGGCGCGCGCGTGATTGAGCTGCGACATCACCCAGTGATAGGTGTTCGCGTCCACGGCCGGGATCATCGTGGAGTGGTGGCGGCCGCCGCTGGTCACCGTGACCTGGATGTAGCCCGTGGTGGTCTTCTCCTTCATCAGGAGGAAGAGCAGGCCGAGCAGGCAGAACAGGAAGAAGACGATCGCCAGCACGATCGCGTGGGGCGGGATCTTCTCCTCGGTGCGCGAGAAGTCCGTCGCGTTCCACATCGCGCCCCTGAGCGGCATGGCTCCCGACGGGGTGATGATCTGGTCGCCCGCGATGGTGATGTCACCGAGGGCGAAGCCGGCGCCGCCGACCGGGGCGGCGGGGTAGCCACCGGGGACGGACATGCCCGCGCCGCCGATGGTCGGCTGGTAGGCCGGGGCTGCCGGGTAGGGCTGGGGGTATCCGTAACTGGCCTCACCGGGGCCCCACTTGTAGTCGCCCTGGCCGGGCGCGCCGGGCGGGCCGCCCTGACCGGCGGGGTCGCTCGCGTACGGGTTCGGCTGCTGCTCGCTCATACGGCCGATCCTTCCACAGGCACCCCCGCCCTGTATCCCGGGTCCCGCAGCTCGGTGTCCCCCTTCAGAGCGCCTCGCTCGGCAGCCGTTCGATGTGTGTCCCGCATCAACTCCCCGTCCGTGCCCGCCGGGAGGAGGGAGCGGGCCGCGGCCCGGCGGCCGTCCCGGCGCATTGTCAGTGGCCACCCCTACTGTCCGGGGCATGGGAATGGTGACCTTCGTCGACGAGACGACCGCCGGAAGCCGTGGCGACGGCTGGGGACTTGAGATCGCCGAGGAGCGGCTCGCACTGCGCGAGCTGATCCGGCGCAGGGTGTGCCATGAGGTCGCGGAGTACCAGTCCAAGCGGCCCGAGGTGTTCCGGGGGCTGGTGCAGCCGGAGGGCGCCGAGCGCACCCTCGACGGGTACGCGCTGCGGACGCCGCGCCGCATCGACCCGGAGAAGCAGACCGAGCTGGCGCTGCGCGCGTTCGAACGCAACGGATTCCTGGTGCTGGTGGGAGACCGTCAGATCACTGAGCTGGACGAGGAGATGGACCTGCCGCTCGGCGTCGAGGTCACCTTCCTGAAGCTCGTCGCGCTGGTGGGCGGCTGACGACGGACGACCGGCTGGTGCGCCGGGTGGTCGGCTGCTCCTTCCACCACCCCGCGGTGCAGCAGCGGCTCGGCGAGATCCGGGAGCCCCCGAGCCACACCGATCCGGTGCGGCTCAAACGGCTCACACTGACCGCGCTCGTCGGCCGGGACCCGGACGCCCCCCCCGCCGGCCCGCCGGCCCGCCGGCCCGCCGGCCCGGCGGCCCGGGAGGGGCGGGCGCCCCCGGGGCCGTCGACGCACGAGGGCCCCGCCCCCGGAAGAACCGGGGACGGGGCCCTCGTACAGGCAGGGACCCGTAAGGTCAGAAGCGGCGCGTGATCAGCGCACGCTTGACTTCCTGGATCGCCTTCGTGACCTCGATGCCACGCGGGCACGCGTCGGTGCAGTTGAAGGTCGTGCGGCAGCGCCACACGCCGTCCTTGTCGTTCAGGATCTCCAGCCGCTGCTCGCCGGCCTCGTCACGCGAGTCGAAGATGAAGCGGTGCGCGTTGACGATCGCCGCCGGGCCGAAGTACTGGCCGTCGTTCCAGAACACCGGGCACGAGGACGTGCACGCGGCGCACAGGATGCACTTGGTGGTGTCGTCGAAGCGCTCGCGGTCCTCGGCGGACTGCAGGCGCTCGCGCGTCGGCTCGTTGCCCTTGGTGACCAGGAACGGCATGACGTCCCGGTACGCCTGGAAGAAGGGCTCCATGTCGACCACGAGGTCCTTCATCACCGTGAGGCCCTTGATGGCCTCGACGGTGATCGGCTTCTCGGGGTTGATGTCCTTGATCAGCGTCTTGCAGGCGAGCCTGTTCTTGCCGTTGATCCGCATCGCGTCCGAGCCGCAGATGCCGTGCGCGCACGAGCGGCGGAAGGTCAGCGTGCCGTCCAGGTCCCACTTGATCTTGTGGAGACCGTCGAGCACGCGCTCCTTCGGGTCGATCTCGATCTGGAAGTCCTGCCACTGCGACTCGTCCGAGATCTCGGGGTTGAAGCGGCGGATCCGGAAGGTGACCGTGATGTACGGGGAGGCCGCAGCCGCCTCTTCCATCTTGTCCAGGGTGGGGGTAGCCATCAGTACTTACGCTCCATCGGCTGGTAGCGGGTCGTGACGACCGGCTTGTAGTCGAGCCGGACCGAGTCCGAGCCGTCGGCTCCGACCTCGCGGTACGCCATGGTGTGGCGCATGAAGTTGACGTCGTCGCGGTTGGGGTAGTCCTCGCGGTAGTGACCGCCGCGGGACTCCTTGCGCGCCAGTGCGGACACGGCCATGACCTCGGCCAGGTCGAGCAGGTTGCCCAGCTCGATGGCCTCCAGCAGGTCCGTGTTGAAGCGCTTGCCCTTGTCCTGGACGGACACGTTCTTGTAGCGCTCGCGCAGCTCCGCGATCTTCTCGACCGCGGTCTTGATGGTCTGCTCCGTGCGGAACACCATCACGCACGCGTCCATCGTCTCCTGGAGCTCCAGGCGCAGGTCGGCGACCCGCTCCTTGCCCGTGGAGTTGCGCAGGTGCTCGACCAGGTCGGCCACCTGCTGCGCCGGGTTCTCGGGGAGCTCGACGAAGTCGTTCTCCTGCGAGTACTTGGCGGCGGCGATGCCGGAGCGCTTGCCGAAGACGTTGATGTCCAGCAGCGAGTTGGTGCCCAGGCGGTTCGCGCCGTGCACCGACACGCACGCGACCTCGCCGGCCGCGTACAGGCCCGGGACGACGGTGGTGTTGTCCGCCAGGACCTCACCCTCGACGTTGGTCGGGATGCCGCCCATGGCGTAGTGGGCGGTGGGCTGGATCGGGATCGGGTCCGTGTACGGCTCGATGCCCAGGTAGGTGCGCGCGAACTCGGTGATGTCCGGGAGCTTCGCGTCGAGCTGCTCCGGCGGGAGGTGCGTGAGGTCCAGGTACACGTGGTCACCGGCCGGACCGCAGCCGCGGCCCTCACGGATCTCGGTGTAGATGGAGCGCGAGACGACGTCACGGGACGCGAGGTCCTTCATGACCGGCGCGTACTTCTCCATGAAGCGCTCGCCGTCCTTGTTGCGGAGGATGCCGCCCTCACCGCGGGCGCCCTCCGTCAGCAGGATGCCCATGCGCCAGATGCCCGTCGGGTGGAACTGGAAGAACTCCATGTCCTCCAGCGGCAGGCCGCGGCGGTAGCAGGCCGCCTGGCCGTCACCCGTGAGGGTGTGCGCGTTGGAGGTCACCTTGAAGAACTTGCCGGTGCCGCCGGAGGCGTAGATGACGGCCTTGGCCTGGAACACGTGGATCTCGCCGGTGGCGAGCTCGTACGCGACCACGCCGGCCGACTTCTTGACGCCGTCCTCCTCGACCAGGAGCTGGTCCAGGACGTAGAACTCGTTGAAGAACTCCACGCCCTCCTTGACGCAGTTCTGGTAGAGCGTCTGGAGGATCATGTGACCGGTGCGGTCCGCGGCGTAGCAGGACCGGCGGACCGGCGCCTCGCCGTGGTTGCGCGAGTGGCCGCCGAAGCGGCGCTGGTCGATGGTGCCGTCCGGCGTGCGGTTGAACGGCAGGCCCATCTTCTCCAGGTCGAGGACCGCGTCGATGGCCTCCTTCGCCAGGATCTCGGCGGCGTCCTGGTCGACCAGGTAGTCACCGCCCTTGACCGTGTCGAAGGTGTGCCACTCCCAGTTGTCCTCTTCCACGTTGGCCAGCGCGGCGGCCATGCCGCCCTGCGCGGCGCCCGTGTGGGAGCGGGTGGGGTACAGCTTCGTCAGCACCGCGGTGCGGCTGCGCTTCGTCGACTCGATGGCGGCGCGCATGCCCGCGCCACCCGCGCCGACGATGACGGTGTCGTACTTGTGGATCTTCATTGGTTTCGCCTCAGCCCCGTTGCCTAGCGGATGTTCGGGTCGAAGGTGAAGATCACCAGCGTGCCCAGAAGGATGGTGAACACCGTGGCGGTGTAGAGCAGGCCCTTCAGCCACAGCCGCGTGTTGGCACGCTCCGCGTAGTCGTTGATGACGGTACGCAGGCCGTTCGCGCCGTGCAGCATCGCCAGCCACAGCATCAGCAGGTCCCAGACCTGCCAGAACGGGGACGCCCAGCGGCCGGCCACGAAGGCGAAGCCGATCTTGGAGACGCCGCCGTCGAGCACGAGCTGGATCAGCAGGTGGCCGATGACGAGGACGACGAGCACGATGCCCGAGAGGCGCATGAAGAGCCAGGCGACCATCTCGAAGTTGCCGCGGGTCGAGCGGGGCGTCTTGCCCGTGCGCTTGCGCGGGGCCTCGATGTACGGCGCGGGGTTGTCGACGTCGTAGAGGGAAACACCCTCCACGTCGCCGATGACCTTGGCGGAAGAAGTGTCAGAGGACATGCGCGTCACTTCCCGAACAGTTCGAGGTAGGCGTGGCCGAGCACGGGGTAGAGAGCCCCGACCATCAGCACGACCCAGATGCCCACGACCCACCAGAGCATCGTCTTCTGGTGGCGCGGGCCCTTGGACCAGAAGTCCACGGCGATGACACGGAGACCGTTGAGCGCGTGGAACAGGATGGCGGCGACGAGGCCGTACTCCAGCAGCGCGACGATCGGAGTCTTATAGGTAGCCACGACATCGTCGTACGCCTCGGGGGAGACGCGGACGAGAGCGGTGTCGAGGACGTGTACGAACAGGAAGAAGAAGATGAGGACGCCGGTGACTCGATGAGCCACCCAGGACCACATTCCTTCCCGGCCGCGGTACAACGTTCCAGCCGGCACGGAAAACCCTCCGGAAGCGGGGCGGGGGCCAGCCGGCTTCTTTGTCGGTCGGGCCCGGCCGGGTACGGTCCACCGGCCCCGGACATCGTAGCGACGAGTTGTCGGTTCCCTCGCCCGGGGTCCGGCTGTGTGATCAAACAGGCACGTACGGGCTATCCCACAGGGGCGAATAGCCCGATTTCAACCGCAGACGCCCCGTCGGGGCGGGTCAGCCAGCGTGTCAGGTCCAGCAGCCGGGACTGCGCGACACGGCGCAGCTCGTCCGCGGAGAGCGAGCGCTCCTCGTCCACCTCGTGCCCCATCCTGCGGCGGATCGCCCCCAGCAGCTGGTCGGCCTGCTCCTCCGGCGGATACCCGTCGAGGCAGATCACGAAGGCGTGGCCGAACTTCCGTTCGTACTCCGCGTGGGCCGCGTCGAGCGCCAGCAGGGCGGCGTACGGCGCCCCGTGGTCCAGCTCCGCCGAGTGCTCCGCGGCCAGCGCCTCGGTCAGGTCGGGCTGCGAGAGGTCGTACGAGGCCTCGTCCGCGGCGGCCAGCAGGGCTCCGGCGTCGGGGTACGGGCGGTGCGCCGCCACCCGGTGCGCCCAGCGGCGGCTTCCGCAGCAGTGCAGGAGGACGGCCCGGGCGGCCTCGGGGGACAGGGAGTTGAACCGCGCCAGTCCGGGGCCGTGGGAGGGGTCGGAGCAGCCGCGGGCCTGTGCCGGAAGGTGGCTGGACAGCGGGGCTCCTCGGGGCGTGGCGCGGGTGTCCCGCAACGCTATCGACGCAGGGCAGGGTGTGTCGTACCCATGCGGGGATTTCACTCGGAAGTGAGCCGAAAGGATGACGTGGGCGCCACGGGCAGGCATGGTGGGATGCCCGAAAGGGGGAGGGCGACCGAGGCCGCCACCCCCCACAGGAGAGGCCCCGGCCGCCATCCGTCACGGGCTCGTGCGACAAGCCCGTACCCCTGTCAGCGCCACGGGTGCGTTTTGTGTCACACCTCGCTCCGCGCAGGGTTGGTTGCACGTTGTATCACTCGTGGACGAGAGGTGCTTGAAGGCCGTAACGTGCTGATTTGCGCCACACGTACAGGACAGGTTGGGGACTTTGCTGGGGGACGACGCGGAGCTGACCGCCGCGGTGCTCGCGGCACAGGACGGCGACGAGAACGCGTTCCGTTCTGTGTACCGTGCCGTGCACCCACGCCTGCTCGGATACGTACGCACGCTCGTCGGGGACGGCGATGCCGAGGACGTGACCTCCGAGGCCTGGCTGCAGATAGCCCGCGACCTCGACTCCTTCACCGGCGACGCCGACCGCTTCCGCGGCTGGGCCGCCCGGATCGCCCGCAACCGGGCGCTCGACCACATACGCATGCGCGGCCGGCGCCCCGCCATCGGCGGCGACGACACCGAGCTGACGAGCTGGGCCGCCGAGTGCGACACCGCCGGCGCGGCGATGGAGTCCCTCGACACCGGGCGCACCATGGCGCTCATAGCCCAGCTGCCGCAGGACCAGGCCGAGGCCGTCGTCCTGCGGGTCGTGGTCGGCCTGGACGCCAAGAGCGCGGCCGAGACCCTGGGCAAGCGGCCCGGCGCCGTACGCACCGCCGCGCACCGCGGCCTGAAGAAGCTGGCGGAACTGCTCGCCGCGCAGGGCACGGACGGCGGCTTCGACGCAGGTCCGGGCACCGGCTCCAAGGCGGGCGCCGCCGTCGGCCATAATGCCGATGGCCATGCGTGGGACGGCGGGGGCGGGAGGGATCTCGACGCCGTACCCGCACAGCGTGGCCGGGGCGCCAGCTACGCAGAACAAACCGGTGTGACGCATTCACGTTGGCGGACGCAGAAGGACATGTGATGGCCGACGAGCGCGACAGGTGGCTGGACGAGGCCGCGGCGGAAGCATTCCTGCGCGGCGGACCGACGGAACCTGTGGGGCCCGCCGCCGACACGCGTGCCGCGATGGAGGCCGCCCGGCTGCGGGCCGCCCTGGACGCCCTGGCCGCGATGGCGGCGGCGCCCAGCGGTACGGAACTGCCCGGTGAGGCCGCGGCGATGGACGCCTACCGCGCGGCGCGGGGCGCGGCGCCCCGCGCCGCCGTGCCGTCCCGTGCCGACCTCTCCGGCGAACCCCTCATCGACCTCGGCCGTGTCATCCCCGCGCCCGTACCCGCCCGCCGGCGCGCCCGGACCGTGAGCTTCGGCCTGGCCGCGGCCCTCGCGAGCGTCGCCGCGGGCGGACTGGCCGCCGCGGCGGGCGCCGGGCTGCTGGACCGGTCCCGGCACGACACCGCGGGACCCGGACCGGCGATGTCCGTGAGCGCCGGCGAGAGCCCGGTCCCGGGCATCGGCACCAGTGCCCCCACGCTCGCCCCGAAACTGCTGCCCACCCCGCAGCCGGACGCCTCGAACCCGGCGTTCGCCCCCGTGGCGCCCTCGCCGAGCGCGGACGGGCGTACGGTGTCCGGCACCGGAACGGCCCCCGACACCTCCTCGGGCACCTCGACGACCGGCGGCTCGGGCAAGCACGCCCCGGACGACCGCAGCGGTCCGGGAGACAGGGAAGGCAGCCGGGACAACCTGGGCACCGGGGAGCTCGGCACGGACCGCCAGCGCGAGCTGGACCGCCGGCTCAAGGCCGACCTCTGCGAGGAGTACCGCAAGGGCCGGCTCAACGACGACCGGCGCGAGCGGCTTTCACGGCTGGCCGACGGACTCCTGCGGATACCGGCCTACTGCGCCTCCGTGCTGGACGGGGACTCCGACGGCACCCAGCGCCGCGACTCCCCGCTGGGAGGCGGCGGGACGCTCAGGGCGCCGAGCCTGACGCCCGCCGTTCCGCAGGGCTCGACACCCCTGCGCGCGGTTCGCTGACACATACGCTGACCCGCCTGTAACACTTTTCGAATCGGCGGCGCAGTACTAATCGAGCCGACTGGTCATCGGCCGCGCATGAGCCGGGGTTCCCCCCGTACCCCTGGGCTCTGCGCAACCGGCGCGGGCGGGGCACGTTCCCCCGGCCCTGCCCGCGCCCATTACTTCGACCCGCTCGACGGGACAGCCGCTCAACGCGACAGGCCGTCCTTTTCGCAGTCCGCCGGTGCGGCGGGATGCGGAAAGGACGGCCTGTCGCGTTTCACCGGCTCGCGGCCGGCTGCACGGTCGGGGCCCGGAACCCGGGCCCCCGGCATCACCCTCTGCGGGCTCACCAGTAGACGACGACCTTGTCGCCGACCTGCACGTCGTCGAAGAGCTTCGACAGCTTGCCCTTGTCGCGGACGTTCACGCAGCCGTGCGAGGCGCCGTTGTAGCCGCGGGCCGCGAAGTCGGCCGAGTAGTGGACCGCCTGGCCGCCGCTGAAGAACATCGCATACGGCATCGGCGTGTGGTAGATCGTCGACGTCCAGTCCTTGGCCTTCCAGCCCACGTTGAACACGCCCTCGCGGGTCGGGGTGTTCTCCGAGCCGAAGCGGACGTCCATCGTCGAGACGACCTTGCCGTCGATCATCCAGGCGAGCGTGCGGCTCTCCTTGCTGATGCACATGACGCGGCCGGTCATGCAGCGCGGGTCGGGCGCTGCGACCTCGTTGACGGTCGGCGGGCGCAGCTCGTCGGCGGTGGGCTTCTTGCTGGAGCTCTGGATCTTCTTCCAGGTCTTCTCGTCGACCCCGCCGGTCGCGTCCAGACCGTTCTTCGACTGGAAGGACTTCACCGCGGCCGTGGTCTTCGAGCCGTAGAAACCGGTCGGCGCCACCGTCATGAGCTTGAGCTGCTTCAGACGGGCCTGGAGCTCGCGGACCTGCTCGCTCTCGTCGCCGTTGGCCATGATCTGCTTCACCGACGGCGAAGGCGAGGCCGACGCGGAGGCGGAGGCGGACGCCGAGGCCGACGGCGAGGGCTCGCCGGGCTTGTTGTCGGTGGACGGGGAGGCCTCGGGGGTGGCGCCCGCCGTGGGCGAGGACGGTGCCGCGGAGGAGGAGCCGGCGGACTCCGTCTTCTGCGGACCGCAGGCGGTCGCGGCGAGCGCGACGGCGGTGGCCACTCCGATCGTGCGGATTATGACTCTCTGGCGCTGCATTGCAGTCCCCCGGTTTCTACGTCGTGTATCTAGGTGATGCCTGGCGCGCGTGGAGAGTTGCACAGGGTTCCGGGATGTTGCGCCATTGTGACCAGCAACCGTCCACGGCCTTAAGAAGCGACGCGCGGGCACGGTTGTATCAGCCCCGGGCCCGGTTGCTCTACGGAGGACTTCGTCACATGGCAAGCACGGAGAGCGGAATCCCGGTCGAACCGGTCTACGGGCCGGGCGATCTGACGGAATGGGACCCCGAGGTCCAATTGGGTGTACCTGGGGACTTCCCGTACACGCGGGGGATTTATCCGAACATGTACACCGGTCGGCCGTGGACCATGCGGCAGTACGCCGGCTTCGGCACGGCCACCGAGTCCAACGCCCGCTACCGGCAGCTCATCGCGGGCGGCGGCACCGGGCTGTCCGTCGCCTTCGACCTGCCGACCCAGATGGGCCACGACTCCGACGCGCCCCTCGCCCACGGCGAGGTCGGCAAGGTCGGAGTGGCCGTCGACTCCCTCGACGACATGCGGACGCTGTTCGACGGGATCCCCCTCGACCGGGTCTCCACCTCGATGACGATCAACGCGCCCGCCGCGCTGCTCCTGCTGCTCTACCAGCTGGTCGCGGAGGAACAGGGCATCCCGGGCGCGCAGCTGACGGGGACGATCCAGAACGACGTCCTGAAGGAGTACATCGCCCGGGGGACGTACATCTTCCCGCCCGGGCCCTCGCTGCGCCTGACGGCCGACACCTTCCGCTACTGCCGGGCCGAGATCCCCCGGTGGAACACCATCTCCATCTCCGGCTACCACATGGCCGAAGCCGGCGCCTCGCCCGCGCAGGAGGTGGCCTTCACCCTCGCCGACGGCATCGCCTACGTCCGTACCGCCCTCGCGGCCGGGATGGCGGTCGACGAGTTCGCACCCCGGCTCTCCTTCTTCTTCGTCGCCCGCACCACCCTGCTGGAGGAGGTCGCGAAGTTCCGCGCCGCCCGGCGGATCTGGGCCCGCGTCATGCGCGAGGAGTTCGGGGCGCGGGACCCGAAGTCGATGATGCTGCGCTTCCACACCCAGACCGCCGGCGTCCAGCTCACCGCGCAGCAGCCCGAGCTGAACCTCGTACGCGTCGCCGTGCAGGCCCTGGCCGCGGTGCTGGGCGGCACCCAGTCGCTGCACACCAACTCCTTCGACGAGGCCATCGCGCTGCCCACCGAGAAGTCGGCCCGCCTGGCGCTGCGCACCCAGCAGGTCCTCGCGCACGAAACGGACGTCACCCACACCGTGGACCCCTTCGCCGGTTCGTACGCGGTCGAGCGGATGACGGACGAACTGGAGGCGGCGGCCCTCGACCTGATGCGGCGGGTCGAGGAGCAGGGCGGGGCGGTGGCCGCGATCGAGGCCGGCTTCCAGAAGGCGGAGATCGAGCGGAACGCCTACCGCATCGCACGGGAGACCGACAGCGGGGAGCGGGTGGTGGTCGGGGTCAACCGCTTCGCACTGGAACGCGAGGAACCGTACGAGCCGCTGCGCGTGGACCCGGCGATCGAGGAGCGGCAGTGCGCGGCGCTGGCGCGGCTGCGTGCCGAGCGCGACGGGGCGGCGGTGACGGCCGCGCTCGGAGCGCTGCGGGAGGCGGCGGCGGGCACGGCGAACGTGCTGTACCCGATGAAGGAGGCGCTGCGCGCGCGGGCCACGGTGGGCGAGGTGTGCGGGGCGCTGCGGGAGGTCTGGGGGACGTACGAGCCCACCGGTTCCACATGGTGACCCCGCGCATTGGAGGAGGGCACTGGACTGTCAGGTGTGTCCTCATGGGACACTCCTGCGCATGCTGGGTGTCACCGATCTGCCGACGTACCTCGCCGGCCTCGTCCTGATCATTCTCCTGCCGGGACCGAACTCGCTCTACGTGCTGTCCGTCGCCGCCCGCCGCGGTGTGCGCACGGGCTACAAGGCCGCCGCCGGGGTGTTCACCGGCGACGCCGTCCTGATGGCGCTGACCGCCGTGGGCGCCGGGGCGCTGCTGCGGGCGAGCCCGCTGGTCTTCACCGTGGTGAAGTTCCTCGGCGCCGGGTACCTGGCCTGGCTGGCCGTCGGGATGATGCGGGGTGCCTGGGCGCTGTGGCGCACGCGCCGGGAGCGGGACGCGGCGCGCGCCGCGGCCCCCGCAGACCCGGCCGAGAACGAGCGGCCCTACCGGCGGGCCCTGCTGATCAGCCTCCTCAACCCGAAGGCCATCCTCTTCCTGATGTCCTTCTTCGTGCAGTTCGTGGACCCCTCTTACGCCTACCCGGCGCTGTCGTTCCTCGTCCTCGGCGGTCTGCTGCAGACCGGCAGCTTCCTCTACCTGACGCTGCTGATATTCGGCGGCACCCGCCTCTCGGAGGCGTTCCGCCGCCGCAAGCGGCTCTCGGCCGGGGCGACCTCGGCGGCGGGCCTGCTGTTCCTGGGCTTCGCGGCCAAGCTCGCCGTCAGCTGACGTCCCCCGGCCCGGGGCGCGTCGGGTCGGGGCGCGTCAGTTCAGGACGCGGCGCAGGGTCCGGGCCATGCGCCGCACGGTCCGGCTGCGCGGCAGGAACGACAGCTGGGCGGGGATGCCGCCGGGCAGCCCCAGCGTGGTCAGCCGGCGGCGCGTGAAGTACCGCCAGGTGCCGGGCGTCAGGTGGGCGGCCAGGTACGCCTCGGCCGCGGCCCGCCGCGCGGACAGGATCTGCGGCTGCATGGTGAACCCGACGGCGGTCAGGAGCCCGGCCCGCTCCGCTCCCGCCCGCCCCACGGACGCGGGCGTCCAGGCGCGGACCGCCTCCGGGTCCGCCAGGTCCGGCAGCAGCGAGTCCACCAGCACCAGCGGCACCCGGTTGCTGTTCTGGTACGGGGCCAGGCGGGCCAGCACGGCCCCGGTGCCGGTGCGCGCGACGGGCAGCCCGTACAGCGTGGCGGCGGTCAGCAGCCCCGTGGAGAAGCAGCCGACCACCAGCGCCGGGCGCAGCCGCTGGTAGAGGGTCTCGGCCAGGGCCGGGCTGCTCGTCACGGTGAGCCGGGCGCCGAGGCGTTCGGCCTCCGCCGCGGCCCGGCGGGAGTACTCGGCCGGTGCGCTGGGATGGGGCTTGAAGACCAGCTCCCGGTGGCCGAGCGCGAAGGCGCCCCGGACCATCGAGGCGTGCAGCTCCTCCTCCTCGTCCGGGGTCATCAGGTCGAGCGCCGACAGGTACTGGCCCAGCAGCAGGGCCGGGGACTCCCCGAGGCCGTCCAGGTCCGCGCCGTGCGAGGGGAGCTCCGCGAGGACCTTCAGGAAGGACTCCGCGGGCACCAGCTCCGGCCGCGCCCCGAACTCGGTCAGCAGCAGCGGCTTCAGGCCGGGCACCAGATCCAGGTGGAGCACCCGCCGCACCCGCATCCCGAGCTGCGGGTCGAGGCGGAAGCGGGTGGGACCGTAGCTCATCAGCCCGTCGGCGTAGACGTCGACCGCAGCGCCCGGGAAGAGCCGGCACAGGGACTGGGCCGGCGGCACCTGGAGGGATTCCACGATCAGCTCGACCCGGTCTTCCCCGAGTCCCCACAGCGTGCGCAGGTGCCGTTCCCAGATGGGGACGTCCTCGGCGCGGGGGGCCCAGGTGCTCGGGTGCTGCGGCTCGATCACGGCGTTCCAGTCGAGCACCTCGTCGAAGCGGGTGCACAGCGCGGCGAAGCCCGGCATGCCGGCCACCCCCGGGGTCACTTCGGCGGTGACGGCGTGGTTGCTGGTCAGCAGGATCCGGCGGCCCGCGGGCGGGAAGGAGCCCGCGTCGACGCCCGCCGCGAGCGTGGCGGCACCGTAGAGGGTGGAGGCCAGGAAGATCTGCGTGAGCATCAGACGGTCGCCCCCGACGGGGTGCGGCGGCCGCCGCGCAGCCGGCGCAGGAGCGCGGAGCGTTCGGCGTCCATCGAGTCCAGGACCTGGCCCAGCACGTCCTGGGGCATGCGGCCGAGCGCGGCCGCGCTCATGAGGCGGAGTTTCTTGGCCACGGCCGGTTCGTACCTTTCGATGGATCCGAAATGGTGCGCGATAATTGCGCAGTACGTTCGTACGGATTTCGGGAGAAGCAGATCGGATTCCCGGTCGGCGGCGACGCCGGCGAGGACCTCGTCGAATGCCCGGATGAAATCGAGCTGCCGTTCGTCCTTGATCTGCGTCAACGACGTGGAAACACCGCGCCGGTAGAAGATCCCGGGCAGTCCGACCGCCGCGAAGGACTCGGCCTCGCGGTGCAGCCGCCAGATCCACGGCCGGTCCTCCGCCGTGCGCAGCCCGTCGGTGAAGTGCAGCAGGCCGCGGTCCAGCAGCCGCCGGTGGTACATCCCGGCCCAGGCGTACGGGTAGTCCACCGAGGTCGCCCGGTCGGCGGGCAGGATCGCGCCGCGCGGATCGGCGACGACGGACTGCGGGCCGAAGGGCACGCGCTGCACGCTCCGCGTCCGGCCGGTGCACCGCACATGGTCGGTGCGGATGAAATCGCAGTTCAGGGACTCTATGGCGGCCAGCGTTCGGGCCAGGTGGCCGGGGGCCAGCCAGTCGTCCCCGTCCAGGAAGGCGAGGTACTCGCCGCGGGCCGCGTCCAGCCCGGTGTTCCGTGCGGTCGCCAGGCCGCCGTTGCTTGCGTGTCTGAGGTGCACCGCCCCGGGCAGCTCGCCCGCCGCGCGTTCCAGCAGGTCGGGCGTCCCGTCCGTCGAGCAGTCGTCGACGAGCAGGAACTCGAAATCCTCCCGGGCGTTCAGTTCGAGACTCTTCAAGGCGTCCGGTGCGTATGTCTGCACGTTGTAGAACGGCACGACAACAGAGAGCTTGGGCACCCGCGAGACATTAGGACGCCGCCCGTCATTCACTGTGGCCCGGATGCGGATTTCACGTGAACGGCGCGGGGCGGTCGGGTTAACCCGTGCGCTTTCGCATTCAGTAGACGCTTTGTTAACCCGCTGTTGTGCGCTCGTTGGGCCGATCACCGAAATCGCCGAATAGCTTCTGCCGCGTGCCAGAACGCAAACGCGTCGCCGTACTCGCCGATTCCGACACGAGATGGAAATGGGGCGCAACCACCGCCCGCCGCCTCGTCCCCGACCACCAGCTCACCGGGTACCTGCTGCGCGGCCGTGCCACGCCCACCGCGCGCCAGCTCGGCGAGGTGGGGGTGCGGGCCGACCGGCTGGCCGAGGTGACCTGCGCCGAGTTCCTCGCCGAGATCGAACGCGAGCGCTACGACGTGGTCGTCCTCGCGCTCGTCGGCGGAGCCGTCCAAGCCGTCGTGCACGGGGCCCGCGCCCTGTGGCCGACGCCCGCCAGGCGCCCCGTACTCGTCACCGGATACGTCGGAGTCGTATACGAGAAGCTCGCCGACGGGCTGCTGCTGCGGCACGGGGCCGACCTCGTCCTCGCCAACTCCCGGCACGACGCCGAGCGCTTCCGCGCCGTGTACGAAGGGGTCGGCGCGGACGCCGGCGCCGTCACCGAGACCGCGCTGCCCTTCCTGGGCGGGGCCCCGTACGAGCCGGCCGGGAGCCGCGCCCACACGGTGGTCTTCGCCGTGCAGCCCTCCGTGCCCGACAGCCGCGCCGACCGCGCCTACCTGCTGGAACGGGCGGCCGGCCACGCCCGCAAGCACCCCGACCGGGAGGTGCTGATCAAGCTGCGCAGCAAGCCCGGGGAGCACACCACGCACCTGGAGGAGCAGCCCTACCAGCGGCTCGCCGAGAAGATCCCCGGCGGACTGCCCGCCAACTGCCGACTGGTGTACGGGAACATGGGCGAGGTGCTGGACGGCACCGACCTGCTGGTCACCGTCTCCTCCACGGCCGCCCTGGAGTCCCTGCACCGCTCCATCCCGACGGCGGTCCTCACCGACCTCGGCATCCGCGAGGCCCTCGGCAACCACCACTTCCTGGGCTCCGGCTGCCTGGCCTCCTGGGACCAGCTCGACGCGGGGCTCCTCCCGGAGGGCGACCCGGTCTGGCTGGCCGCCCAGGGCGTACGGACCCCCGGCGCGCCGAACCCGGCAGACGCGGGTCCGGCCTACGCGGGCCCGGCCGGCGGTCCGGCTTCGGCCGTACCCGGCGCCGCCGCGGGCGGCGACGCCTACGCCGTCGCCCGGGCCAAGGTCGCCGGCCTGCTCGCCGCGACCCGGCTGCCCTCGCCCGCTCCCTATTACACGCTCACCACCGCGCCCGGATACCTGCCCGGCATCCTGGCCCGGCACCGCCTCGCCCCCGACGGCCGCCCCCTGCCCGGCGCCGCACGGCAGGAGGCGGGAGAGTCCCGGCTGCGCCGCCGGCTCCGTGCCCACCTGCGCGAGGTGGCCCGCGGGGCGTACCGGCACGGGGTGCAGCGCGTCGCCCCGGTGATCCGCAGGCTGGGGGAGCTGTGAGGGTCCTCGCCGTCATCCCCGCCCGCGGCGGCTCCAAAGGGGTCCCCGGCAAGAACCTCGCCGAGGTCGCCGGCACCCCGCTCGTCGCCCGCGCCGTCCTGGCCTGCCGGGCCGCGCCGACCGTCACCGACGTGGTGGTCTCCACCGACTCCGAAGCCATCGCCGAGGCCGCCCGCGCCGCGGGCGCCGACGTGATCGCCCGCCCCACCGCGATCTCCGGCGACACCGCGAGCAGCGAGGCCGCCCTCCTGCACGCCCTCTCCGCCTTCGAGGAACTGCACTCGCTCACCGTGGACGTGGTCCTCCTCGTCCAGTGCACCAGCCCCTTCCTCGCCACCTCCGACGTCGAGTCGGTCGCCGTGGCCGTCGCCTCCGGGGCGGCCGACTCGGCCCTGACCGTGGCCCCCTTCCACGGCTTCCTCTGGCGGGACGACCCCGACGGCTCCGGGACCGGGGTCAACCACGACCCGGCGTACCGGCCCCGCCGCCAGGACCGGCCGCAGGACCTGCTGGAGACCGGCGCCGCCTACGCCATGGACGCCGCCGGCTTCCGCACCGCCCGCCACCGCTTCTTCGGCCGCACCCTCCCCGTCCCCACCGACCCCGCCCGGGTCCTGGAGATCGACGACCCGCACGACCTGGCCCGCGCCCGGCTGCTCGCCCCGCTGCTCGACCCGCGCCCCGGCGGCGCACACGCGGACCCGCAGCCCGGCGCGGAGCCGGCCCCGCGCCCCGACCCGCACCGCCCGGACCCGCAGCCCACACCCCGAACACCCCCGCACCGAAGGACGCCTCCTGCCATGACCTCCCTGCCCGACCCCCGCCTGCGTACCTTCGGCTCCCGCACCGCGGGCCCCGGCCGCCCCGTCTACGTCGTCGGCGAGATCGGCATCAACCACAACGGCGACCTCGGCAACGCCTTCGCCCTCATCGACGCCGCCGCCGAAGCCGGATGCGACGCCGTGAAGTTCCAGAAGCGCACCCCGGAGATCTGCACCCCGCGCGACCAGTGGGACATCGAACGCGACACCCCGTGGGGCCGCATGACCTACATCGACTACCGCCACCGGGTCGAGTTCGGCGAGGACGAGTACCGCGCCATCGACGAGCACTGCGCCAAGCGCGGCATCGACTGGTTCGCCTCCCCGTGGGACACCGAGGCCGTCGCCTTCCTGGAGAAGTTCGACGTCCCCGCCCACAAGGTGGCCTCCGCCTCCCTCACGGACGACGAACTGCTGCGCGCCCTGCGCGCCACCGGCCGCACCGTCGTCCTCTCCACCGGCATGTCCACCCCGCAGCAGATCCGCCACGCGGTCGAGGTGCTCGGCAGCGCCAACATCCTCCTCTGCCACGCCACTTCGACGTACCCGGCCAAGGCCGAGGAGCTCAACCTGCGGGTGATCGACACCCTGCGCGACGAGTACCCCAACGTCCCGATCGGCTACTCCGGCCACGAGACGGGCCTGCAGACCACGCTGGCCGCCGTCGCCCTCGGCGCCACCTTCGTCGAGCGCCACATCACCCTCGACCGCGCGATGTGGGGCTCCGACCAGGCCGCCTCCGTCGAGCCCGGCGGCCTGACCCGCCTGGTCCGCGACATCCGCACCATCGAGACCGCCCTCGGCGACGGGGTCAAGCGGGTCTACGAGTCCGAGCTCGGCCCCATGAAGAAGCTCCGCCGCGTCCGGGGCGAGCTGGCCTCGGTCTAGGCCCTGTCCGGCTCACGTCCGGCGCGCGTACCAGCCCCGCCCCCCGACAAGGAGTACGTGTGAGCACCTCCGCCTCCACCCTGGCGTTCGTCGAGAGCCCGGTCCAACTCCTGAACGTGCTGGAGTGGGCGTACGCGCGCGCCACCGCGGCCGGCAGACCGCTGGACGCAGTCCCGAGCCAGCGCGGGCGCCGCGCCGCCGGACCGGGGGCGGAGCCCGGACCGCGCCCGGCGGGCACGCTCGCCCCCGTGCGGATCGTCGTCCTGCCGCCCACCGACCCCATGTCCCGCGGCCAGCTGCGCCGGATGGCGGCGCTGGCCCGGGACGAGGGCTGCGAGGTGCAGTGGCAGGAGGCCCGCGGCAGCCGGCTCGCGCCGCTGAAGGCGCTCGCCGCACTGGCGCGCGACGTCCGCGCGGCGAGCACGGTCGTCGTCGGCGACCCCTTCTCGCGTTACGTCCAGCTCCTGCTCACCCTGGTGCGCGCCGAGGAGCTCGTCGTGGTCGACGACGGCACCGCGACCATGGAGTTCGTCGCGCAGACCGCCCGCGGCGAACGCCTCGTCCGCTGGCACCGGGTCGGCGGCGCAGGGCTGCCCGGCCGCGTCCGCGAGCTGGCGTACGCGCCGGTCTCGGCGGCCGCGCGGCGCCGCTTCGCCCCGGAGGCGGCCGTCGGCACGGGGAAGGCCCGCCGCGTCGAGGTGTTCACCTCGATGCCGGTCGCCCCGCACGGCGGGATGACGCTGCGGGCCAACGAGTTCGCCTGGACCCGCGCCCGCTTCGGCCCGCCCCGCCTGACCAAGGGCACCGACCTGGTCGGCACCTCGCTCGTGGAGACCGGCGTCGTCGACCCGGACCGCTACCTCGACGCGGTCCGCTCCCTCACCCTGGAGCACGGCGCCACCCGCTACTTCGCGCACCGCCGGGAGTCCCCGGAGAAGCTGCGCGCGCTGAGCCGGGAGACCGGGCTGGAGATCGTACGCCCGGACCTGCCACTGGAACTGATCGCCCGTCGGGGTCCTGTCGGCCGGACGATCCTCAGCTTTCCGTCCACGGTCGTCCACACACTGCCGTACGCCCTGACCGGTACCGGTGTCACCGTCGCCGTATGCGATGTGGACCCGGCCTGGCTCACCGGGTCCGCGTCCCCGCGTGCGAAGAGCTTCCTCGCGGGGGTCACCGACACCGCTCGTGATGTGCACAGACTGCCTGCCCAGGCGGCGCCCACGGCCGGATGAGCGCGCGAGTTTACCCCCGGGCTCACCCGGTCATGCGTCCAGAGGCTGGGTTTCTTTCCCCTAACGGCATGAACTTTTCGTGATCCCCGGCCAGTTGAGCCATCCGTGCGCCTACCCTTCAACGGGTGAACCAGTTGATGTCCCGCGAGTCCCAGCCCCTCCAGCCCGTCGCGTCCGACCGGCCCGAGCTGCCCGGCAAACTTCCGGACCACCTGCGCACCGAACTGATCGCCTTCCGCCGGGACTTGCACATGCACCCGGAGCTCGGACACCAGGAATTCCGCACCACTGCGGCGATCAAGGCCAGGCTTGAGAAAGCCGGCCTGCGACCACGGGTCCTGAAGTCCGGCACGGGCCTGATCTGTGACGTAGGCACCTGGGACGGGGGCCGGCCGATGCTGGCCCTGCGCGCGGACATCGACGCCCTGCCCATTCCTGACACCAAGACGCACGTCTCGTACCGCTCGACCTCCCCCGACCGCGCCCACGCCTGTGGCCACGACGTGCACACGGCCGTCGTCCTCGGAGCCGGCCTCGTCCTCGCCGAGCTCGACCGGCAGGGACTCCTGCCGCGGCCCGTACGGCTCCTCTTCCAGCCCGCCGAGGAGGTGCTCCCCGGCGGAGCCACCGACGCCATCGAGTCCGGGGTGCTGGACGGCGTGGGCCGGATCGTCGCCGTGCACTGCGACCCCCGGGTCGACGCCGGCCGGATCGGACTGAGGCCCGGCCCCATCACCTCCGCCTGCGACCGGCTGGAGGTCACCCTCACCGGCTCCGGCGGGCACACGGCACGGCCGCACCTGACCACCGACCTGGTGACCGCCGCCGCCCGGGTGGCCGTCGACGCCCCCGCCCTGCTCGCCCGCCGGATGGACGCCCGCTCGGGCATGTCGGTCACCTGGGGCCGGATCGAGGCCGGGCACGCCTGCAACGTGATCCCGATGCACGCCGAGCTGTCCGGAACTGTTCGGTGCCTGGACCTGGCCGCCTGGCACGAGGCGCCGGACATGATCCACGCGGCGATCGACGAGATCGCGACGATGCACGGGGCCAAGTTCGAGATCAACCACGTGCGCGGGGTGCCGCCGGTGGTCAACGACCCGGTGATCACCGAGCTGCTCCGCGAGGCGATGGGGGCCCGCTGCGGCGCCGAGTCGGTCGAGGACACCGAGCAGAGCCTGGGCGGGGAGGACTTCTCCTGGTACCTGGAGCACGTCCCGGGCGCCATGGCCCGCCTGGGAGTGCGCGCTCCCGGCGACACCGCCAAGCGCGACCTGCACCGCGGGGACTTCGACGTGGACGAGGACGCGATCGCCGTCGGCGTCGAGTTCTTCACCGCCGCCGCCTTGATCGACGGCCGCCGCACGCCGCCTTCCCGGTAGGGACAGGGCCGCTCTCCTTACAACATCGGCGAGCCTCCCGGCCGACGCGTCCAGCCCTTGGTACACAAGGGCTGGACGCCTTGGCAGTTACCGATCGGTCACTGTCCGGTTCACGACGATCCGATAACGACTCATGAACGGGCCTTTAACTGACATCTACGCGCGTTACGATCGCCGCGAAACCAGCGCCGGTCGTGGCGCTTCGGTCAGGTTTTGAAGGAGCCTCCCCTTGCGCCGGATCACCAGGATCGCCACCGTGGGCATCGCGTCCGCGGCGCTGGCCCTCTCGGCCACCGCCTGTGGCGGTAAGAAGTCCTCTGACGCTGCCGCCTCCCCCTCGGAGTCGGGCGGCCAGAAGTCCGCAGCCATCGCGTACGACATCGGTGGCCGCGGCGACCAGTCGTTCAACGATGCCGCCTACGCCGGTCTGAAGAAGGCCGAGACGGAGCTGAAGATCAAGGGCGCCGAGGCGGAGCCCACCGACGGCGAGGGCGAGGCCGACAAGGTCCAGCGCCTCACCGAGCTGGCCCGCAAGGGCAACAACCCGGTCATCGGCGTCGGCTTCGCCTACGCCCCGGCCATCAAGAAGGTCGCCCCGAAGTTCCCGAACACCACGTTCGGCATCATCGACGACACCTCGGTGACCGGCCCGAACGTCGCCAACATGGTCTTCAACGAGGAGCAGGGCTCCTACCTGGCCGGCGTCGCCGCCGCCAAGGCGTCCAAGACCGGCACGGTCGGCTTCATCGGCGGTGTCGAGGTCCCGCTGATCAAGAAGTTCGAGGCGGGCTTCGCCCAGGGCGTCAAGGACACCAACCCGAACGCCAAGGTGCTCTCCGCGTACCTGACCCAGCCGCCGAACTTCGACGGTTTCGCCAAGCCCGACCTGGGCAAGGCCGCCGCGCAGGGCCAGCTCGACGCGGGCGCCGACGTGATCTACGCCGCCGCCGGTCTGGCCGGTTCCGGTGCCATCGAGGCTGCCTCGGCCAAGGGCAAGTGGGCCATCGGCGTCGACTCCGACCAGTACAACCAGGCCGGTCTGGCGAAGTACAAGGACTCCATCCTGACCTCGGTCACCAAGGACGTCTCGGACTCCGTCTTCAACCTGATCAAGTCGGTCGAGGACGGCAAGCCCACCACCGGTGAGATCCGCTACGGCCTGGACAAGGACGGCGTCGGCCTGGCCGACTCCAACCCGAAGTACAAGGAGATGGCCGACGTCATCGCCGCGGTGGAGAAGGCCAAGGCCGACATCATCGCCAAGAAGATCACCGTCAAGACCGCTCCGTAAGGTCGTCTTGAACGTGTAGTCCTGGTCTCCGGGGTCCGGGAAGCGGTCGACATCGCTCCCGGGCCCCGAGCCTCGTTCTGTGATCACTAGTCTGTGACCTAGCAGCCTTCGTGGCCGCGAGTTTTCACTTCCGACAGTGCTACGCGCGTAGAAGCATCGTGGACGCGATACTTTCACTCCCCGCCCTGTCCTCCCTGCCTTCCGCTCCTTTCGCGCCAAGGAGAGTGCGTCATCAACGCGTCCAGCCCGCCCCTCGCCGTAGAACTGCACGGCATCACAAAGCGCTTCCCCGGCGTCGTCGCCAACAAGGACATCGCGATCACCGTCCGCAAGGGCACGGTCCATGCCCTCATCGGTGAGAACGGCGCCGGCAAGTCGACTCTGATGAAGATCCTCTACGGCATGCAGAAGCCGGACGAGGGCACCATCGCCATCGACGGGGAACAGGTCGCCTTCAACAGCCCGGGCGACGCCATCGCCCGCGGCATCGGCATGGTGCACCAGCACTTCATGCTCGCCGACAACCTCACCGTCCTGGAGAACATCGTTCTCGGCGGCGAGAAGCTGTACGGCATCGGCGCCAAGGCCCGCAAGAAGATCATGGAGATCTCGGACGCGTACGGCCTCGGCGTGCGCCCCGACGCCCTCGTCGAAGACCTCGGCGTCGCCGACCGCCAGCGCGTGGAGATCCTCAAGGTCCTCTACCGCGGTGCGAAGATCCTCATCCTCGACGAGCCGACCGCAGTGCTCGTGCCGCAGGAGGTGGACGCACTCTTCGACAACCTGCGCGAGCTCAAGTCCGAGGGCCTGACCGTCATCTTCATCTCGCACAAGCTCGGCGAGGTCCTGAAGGTCGCCGACGACATCACCGTCATCCGGCGCGGCACCACGGTCGGCACCGCCGACCCGAAGACCGCCACCCCCAAGCAGCTCGCCGAGCTGATGGTCGGCGCGGAGCTGCCGTCGCCGGAGACCCGCGAGTCGACCGTCACGGACGTTCCGATGCTGAAGGTCGAGGGCCTGACCGTCCTCGAGACCGGAGGCGTCGCTCTCGCCCCCGAGACCTCGGCGCGCTTCGTCATGCCGACGGACTCCATCGTGCGCGAGGGCGCGGAGGTCGGCCGTCGGCTGCTCGACGACATCAGCCTCACCATCCACAAGGGCGAGATCCTCGGCATCGCCGGTGTCGAGGGCAACGGCCAGACGGAACTGATCGAGGCCCTCATGGGCATGATCCACCCCGCGGCGGGCGTGATCACCCTCGACGGCGCGGACATCACCAAGACCTCCGTGCGCAAGCGCCGTGAGGGCGGCATCGGGTACATCCCCGAGGACCGCCACCGCCACGGCCTGCTGCTGGAGTCCCCGCTCTGGGAGAACCGCATCCTCGGCCACGTCACCGAGGCGCCCAACTCCAAGAAGGGCATCCTCGACCCGAAGGCGGCCCGCAAGGACACCGAGCGGATCGTGCGCGAGTACGACGTGCGCACGCCCGGCATCGACGTCACCGCGGCCTCGCTCTCCGGCGGCAACCAGCAGAAGCTGATCGTCGGCCGCGAGATGAGCCACAACCCGAAGTTCCTCATCGCCGCCCACCCCACCCGCGGTGTGGACGTCGGTGCGCAGGCGCAGATCTGGGACGCGATCCGCGAGGCCCGCCGCGAGGGCCTGGCCGTGCTGCTGATCTCCGCCGACCTGGACGAGCTCATCGGCCTGTCCGACACCCTGCGCGTGATCTACCGCGGTCGCCTGGTCGCGGACGCCGACCCCGCCACCGTCACCCCCGAGGAGCTCGGCACCGCCATGACGGGCGCCGCCTCGGGGCACCTGGAAGCAACCGACAACCACTCCGCCGCTGCCGACGGTGACACGACGGAGGACGAGGCCCGATGAAGACATTCGACAAGGACCGGCTGATGCTCGCCATCGCCGGGCCCCTGCTCGCGCTGGTCAGCGCCTTCGTACTGACCATGATCGTGCTGGCGGCGACGGGCATCAACCCGATCGAGCCGCTGCGCCTCATGGTGGAGAACGGCGGTTACGAGGACATCCAGGTCCTCATCGTCAACCAGGCCGGTACGTACTACCTGGCAGCCCTGGCCGTCGCCATCGGCTTCCGGATGAACCTCTTCAACATCGGTGTCGACGGCCAGTACCGCCTCGCCGCGATGATCTCCGCCGTGGTCGGTGGCGCCATCGCGCTGCCCGGGCCGCTGCACATCCTGCTGATCGTCCTCGTCGCGATGCTCACCGGTGCCTTCTGGGCCGGTATCGCCGGTGTCCTCAAGGCCAAGCGCGGCGTGAGCGAGGTCGTCTCGACGATCATGCTCAACGCCATCGCCACCAGCCTCATCGCCTGGCTGATCCTGCCGAAGAACCTCGGCGTGCAGGTGGAGGGCTCCAACGACCTCACCACCGGTGAGATCGCCCAGTCCGGCTGGTTCCCGGCCCTCTCCCTGGGCGACTCGGGCGAGATCTACGGCTTCACCTTCATCGCCTTCGCCCTCGGCGTCGTCTACTGGTTCGTGCTCAACCGCACCCGCTTCGGCTTCGACCTGCGCGCCAGCGGCGCGAGCGAGTCCGCCGCCGCGGCCTCCGGCGTCGACTCCAAGAAGATGATCATCACTGCGATGCTCATCTCCGGCGCCGTCGCCGGCCTGTCCGGCATGCCCGTGCTGCTCGGCGAGAGCCACACGTACACCCTCGTCTTCCCCGTGGGTGTGGGCTTCACCGGCATCACCATCGCCCTGCTCGGCCGCAACAACCCCGTGGGCATCTTCTTCGCCGCCCTCCTGATGGCCTTCATCGACAAGGCGTCCGCCGGTCTCGACACGGCCGGCTACGCCAAGGAGATCGGCACGATCATGAAGGGTCTGATCGTGATCGCGGTGGTCGTCTCCTACGAGCTGATCCGCCGCTACGGCATCCGCCGCCAGCAGCAGAAGGTCGGCGAGGAGCTGGCTGCGGGCCACGCCATGAAGACCGAGAAGGAGGTCGCGGCGTGAGCGCCAGCACCGTTTCCACGAAGAAGGCGGCACCCGCGCCGGGCGCCCGCAAGAAGCTCACCCTTCCCTGGATCCTGCTGATCATCGCGGGCGGCCTCGCGCTCGTCTCGCTGGTCCGCCTGATCTCCGGGGCCAACGACCTGACCTCCGTCGGCCAGGTCTCCGGCGCCCTCTCCCTCGCCGTGCCGATCGGCCTCGCCGGCCTCGGCGGTCTGTGGGCCGAGCGCGCGGGCGTCGTCAACATCGGCCTCGAAGGCATGATGATCCTCGGCACCTGGTTCGGTGCCTGGGCCGGCTACCAGTGGGGCCCCTGGACCGGTGTGCTCGTCGGCATCGCCGGCGGCGCCGTCGGCGGCCTGCTGCACGCGATCATCACGGTGACCTTCAACGTCAACCACATCGTCTCGGGTGTGGCCATCAACATCCTGGCGCTGGGCTTCACCCAGTACCTGTCGAACTTCACGTTCGCCGAGGCGCCGGGCGGCTCCTCCAAGCAGTCCCCGCAGGTCGAGCCGATCACCAAGATCACCATTCCGGGGCTCTCGGACTGGATGGCGGACCTCCAGGGCAAGCACTGGTTCTTCGTCTCGGACCTCGCCGGCGTCATCGGCGGCCTGATCACCGAAATCTCGCTGCTGACCATCGTGGCCCTGCTGCTGATCCCCGCCACCTGGTGGGTGCTGTGGCGGACCTCCTTCGGTCTGCGCCTGCGCTCCTGCGGTGAGAACCCGGTCGCCGCCGAGTCCCTCGGCGTCAACGTCTACAAGTACAAGTACATCGCCGTGATCGTCTCGGGCGCCCTCGCGGGCCTCGGCGGCGTGTACCTGTCCGAGGTCGCCAGCCCCATCTACCAGGAAGGCCAGACCGGCGGCCGCGGCTACATCGGTCTCGCCGCGATGATCTTCGGTAACTGGATGCCGGGCGGCATGGCGCTGGGTGCGGGCCTGTTCGGCTTCATCGACAGCCTCAAGCTGCGCGGCGGCGCCGAGAACGTCCACGCGATGCTGCTGCTGATCGCGATCCTGCTGGTCATCGTCTGCGTCTGGCAGCTCTACAAGAAGAAGTACATCCAGGCCGGCATCTCGGCGGCCTTCGCCGCGCTGCTGTTCGTCTGGTACGCCACGACCGACGCGGTGCCGAGCCAGTTCGTCGACGCGGCCCCGTACCTGACCACGCTGCTGGTGCTCGCCCTCTCGGCGCAGCGCCTGCGGATGCCCAAGGCGGACGGCATGCCGTACCGCAAGGGCCAGGGCAAGTGACCGTGGAGCACGCGGTGGACTGGGAAGCCCTGCGGACGCACGCCCGGGAAGCGATGACCCGGGCGTACGCCCCCTACTCGGGCTTCCCGGTCGGGGTCGCCGCCCTCGTGGACGACGGCCGCATCGTGACCGGCTGCAACGTCGAGAACGCGAGCTACGGGCTGGGCCTGTGCGCCGAGTGCGGCCTGGTCTCCTCCCTCCAGGCCACGGGCGGCGGCCGCCTCACGCACTTCACGTGCGTGGACGGCAAGGGCGAGATCCTCGTCCCGTGCGGGCGCTGCCGCCAGCTGCTGTACGAATTCGGCGGCGACGAGCTGCTGGTGGACACCCCGGACGGGGTCCTTCCGCTGGCGGCGATGCTGCCCCAGGCCTTCGGGCCCGGCCACCTGAGATAGCCGTGCCGACGGCCCTTCGCCCCTGCCGGGGCGGAGGGCCGTCGCACTTCCGTTCCCTGATCCCCTCTCCTCCCTCTCTCTATGCGCGTAGAAGGAAGCACCTCATGGACGTCATCTCCGTCATCCGGACCAAGCGGGACCGCGGTGAGCTGAGCCCCGAGCAGATCGACTGGGTCATCGACGCCTACACCCGCGGCGTCGTGGCCGACGAGCAGATGTCCGCCCTGGCCATGGCCATCCTGCTCAACGGCATGAACCGGACCGAGATCGCCCGCTGGACCGCGGCGATGATCGCCTCCGGCGAGCGCATGAACTTCGACGCCCTCTCCCGCCCGACCGCCGACAAGCACTCCACCGGCGGCGTCGGCGACAAGATCACCCTCCCGCTCGCCCCGCTCGTCGCCGCGTGCGGCGCGGCCGTGCCGCAGCTGTCGGGCCGCGGCCTCGGCCACACCGGCGGCACCCTCGACAAGCTGGAGTCCATCCCCGGCTGGCGTGCGCTGCTCTCCAACGAGGAGATGATGCACGTCCTCGACACCACCGGCGCGGTCATCTGCGCGGCGGGCGACGGCCTGGCCCCGGCCGACAAGAAGCTCTACGCGCTGCGCGACGTCACCGGCACGGTCGAGGCGATCCCGCTGATCGCCTCCTCGATCATGTCGAAGAAGATCGCCGAGGGCACGGGCTCGCTCGTCCTGGACGTCAAGGTCGGCACCGGCGCCTTCATGAAGAACCTCGCGGACGCGCAGGAGCTGGCCCACACGATGGTCGGCCTCGGCACGGACAGCGGGGTGAAGACGGTCGCGCTGATCACCGACATGTCGACCCCGCTCGGCCTCACCGCCGGCAACGCCCTCGAGGTCCGCGAGTCGGTCGAGGTCCTGGCCGGCGGCGGCCCCTCGGACGTCGTGGAGCTGACCATCGCGCTGGCCAAGGAGATGCTGGACGCGGCGGGCATCAAGGACGCCGACCCGGCCAAGGCCCTGGCCGACGGTTCCGCGATGGACCACTGGCGCCGGATGATCGCGGCCCAGGGCGGCGACCCGGACGCGACCCTCCCGGTCGCCCGCGAGCAGCACGTGGTCATCGCCCCCGAGTCGGGCGTCCTGACCCGCCTGGACGCGTACGGGGTCGGCGTCGCCGCCTGGCGCCTGGGCGCCGGCCGCGCGCGCAAGGAGGACCCGGTGCAGGCGGGCGCGGGCGTCGAGCTCCACGCGAAGCCGGGTGACATGGTGACGGCGGGCCAGCCGCTGATGACCCTGCACACGGACACCCCGGAGAGGTTCGACTACGCCCTCGCGTCCCTGGCGGGCACGTACGACATCGCCACGGCGGGTACGGCCTTCTCCGCCACGTCGATCATCCTGGACCGCATCGCCTGACCTGCGGCTTCCCTTTCGGGTGAACGGGACCGGTGGACCCCCGCCGGTCCCGTTCGGCATGCTGGGACCGGCGACCTCACAGCCGCGGCAGGGCCTCGCCCGGTCGCGGTACGCGCCGCTGGTCCCCCTCCGGCCGTGCCGATGAGTTCCGGCGGGCCGAGGAGTCATCCCCTCGTGGAGACCACCCGACTCGTGCTGCCAGGACCCGCCCCGACCGCGCGCGACGCCGCATCCCTGTGCGCGCGCCTGGCCCGGCTGTACGAGGACGGGGCGCGCGCGGTGGAGTGCGACGCGCGCGCCGTCACCGCGCCGGGCCTGGGCGCCGTGGAGGTGCTGGCCCGGCTGCGGCTGACCGCCCGGGGGCGGCCGCTGCGGGTGACCGGGGCCGCGCCCGCGCTACGCGCCCTGCTGGGCCTCGTCGGACTCGTCGAGCTGCTCGGGGAGGCCGAAGAGCGGGAACCACCGGGCCGTGTCCAGGAAGGCGTTGAGGCCGACGATCCGGCCGTCTGAGACCTCCAGCACCTGCAGCGCCCACGGGGTGTGCCCCGGCTTGCCGTCCTCGCGCGGGCGGTACTGGCCGAAGGCCGGCATGCCGTTCGCGGTCGTCGGGATCAGGCGGGAGCCCTTGCAGCCGATGCCCTGGTTGAGGTGCCACGCCGCGATGTCCGCCTTGCCCTGCAGCCACAGGTCGAACGGCGGCATGGACAGGACGGCGTCCTCGTGCAGCAGCGCCGTGAGGCGCGAGATGTCGTAGGACTCGAAGGCGGCGAGGTACTGCTCCAGCAGCTTCGCCTGCCCCGCGTCCAGCGGGTCGGCCGACTCGCTCTCGCGCATCCGCTGCCCGGCCAGCGTGGCCCGCGCGCGCTGGAGCGCGCTGTTCACCGACGCCACCGTGGTGTCCAGCAGCTGCGCTACCTCGTCCGCCTTCCAGGCCAGCACCTCGCGCAGGATGAGCACCGCGCGCTGCTTGGCCGGCAGGTGCTGGAGGGCGGCGACGAAGGCGAGCCGCACGGACTCCTTCGCGAGCGCCATCTCGGCCGGGTCCGCGGTCTGCGGCAGCACCCGGCCGTCCGGGACGGGCTCCAGCCAGGTCACCTCGGGCCGCTGGTTGAGCACGGCGGAGGACTGGTGCTGCGGGGCGGTCAGGTCCATCGGACGGGCCCGTTTGTTCCCGGCGTTCAGCAGGTCCAGGCAGACGTTGGTGGCGATCCGGTAGAGCCACGACCGCAGTGAGGAGCGGCCCTCGAACTTCTCGTAACTGCGCCAGGCGCGGATGTAGGTGTCCTGCACCGCGTCCTCGGCGTCGAAGGCGGAACCGAGCATCCGGTAGCAGTAGCCCGTGAGCTCGACCCGGTACCGGTCCATCGCCGCGTCGAGGTCGCTACTGGTGGTGGCGAGGTCGCTCATGTCGGTCCATCCCCCTGAGGTTCGTGGCTGCTTCGGAACCTACCCGAGGGGTCTGACAAGGGCAGCCGGAAGCGCGGAGACGCCCAGGTGTATCGACATCAAGTATCTTGACGTCAAGATTAATTTGATGCAGGCTTCCCCTGTATCTCGATGTCGAGATACCTGGACGGCGGGCGGGGAGGCCTGGGATGCGGCGCGGCGGGGAGATCCGGAAGGCACGGCGCGAGGACCGGGACCCCGGTCTGGTGGCGCAGCTGCGGCGGCCGCCCGGCGGCCGCGACGCGCGGATCATGCTCCTCGCCCAGCTGCTGGACCGCGCCGGCACCGGCGTCTGGGCCGCGGCCTGCGTCCTCTACTTCACCTTCGTCATCGGCCTCGACGCCGGACAGGTCGGCATACTGCTGGGGGCGTCCGGGGTCGCGGGCATCGCCGGCTCGCCCCTGGCGGGCCACCTCGCCGACCGCTTCCCGGTGCGCTCCCTGCTGATCTGCGCCCACCTGCTGCGCCTGGTCGCCCTCTGCCTGCTGCTCGTCGTCACCGACTTCGCGCTGCTGCTGCCCGTGGTGGCCGTCACCCACCTCGGAGACCGGGCGGCCAAGACCCTGGAGATGCTCTTCGCCACCCGGGTCGCGGGCGATCGGCGCGCCACCTACCAGGCGCTCTCGCGCAGCTCGGCGAACGCCGGCTACGCGCTCGGGGCCGGACTCGCCGCCATCGGCCTCGCCGTCGGCACCCGCGGGGCCTACCACGTGCTCATCCTGGCCGACGCGCTGTCGTTCCTCGTGGCCGCCGCCCTGGTGTGGCGGACCCGGGAGCCGCGCGGCCGCGGGCTCGTGACCGCACCCACCGCCGATGCCGATGCCGCCGCCCCGCAGGCCGCACCCGCTGCCGGGGGGCCGAGTCCGTGGCGGGACCGCGGCTACCTCCGGTTCGTCCTGCTGGACATCCCGATGCACCTCGACGACTCGATCCTGGCCATCGGCATCCCGCTGTGGCTGGTCAGCCGCACCACCGCGCCGCACGAACTGGTCCCGGCCTTCCTGGTCGTCAACACCGTGCTCGTCGTCGTCCTCCAGCTGCGCGTGTCGGCGAAGGTCCGGGGGCCGCGCCAGGCGGCGGGAGCCGTCGCCCTGTACGGACTGACCACGCTCCTGTGCTGCGCCCTCCTGGCCGCCGCGACCGGCGGCGGGGCCTGGGCCGCCTCGGCCGCCCTGCTCGCCGCGGCGGTGCTGGCCACCGCGGCCGAGCTGATGCGCTCGGTGAGTTCGTGGGAGCTCGCCGTCACCCTCGCGCCCCGTCAGGCGCGCGCCTCGTACCTCGGCGTGGCCGGCATGGCGCAGTCCGTGCAGAAGTCCGCGGGCCCGCTGCTGCTCACCGGGGCGGTGATGGCGGCCGGTCCGGCCGGGTGGATCGCCCTCGGGGCGGCGGTGGCCGGCCTGTCCCTCGTCCAACGCCGCGCCAGCCTGCGCAGGTTGGACGCCCTGGCCGGGGCTCCGGCCCCGGCTGCCGCCGCCGCGCCCGCCTGAGGCGGGATCCGGAAGAGACGGCCTACGTGCCCGGCTTGCGGCCGTACACGTAGACGTCCTCACCCTTCCCGAGCAGGTTCCAGTACGCCTTGGCGTCGGCGGACCGCATGTTCACGCAGCCGCCCGAACCGGGCGGGTTCCACATGCTCTTGGCGGTCGAGTGGAAGGCGATGCCGCCGTCGAAGAACTGGGCGTACGGCATGGACACGTTGTAGACCGTCGACCAGTGGTCGATGCTGCGGTGGTAGATCCTCTTCAGGCCGGTCCGGGTCTCCGTGCCGTCCTTGCCGGTGCGGACCGGAACGGGGCCGTACCTCAGGGTGGCGCCGTCCTGGATCCAGCTGAGCTGCCGCGTCAGGTCCACGCAGGCGATCCGCCCCCGGTCCACCGGGCAGTCACCCGCCCTGTTCGGGGCGCTGCCCGCCGCCCGCTGGGCCAGCATCGTGCTCATCGCCTGCCAGGTCAGCGGTCCGGCGTAGCCCTGGGCCGGGCTTATCCCGTGTTTGGTCTGGAAGGCCCTGACGGCCGTGCAGTCGGCTGCCGACTGCCTGCCGTCCACGGGCCGTCCCAGGAACTTCTCCACCTGGCGCTGGTACGGCCCGGTGGACAGGTTGCAGGAGGCGGCCTCTGCCGTTCCGCCTCCCGCGACCACCGCCCACGGCAGCGCCAGCGCCGCCGCCCCGCCCCACACCGCCGTGCGCCGTCCTGCCCGTCCGCGCGCCTTCCGCGTCCCCATCCGGTCCTCCCCTGCTCACCGCACTTCGTCCTCCGTGTTGAATGCCCGGAAAACGAGCAGGGGTTGCCTCCGGTGGAAGCGAAGTTCCCGTCAGCGCGCGCCTGCGGCGGAAGCCGGTATGCGCCGCTGCGCGCGGGCCGCGTGCGTCCCGTACAGGGTGATCGAGACGACGCCGAGCACCGCGAGCAGCGCGATGCCGACCGTGGCCGCCCAGCCGGCGTCGTGGTAGGCGAGGGCGCCGAGGGTGCCGCCCGCGCTGGAACCGAGGTAGTACGCCGACTGGTAGAGCGCGGAGGCCTGCGCGCGGCCCGTCTTCGCGGTCCGGCTCACCGCGGCCGAGGCCACCGCGTGCCCGGCGAAGAAGCCCGCCGTGATCAGGACCAGCCCCAGCACGACCGTCACCAGGGAGTCCGACAGCGACAGCAGCAGCCCCAGCGCCGTGGTGGTCACGGCCAGGTACAGCGCGCCGCGCCGCCCCGTACGGGCCACCAGCTTGCCGGCCGCGGCGGAGGACACCGTACCGACCAGGTAGATCAGGAAGATCGACCCGATCACGCCCTGGCCGAGCGAGAACGGCTCGTCCACCAGGCGGTAGCCGATCACCGTGTAGACCGCGCCGAAGACCGTCATGAACAGCGCGCCGATCCCGTACAGCCGCAGCAGCAGCGGATCGCGCAGGTGACCGGCGACGGTACGGCCCACCGCGCGCGGGTTCAGCGACGCCGGGCGGAAGAACCGCGCCCGCGGCAGCATCACCAGGAAGACCACGGCGCAGGCCAGCGCCATCACGGCGACGGCGGCCAGACCCGCCCGCCAGCCCCCCAGCTGCGCCGCCCAGCCCGTGACGAGGCGGCCGCTCATGCCGCCGATGGAGTTGCCCGCCACGAACAGGCCGATCGCGGCCACCAGCGCCCTGGGTTGGACCTCCTCCGCCAGGTACGCCATCGCGGAGGCCGGAATGCCGGCGATCGCCGCACCCTGCACGGCGCGCAGCACCACCAGCCACTCCAGGTTCGGCGCGAAGGGGATGAGGAGCGCGACGCCGACGGCGATCGCCATCGACCAGGTCATCACCCGGGTGCGGCCGAACCGCTCGGAGAGCGCGCTGAGCGGGAGCACGAACAGCGCGAGGGCGCCGGTGGCCGCGGACACCGTCCAGCTGGCCTGACCCGCCGTCACCCCGAGGTCGTCGGAGATCGCGGGCAGCAGCGCCTGGGTGGAGTAGAGGAGGGCGAAGGTCGCCAGTCCGGCGGCGAAGAGCGCGAAGCTCATCCGGCGGTAGCCGGGGCGGCCGGGGGAGTGGGGTGCCGGTGCGGGGGACGACGCGGTGGAGGCACCCGTGATGACGGGTGCCCCGGTATGAACGGGAGGCATGCCTTCGACGGTAGGCCTCTGCTTTTCATGCGTCCAATGCACAGAATCGCGATAATCGATCCACTGCTGCATCAGTAGAGGTCAGGAGCGTGGATGTCGACGAACCGTTACGTAGAAGACATGGCAGTGACAACCTCGCTGGCGCCCCGGCTGGCGTATTTCGTCGCGGTCGCCCGGCACGAGCACGTCACCCGCGCCGCCCAGGAGCTGGGCGTACCGCAGTCCACCCTGTCCCGGGCCATCGTCCGCCTCGAACAGGACCTGGGCGTCTCCCTGTTCGCCCGCAAGGGCCGCACCGTCGCCCTGACCACGGCGGGCCGCACCTTCCTCGCCTCCGCCGAACAGGCCCTGGACGGCATCGCCCACGCCGCCGAGTCCGTCCAGCAGGACGCCGACGCGGCCTACGGCAAGGTCGCCTTCGGCTTCCTGCACACCCTCGGCCCCGAGACCGTACCCGGCCTCATCCGCGCCTTCCGCGCCGACCACCCGCGCGTGCGCTTCTCCCTGGTCCAGAACTACGGCGAGGCCATGCTGGAGAAGCTGCGCTCCGGAGAACTCGACCTCTGCCTCACCTCGCCGCTCCCGGACGCCCCCGACCTCGTCGCCCGCCGCCTCGACGAACAGCGGCTGCGCCTGGTCGTCCCCGACGACCACCGCCTCGCGGGCCGCAAGCGCATCCGCCTCGCCGAGGCCGCGGAGGAAACCTTCGTCACCCTGGAGGCCGGCTACGGCCTGCGCCGCATCACCGACGACCTGTGCGCGGAAGCCGGGTTCACCCCCCGCGTCGCCTTCGAGGGCGAGGAGGCCGAGACCCTGCGCGGCCTGGTCGCCGCCGGCCTCGGCGTGGCCCTGTTGCCGCCTCCCGCCGTGGCCCGCCCCGGGGTGGTCGAGCTGAACGTGACCGCCCCGCGCGCCGTCCGCGAGATCGGCGTCGCCTGGCTGGACGGCCACCCCGACACCCCGCCGGTCGCCGCGTTCAAGCGCTTCCTCCTCTCCCGCCGAGGCCGCCTCATCCCGGAACTGGAACCGCTCGCGCCGCAGGAGGGCCACCAGAGCGAAAACTGATGGCCGCCGCCCGGAGCCGCGCGCGTACTACGACCGGCACAGCGGACCGGGGCCCTACTGGGCCGTGCCGCCCCCGCCGCCCGGGCCGGGGACGGTGGGGGCGGTGTGCGAGGACAGCAAGTAGCCCGCCTGGAAGCGGGACTTGGCGCCCACCGCCCGCATGATCTCCGCGATGTGGCGCTGGCACGTCCGCTCCGACATGCCGAGGCGGCGCGCGATCACCTTGTCCTCCAGCCCCTCCGACAGCAGCCGCACGATCGTCTGCCGCAGCTCGTCCGAGATCGACCGCGCCGCCTCCGGGCTCACCGACGTGGGGAAGGGCTCCGCCCCCAGCCACGACCGCTCGAAGGCCGAGGTCATGAAGTGCACGACACTCGGCTCCCGCACCACCAGCGCCGCCCCGCTGCGCTCCGGCACCGCCATCAGCCCCGTCCGCCCGTCGAACACGAGCATCCGCATCAGCCCGTCGCCCAGCGTCCGCACCTGCGCGCCCAGCGCCGTCACCCGCTCCACGTACGCGGCCGTGGGCCGCGAGTAGCGGGCCGTGTGCTGGTAGATCGTGCGCATCCGGACCCCGCGCGCCAGCAGCGACTCGTCCCGTCCGATCGACTCCTCCAGGGTCTCCAGCGGACGGCCGCCGCCCGGCTGCGAGGTCAGCAGCTCCTGCTCGCACGCCGCGGCCAGCTCCGCGATCAGCCCCCGTACGGCGCCGAGGTCCGTGACCAGCTCCAGGTGCCCCGCCCCGCTCAGGTCCCGGTGCGCGGTCCCCGCCTCGTACGCGGGCACGAGCGCCTCCAGGCGCCCGCGCAGCCGGTCCATCTCGTCGTGGGTCTCCCGTACGAGCAGGGCCAGCGGGGCCAGAGCCCGGGCCGCCGCCGCCCGCGGTGCCACGGCGCTCCACCGGTCCGCCCCGCCGCCGGGCGCCCGCTGGAGCAGGTGCGCGGCGGCCAGCTCGGTGATCGCGGCGGCCGCGCGCACGCCGAGGGCCCGCGTGGCCTCGTCCGCGTCAAAGGCGTGCCGCTCGACGGCGTACGCGTACAGGCGCCGGGCGGCGGGGGTCAGCTCCCCGGACGCACCGGCTGCCCCGGCCGTCGCCCCGGACGCTCCGGTTCCCTCGGCTGGCATGTGCGTATTCGTCCCGGTGTGGACCTGTTCGTAAACCCCTCGTGTTCCCGCAAGGCGGCAAGACGACGCCTGAGAAGACCCATTCGGCATATGCCGAAGCGGCACAGTGGTCACACGGCGTGAAGGGGGAACGCGATCGCGCCGGTCCATCCGTGCCATCCGACCGAGAGGGGGCGGAACGGCGGGTACGGACGGACCGGCGCGAAACGACCGGCCGCGGCCGCGGCCGCGGCCGGGCCCGGCCCGGCCCCGGCGCCGCGGGCCGTCAGGCGGAGGGCTTCGCGTAGTCGGAGAAGCCGGTCCAGTCCAGCGTCACGCAGGGCTCGTCGCCCACCACCCAGGCGTTGTGCCCGGGGTGCACCCGCATGTAGTCGCCGGGACCGAACTCGGCGCTCTCCCCGCCGTCCATGACGACCTTCATGCGGCCGCTCACGACGTACCCGGTGTGGTCGGCCCGGCAGCTGTCCGTCCCGGCCAGCGGCTGGACGTGCTCCGACCACTTCCAGCCCGGCAGGAACACGGCCCGCCCGACCGCCCCGTCCCCGGTGTCCACCAGGTCCAGCCTGCCCATGCCGCCGACGAACGGCCTGGTCTCGTCCGGCTGGTCGAAGTTCCTGCAGTCGATTGCGGTCATCGCCGATCGCCTCCGGGAGAGGAGCGAGCACCCCGAGTCCACTTCTCACGGTACGCCGGGGAGCCCGTTTCGCCGTCCGCGTCCCGGCCGGGCCCTCACCCCCGCAGCGACCTCCCGAAGCCTGAGGCCAGCGGCATCCTCAGGCCCAGCGGCGGCGGCGCGGCCAGGGCGTCCGTGACGGGGCGCGAGTACCGCCCCGAGAAGACCGCGCCCAGGACGAAGTCCACGCCCAGCGCCACCACTTCCGCCTGGTGCTCGCGCAGCCCGTGCCCGTCCGAGTGCACCTCGAACCGGCACGTCGAGCGGTTCGCCTTCTTCGCCCGCTCCGCCAGCCGGAAGGAGATCTCCGGATCGCTGCGCGCGTCGTTGGTGCCGTGCACGATCAACACTTGCCGCCCCGACAGCTGTTTCACCGGTTCTGGGGAGTCGGCGGGCACCCCCTCCGCCAAACAGGGGGCGAGTGCCAGAACCGAGTTGACGGCCCCGTGCCCCGCCGCCCGCAGCGCGGCCAGACCGCCCGCGTCGTAGCCGGCCAGGCACACCGGAACGTCCCCGTAGCGCCGCACCACCTCGTCCGCCGCCCACCGCGCCTGCTCCTCCCGCGCGGACTCCCCGCCGTGGATGACGGCGTGTGCGACCAGACCGTCCGTACCGCCCGCCCGGGCCAGCGCCCGCGCGAGCGGACGCAGGGGGCCGGGGGAGAATCTGGAAGCTCCGGGAAGCAGGAGCACCACCCCGTTGACCGGGCTTTCCGTCGGACCCGAGCCGGTTCTCGCGCCGGCCGCCCGCCCCAGGCGGGCCCCGCGCGCCGGCGGCGCATGCTGTGCCATGGCGGAACAGTCTCAGACCTTCGGGTGTACGCCATCCGTCCGCGCGGTCTCTGTTACATATCGACGCCTGCCGGGGACAAGACGCTCTACGCGCGTAGGAGTAGAGTGCGCAGATGACGAGCGAGACCCCCAACCTGCCGACCCCGGATCAGATCCGTCGTTCCCCGAAGGTGCTCCTGCACGATCACCTCGACGGTGGACTGCGTCCCGGGACCATCATCGAGCTGGCCCGCGAGGTCGGCTACGAGAACCTCCCCGAGACCGACGCCGACAAGCTCGGCATCTGGTTCCGCGAGGCCGCCGACTCCGGCTCCCTGCCGCGCTACCTGGAGACCTTCGCGCACACCTGCGCGGTCATGCAGACGAAGGCGGCCCTCTTCCGCGTCGCCGCCGAGTGCGCCGAGGACCTGGCCGAGGACGGCGTCGTGTACGCCGAGATCCGCTACGCCCCCGAGCAGCACCTGGAAGCCGGCCTGACCCTCGAAGAGGTCGTCGAGGCAGTGAACGACGGCTTCCGCGAGGGCGAGCGCCGCGCCAAGGCCAACGGCCACCGCATCCGCGTCGGCGCCCTGCTGACCGCGATGCGCCACGCGGCCCGCGCGCTGGAGATCGCGGAGCTGGCCAACCGCTACCGCGACAACGGCGTGGTCGGCTTCGACATCGCCGGTGCCGAGGCCGGGTTCCCTCCCACCCGTCACCTCGACGCCTTCGAGTACCTCAAGCGCGAGAACAACCACTTCACGATCCACGCGGGTGAGGCCTTCGGCCTGCCGTCGATCTGGCAGGCCCTGCAGTGGTGCGGCGCCGACCGCCTCGGGCACGGCGTGAAGATCATCGACGACATCGAGGTCGCCGAGGACGGCTCGGTCAAGCTGGGCCGCCTGGCCAGCTACGTCCGGGACAAGCGCATCCCCCTGGAGATGTGCCCGACCTCGAACCTGCAGACGGCCGCGGCCGCCTCGTACGCCGAGCACCCGATCGGCCTGCTGCGGAAGCTGCACTTCAGGCTCACGGTCAACACCGACAACCGCCTGATGAGCGGCACCAGCATGAGCCGCGAGTTCGAGCACCTCGTGGACACCTTCGGCTACACGCTGGACGACATGCAGTGGTTCACCGTCAATGCGATGAAGTCCGCGTTCATTCCTTTCGATGAACGACTGGCCATGATCAATGAGGTCATCAAGCCGGGTTACGCGGAGCTGAAGTCGGAGTGGCTGTTCCGTCAGACCGCCTCCACCAGCGGTTCTGTCTCGGCCTAGGCCATGGCATGACGTACTGAAAGCGCCCGGGAGAGGCAATTTCCGGGCGCTTTCTCGTATTAGCGGATGTTTGCGGGCGGGGGTTTGAAGTGACTAGTTTGCGGAGCCGCTCAATTCCCCGTCGCAAGGAATACCTTTCATGAAGCAGTCAGCTGCCAAGTTCCTCGGTGCCGCCGCCGTCGGTGCCGCCCTCGCCGCCGTCGCCGCCGGTACCGCCTCCGCCGCCGTTCCCGCCATCGGCATCACCGACGCGCTCGGCACCGCCACCGGCGCGCTCGAGGGTGTTACCAGCCAGCAGCAGATGAAGGCCGAAGAGGGACAGCCGAGCGACCCCACCGCCGCGGTCACCGGCCTGCTGGGCCCGGTCACCGGCGCCCTCAACGGCTGACGCCGACGCGAGACGGACGAACGCACGCACGGCGGTCGCACGCCTCTTCGACGAGGTGTGTGTGCCGCCGTGCGGTGTGCCACGATCACCACCAACTGCCCGCCGACGCACTGGGTATGAGGTTCTCGGTCATGCGCATGAAGGCACGAGCGACGCTGGTCGCACTGGTACCCGCCCTGCTGTTCGCCGCGGTGGGGTGCAGCAGTACGGACGCCCCCGCGACGGGAAGGTCCCCCGACCCCAAGGGGTCCGAGGGCAGCGCCGGCGGCGCGCCCGGCGCCCCCGCGGCGAGCCCGGACCCGGCCGGATCGGCCCCGCCGAAGGCCGGGGGCACCACGTTGGAACGGTCCGCGCTCGCCCAGGGCGACCTGCCCGGCTACCAGGTCTCCGCCCAGGGCAAGAACCCGGGCGCCCCGGACGGCCAGCCGCAGGCCGACAAGAAGGCCTGCCAGCCGCTCGCCGACATCATGGGCGACAAGCCGGACCCCGCCGCGCGCGAGACCGTCAACCGGGGCATCGGATCCCAGAAGCAGACGGGGCTCGCTGTCTCCGCCTCCGTCAGCTCCTACTCCGAGAGCGAAGCGAAGGCGCTGCTCGCCCGGCTCAAGGCCGCCGTCGCCGCCTGCGGCACGGGCTTCTCCGCCACGGTCGACAAGCAGACCGGCAGCTACCGCGAGGTCCGCACCGCCGACTACCGCACGAGCGGCGACGAGAGTGTCAGCTGGACCACGACCGCGGCCGGCCAGGGCGTCTCGGCGCCGGTCCACCTGGTCGTCGTACGCGAGGGCGACACCGTCGTGCGGCTGATGGCACTCAACGTGGCGGGCGGCCGGCAGAAGGTCCTGGTGCCGCAGGAAGTGACCGACAAGCAGCTGGAGAAGGTCCGGAAGGCCGGCTGAGCGGCCCCGCTACCAGGCGGTCGACGTGGACTTCTCGTTCGGCAGCAGCACCCACAGCGCGATGTAGATCAGGAACTGCGGGCCGGGCAGCAGGCACGAGACGGCGAATATGGCGCGCATCGCGTTCGCGGAAATTCCGAAACGCCGTGCGAGTCCGGCGCAGACTCCGCCGATCCAACGGCCGTCACGGGGGCGGACCAGGGCGCTCATGGGGTTCTCCTTCGTCGGGATCGCTTTCTTGCGATGACTCAATACTCCCGCTGGACCGCCGACAGAACGTCGGTCCAGGGGCCGAGCCCGACCCTGGAAATCTTCGGGGTGTCCCCCTGATAAACGGCATGTGAGCGGCGCATCCGTGCCCGCAGTGCCGGTACGACGGCCGCGTGCGCCAGCAGCACGCCGAGGGTGTTCAGCAGCACCGAGTCCACGTCGACGACCCGGCCCGGGACCCCGCTCTGGAGCATCTCGATGCTGAGCGAGACCAGCGCGCCCGCGGCGGTGGTCCGCACCAGGGAGGACCACTCGGCCAGCCTCGACAGCCAGAGCCGCCCGCTGACGAGCGGAATCAGCACCCCGAGCGGGGCCAGCAGCGCGATTCCCTCCCCGATCCGCCGGGTGGCCTCCAGCGGCCCGAGGGTGAGGTCGGCCCTGATCCCCTCCAGCGGGGTCAGATTGCCGGCGGCGGCCCAGGGGACGTCGAGGGGGCGCAGGGTCAGCCAGCCGACGACCAGGAGATGGGCGGCGAGAAGGACCCCGGACAGGAGTCGGAGACGGAGGGGGATCGCGGTGGCGCCGGCGGGAGCGCCGTCGGCCTCAATACGCTGCACACCTGCGAGGACGCATCACCTGGTAGCCCTGGTTCCGCCTCGGGGGTGTGGTGGCGCGCACGGTCCGTGCCGGCCGTCGGCCGCCGGCCCCGGTCAGCGGGTGGCGACCAGGACGATCAGCAGCAGCGCGCCGGCCACGGCGGGCGCGATGATCTCGTACGACCAGTGCACGCGCACGCCGCCCTGGGCGCCGGGCCGCTCGGCCCCGCGCTCGGCCAGCCTCTGGAGCTCGTCGACGATCCGGTCCGCACTGGCCCGCATCGGCTCGGCGGGGGCCCGGACCTTCCCGCCCGGCGACCGGTCCTCCCGGTCGCGGAGGCCCTCGTGGCGCAGGCGCTGGCGGTTGGCCTTCTTCCGCTCGCGCAGCGAGACGGGCACGGACCACAGCTGGTACTTCGACCCCTCGGCCAGCACCTCCGCCGAGTAGCCGGAGCGCACGGCGTCCACGGCGGCCCAGGGCAGCTCGATGATCCGGAAGGGGTTCCGTACGCGCATCCGGTCGTCGTTGGCGAAGACGGCCGGGCGGATCGTGAACGCCACGATCAGGGGTACCGCGCACAGCGCAGCCGCCAGCGCGATCCACGGGGTGTTCCCCGAGCCGCGCACCACGGCGTCCCCGCAGAGCCATGCCGTCAGCGCGAGCAGCAGCACCCCCGAGACGACGCCCATGGAGGAGCGGTAGACCCGGTCGTCGTAGACCGGCTCATCGGTCGGCTGCTGGCTGCTCATGGGGTCGATTCTGCCCCACGCCATCTCAGCCGACGAGATCGGCGTACACGGACCAGCCGATCTCGGCCCGTCGCGGGTAAGGCTCCGGCGTACGCGGTGGGCCGCGGGAACGGGGCCGGAGGGCGTGGGGCGTGTCAGCGCCGGGGGCGGGCGGCGCGGCGGCGAGTGAGGAAGGACGCGCCGAGGCCGGCGACGATGGCGGCGAGGCCGGCGCCCGCGTAGGCGGTCGTGGAGTCGTCGGCGTCCGCGGCGGCGGCTCCGTCGACCTCAGTGAGCCCGGTGTCCTCCGCGCCGGCGGCGACGCCGCCCTCTCGGACGACGGCCGTCCGGCCCGCGGTCTGCGCCTTCGGGCCCGCCGCGGCGGTGGCGGGCGACGGCTTCGCGGCCGGCGCGTTGGAGGGGGCGGTGGAGGCTCCGGCGGACGGCGTGCCCTCCGGCTCCGGGGCGGGGGCCTCGTCCTCGAAGGGGTAGGTGAACGCGCAGCCCGCGGGCAGCTCCGGGAAGCGCGCCGTCCCGAAGGGGTGCTCCCCGCCGGGGGTCTCGTACTCGAAGGAGGGCAGGGCCGCGCCCGGGTTCACGATGCGGGCGACGGTCAGGTCGCCCTTCGCCAGGGCGGGGCCGGTGCGCGTCAGCTTCTTGTAGGGCTCCTTGGTGATCCCGTCCACCAACTGCACCTGCGGCCCCTCGGGGGTCGTCGTCAGGTCGGCGACCAGCGTCCCGTGCAGGCCGAGCCGCTGCGTGGCGGAGACGCACCGGGCGCCGTGGGTCCGGCCCGCCTCGGACAGCGGCAGCGGGAAGGACCTGGTGGCGCCGGCCTTCGCGACGGTGAGGACGGGGGCGGCCGAGTTCACCTTGGTGATCTCCAGGTCCAGGCCGTTGACGGTGTCGCCGGGGTTCGCGCGGTCCAGCACGGTCAGCACGCGGAACATGTAGTTGTCGCCGGGCTTCCAGTCCGGTCCGACGGCGCGGATCCAGGCCTCCGGGCCCTCCGCCTCGTGGCGCAGCACCGCGACCAGGCCCTCGCCGATGTGGACCGGGATGCCCGAGAACCGGTCGGCGCCGCTCTGCGAGGTGACCGCGGCAGCCTGCCGGACGGTGGTGGCGGCGTGCGCGGCGCCCGCGGCGGGGGCGAGGAGCGCGCCGGTGAGGACGGCGGTGGCGAGGGAGGCACGGAGGGCGGTACGCATAACGACTCCCTGAAGCGTTGCCTGGGGAAGTGGAGGAGAGCCGCATGCCGCGTTCTTCTCTGCGGGTTTTCGTCCGGTGAGGTCTGGCGGGCTGCTGGGAAGAATCTATTGATCTTGTGCGTGTGGACGATCGCCCTCCTGTCATGGCCGGGTAACAGGAGGCGGAGGTGTCGATTCCGTAGCGGATCGCCCGGAATCGGGGGAGGGGGGTGACAGGTCGCTACGCGCGTAGATATGCTCATCTGGTGACCATGCCCACCACCCTCACCGCATTCGCTGACGTGACGACGTCCGACAGTGCGCTGCGCCGCTTCCTGCACGGGCTGCCCGGCGTCGACGCTGTCGGTCTGGAGGCCCGCGCGGCCTCCCTCGGCACCCGTTCGATCAAGACGACGGCCAAGGCGTACGCCATCGACCTGGCCATCTCGATGATCGACCTGACGACGCTGGAAGGCGCGGACACCCCGGGCAAGGTCCGGGCGCTCTCCGCCAAGGCCGTCAATCCCGATCCGACCGACCGTACGACCCCGATGACGGCCGCCGTCTGCGTCTACCCCGACATGGTGGCGACCGCCAAGGCCGCGCTGAACGGAGCCGACGTCAAGGTCGCCTCCGTCGCCACCGCCTTCCCGGCGGGCCGCGCCGCGCTGCCCGTCAAGCTCGCGGACACCCGTGACGCCGTCGCCGCCGGCGCCGACGAGATCGACATGGTCATCGACCGTGGCGCCTTCCTCGCCGGCCGCTACCTGGAGACGTACGAGCTGATCAAGGCCGTCAAGGAGGCCTGCGTCCGTCCCGACGGCAGCGCCGCCCGCCTGAAGGTCATCTTCGAGACCGGCGAGCTGTCGACCTACGACAACATCCGCCGCGCCTCCTGGATCGGCATGCTCGCGGGCGCCGACTTCATCAAGACGTCGACCGGCAAGGTGGGCGTCAACGCCACCCCCGCGAACACCCTGCTCATGCTCGAAGCCGTCCGCGACTTCAAGGCGCAGACTGGAATCCAGATCGGCGTGAAGCCGGCCGGCGGCATCCGCACCACCAAGGACGCGATCAAGTTCCTGGTCCTGGTCAACGAGACCGTGGGCGAGGACTGGCTGAGCAACACCTGGTTCCGCTTCGGCGCCTCCAGCCTGCTCAACGACCTGCTGATGCAGCGCCAGAAGCTGAGCACCGGCCGTTACTCCGGTCCCGACTACGTGACGGTGGACTGATCACCATGGCATCCCTCTTCGAGTACGCACCGGCTCCCGAATCCCGCTCGGTCGTCGACATCGCCCCCTCCTACGGGCTCTTCATCGACGGTGAGTTCACCGACGCCGCCGACGGCAAGGTCTTCAAGACCGTCTCGCCCAGCAGCGAGGAGGTCCTCTCCGAGGTCGCCCAGGCCGGCGCCGCCGACGTGGACCGTGCCGTGAAGGCCGCCCGCAAGGCCTTCGAGAAGTGGTCCGCGCTGCCCGGCTCCGAGCGCGCCAAGTACCTCTTCCGCATCGCCCGGATCATCCAGGAGCGCAGCCGCGAGCTCGCCGTCCTGGAGACCCTGGACAACGGCAAGCCGATCAAGGAGACCCGCGACGCGGACCTCCCGCTGGTCGCCGCGCACTTCTTCTACTACGCGGGCTGGGCCGACAAGCTCGACCACGCGGGCTACGGCGCGAACCCGCGCCCGCTCGGCGTCGCCGGCCAGGTCATCCCGTGGAACTTCCCGCTGCTCATGCTCGCGTGGAAGATCGCCCCGGCGCTCGCCACCGGCAACACGGTCGTCCTGAAGCCCGCCGAGACCACCCCGCTCTCCGCGCTCTTCTTCGCGGACATCTGCCGCCAGGCGGGCCTGCCCAAGGGTGTCGTCAACATCCTCACCGGGTACGGCGACGCGGGCGCGGCCCTCGTCGAGCACCCGGACGTCAACAAGGTCGCCTTCACCGGCTCGACCGCGGTCGGCAAGGCCATCGCCCGCTCGATCGCCGGCACCGACAAGAAGGTCACCCTGGAGCTGGGCGGCAAGGGCGCCAACATCGTCTTCGACGACGCCCCCATCGACCAGGCCGTCGAGGGCATCGTCAACGGCATCTTCTTCAACCAGGGCCAGGTCTGCTGCGCGGGCTCCCGCCTCCTGGTCCAGGAGTCGATCCACGACGAGCTGCTGGACAGCCTCAAGCGCCGCCTCTCCACGCTGCGCCTGGGCGACCCGCTCGACAAGAACACCGACATCGGCGCGATCAACTCCGCCGAGCAGCTCGCCCGGATCACCGCACTCGCGGACACCGGCGAGGCCGAGGGCGCCGAGCGCTGGTCCCCGGCGTGCGAGCTGCCGTCCGCCGGCTACTGGTTCGCCCCGACGCTCTTCAGCAACGTCACCCAGGCGCACACCGTCGCCCGCGACGAGATCTTCGGCCCGGTGCTGTCCGTGCTGACCTTCCGCACGCCCGACGAGGCCGTCGCCAAGGCCAACAACAGCCAGTACGGCCTGTCCGCCGGCATCTGGACGGAGAAGGGCTCGCGCATCCTCGCGGTCGCGGGCCACCTCCGTGCCGGTGTGGTGTGGGCCAACACGTTCAACAAGTTCGACCCGACCTCGCCCTTCGGCGGCTACAAGGAGTCGGGCTTCGGCCGCGAAGGCGGCCGCCACGGTCTGGAGGCCTACCTCGATGTCTGAGTCCTCTGTGCGTCTGAACGTCTTCAAGACCTACAAGCTGTACGTCGGGGGCAAGTTCCCCCGCTCCGAGAGCGGCCGGGTGTACGAGGTGACGGCGAAAACATCGTCGGGTGGCACGGGCAAGTGGCTGGCCAACGCCCCCCTGTCCTCCCGCAAGGACGCGCGTGACGCCGTCGTCGCCGCGCGCAAGGCCTTCGGCGGCTGGGCGGGCGCGACCGCCTACAACCGCGGCCAGATCCTCTACCGCATCGCCGAGATGCTGGAGGGCCGCCGCGAGCAGTTCGTCCGCGAGGTCGGCGAGGCCGAGGGCCTGTCCAAGTCGAAGGCCGCCGCCGTCGTCGACGCGGCCATCGACCGCTGGGTCTGGTACGCGGGCTGGACCGACAAGATCGGCCAGATCGTGGGCGGGGCCAACCCGGTCGCGGGCCCGTTCTTCAACCTCTCCACCCCGGAGCCGACCGGTGTCGTCACCGTCGTCGCCCCGCAGGACTCCTCGTTCCTGGGCCTGGTCTCCGTGATCGCCCCGGTCATCGCGACGGGCAACACCGTCGTCGTGATCGCCTCCGAGAAGTCCCCGCTGCCCGCTCTGTCGCTGGGCGAGGTGCTCGCCACCTCCGACCTGCCCGGCGGCGTGGTCAACATCCTGTCCGGCAAGGCCGGCGAGATGGGCCCGCACCTGGCGTCCCACCAGGACGTCAACGCGATCGACCTGGCCGGCGCCGACGCGGCGCTCGCCAAGGAGCTGGAGATCGCGGCGGCCGACAACCTCAAGCGCGTCCTGCGTCCACAGCCTGTGGGCGACTGGAGCGCGGACCCGGGCACCTCCCGCATGACGGCGTTCCTGGAGACCAAGACCGTCTGGCACCCCACCGGGTCGCTGGGCGCGGGCGGCTCGTCCTACTAGGACCGGCCCCCTACGAGACCGGCCCCGGCAGCGTCCCCCGCGCTGCCGGGGCCTCCTTCGTTTTCGGGCTCGGTTCGCCTCCGGCGGCGCTGTTGTCGGCTCCAGGCGTGCGTGCGTCCTCGAAGCCGCTCGCGCCTCGCGGCTACTCCGGGCGCTCGCCCGCCTTCGCCGACGCGCCGCCTTCGGCTCACTCGCCGGGGGCGGCGGGGGGTCAGCGGGGGGCCAGGGGGCCCAGGAGGGACGAGACCGCCGCAGCGGGGAGTTCACCCACCGACGGGCCCTGGGTGAGGATCCCCGTGACCGCCGTGGTGCCCACCGCGGGGAAGTCCGCGACCTTGGTGGCGACCCCGTTGTCCAGCGGGTCCACACCGGTGTGGGCCAGCGGGTTCACCTTGAGGTTCGCGATGGGGTCCGTGACCCCGGCAACGGCCGCCGGAACGTCCAGCTCACCGGCCTGCGCACCGCCCGCGGCCATCGCCAGTGCGGCGCCGGCCATCGAGAGGGTCAGGCCCGCGCTGCGGAGCCGGTTCGGTGCCGAAGGGGCTGCGTGACGTGCCATGGGGATCCCGCCTGTGGTCGTAGTCGCGTGCGCACGCAGCGTAGTGGAGGTGTGTTCCTGGACACCAACCGGTCACCGGGAGGATCCCCTACCCGGGGGAATGGTTCAGACTGGTGTCCCGTGAGCTCTTCCTCTCCTTCGCCGACCCGAGTCGTCCTGCTGACCGGTCCGTCGGGCTCCGGAAAATCTTCGTTGGCCGCCCGCTCCGGGCTGCCCGTGCTGCGTCTCGACGACTTCTACAAGGAAGCCGACGACCCCACCCTTCCGCTGGTGGAGGGCAGCTCCGACATCGACTGGGACTCCCCGCTCTCGTGGGACGCCGACACCGCCGTCGCCGCGATCGCCGAGCTGTGCGCGTCGGGACGCACGGACGTGCCGGTCTACGACATCGCCACCAGTTCCCGCACCGGCTGGGACACCCTCGACATCGCCCGCACCCCGCTGTTCATAGCGGAGGGCATCTTCGCCGCGGACGTGGCCGCCCGCTGCCAGGAACTCGGCCTCCTCGCGGACGCCATCTGCCTGCGCGGACGCCCCTCGACGACCTTCCGCCGCCGGCTCGCCCGCGATCTGCGCGAGGGCCGCAAGTCCGTGCCGTTCCTGCTCCGCAGGGGCCTGCGGCTGATGCGCGCCGAACGGGGCATCGTGGCCCGCCACGTCGCACTGGGCGCGCACGCCTGCGCCGGCGACGAGGCCCTCGGCCGCCTGGCCGCGGCCGCGGCGGGCCGCCACCGCACGACGACCCCGGCGTAGCCGACGCGAAGTGCGGTGTGCGGCCCCGGCCTCGGGGGCCGCTGGACCCGTACACACGAAAAGGCGGGATCAGGCGGACCCCCGGCCGCTCGATCCCGCCTTTTCCCCCCGCGGCCCCCGTCCCACCCCCGTAGGACGGTCCCCCTGGCCCGATGGTCTGTGTGCGCCGCGCCGCGTTACGCGACCAGCTCCTCGAAGGACTCCGCCTCGTCGCGGCCGAAGCTCAGCGACTCGTCCTCCCGCAGGCGCCGCAGCGAGCGCCAGATGCTCGACTTCACCGTGCCGACGCTGATCCCGAGGATCTCCGCGATCTCCGGGTCCGTACGGCCCTCGTAGTAGCGCAGCACCAGCATCGTGCGCTGCGGCTCCGGGATCCGGGTCAGCGCCTGCCACAGCACCGCGCGCAGCTCCGTACCGCGCATCGCGTCCGTGTCGGAGGCCGTCTCCGGCAGCTCCTCGGTCGGGTACTCGTTCAGCTTGCGCCGACGCCACGCGCTGATGTGCAGGTTCGTCATCGTGCGGCGCAGGTACCCGCCGACCGCGGCCTTGTCGCTGATCCGGTCCCAGGCGCGGTACGTGGAGAACAGCGCGCTCTGCAGCAGGTCCTCGGCCTCGTAACGGTCACCGGTGAGGTGGAAGGCCGTCGCGTACAGCGCGGCGCGCCGCTCCTGGACGTAGGCGGTGAACTCCGCCTCGGACGTCGAGGACGGGGTCGGCTGCTGGGCGGGAACCGCCTGGTACTGGTTTGCGTCAATGGCTACGACGTGGGCCGGCCGGGGCCGGGCGACCGCCACCGAACGGACACCCGCCCGGCGGTTCACATCGTGCAGCCGCGTGACAACCGCGCTGGTGCTGGTGCTGTGCAGCGTGTTCATCTCGCGCCCCCCGTCGTGGAGTGTCTCTGCTTCGGATCGCTGTGCGTTGAGTAGAAGATTGCCCGGCCGACTTAACCGGGGTGTCCGTCGACTGTCACAGCACTGTCACAGCGACCGTCGGAAGGACCCCGGCGGACTCACGCAGGATCTCGTCCCCCTGACGGTCGAACTCCCGACTGCCCATGAGACAGAATGAGCCCGTGCCTTTCCTGTTGCTGATCGAGGACGACGACGCCATCCGCACGGCCCTCGAACTCTCCCTGTCACGCCAGGGCCACCGTGTGGCCACCGCGGCGACGGGCGAGGACGGCCTGAAACTGCTGCGCGAGCAGCGGCCGGATCTGATCGTGCTGGACGTGATGCTGCCGGGGATCGACGGCTTCGAGGTGTGCCGGCGGATCCGCCGCACCGACCAGCTGCCGATCATCCTGCTCACCGCGCGCAGCGACGACATCGACGTGGTCGTCGGCCTGGAGTCCGGAGCCGACGACTACGTGGTCAAGCCCGTCCAGGGGCGGGTCCTCGACGCCCGCATCCGGGCCGTACTGCGCCGCGGCGAACGCGAGTCGAGCGACTCGGCGAGCTTCGGCTCCCTCGTCATCGACCGCGCCGCCATGACCGTGACGAAGAACGGCGAGGACCTCCAGCTCACGCCGACCGAGCTGCGACTCCTCCTCGAACTGAGCCGCCGGCCCGGCCAGGCGCTCTCCCGCCAGCAGCTGCTGCGCCTGGTGTGGGAGCACGACTACCTCGGCGACTCGCGGCTCGTCGACGCCTGCGTCCAGCGGCTGCGCGCCAAGGTCGAGGACGTGCCCTCCTCGCCCACCCTGATCCGTACGGTCCGGGGCGTCGGCTACCGCCTGGACTCCCCGCAGTGATCCGGTCGTTGCTCGCGGGCCGGCGCTGGACCAGCCTGCGGCTGCGGCTCCTCGTCGTCTTCGCACTGGTCGCCCTGACGGCCGCCGTGTCCGCGTCCGGGATCGCCTACTGGCTCAACCGCGAGGCCGTGCTCACCCGCGTCCAGGAGGCCGCCCTCGGCGACTTCCGGCAGGAGATGCAGAACCGTGCCGCCGCGCTGCCCGCCGACCCGACGCCCGAGGAGCTGCAGCGCACCGCCGAGCTGATGGCGGGCAGCAGCCCCGGCTACAGCGTGCTGCTCGTGCAGGAGGGCAAGGACAACCGCCAGATGTACGGCGCGGCCGGGCCCGACAACTTCCGGCTGACCGACGTCCCGAAGTCCCTGCAGAACGCGGTGAACGACCGTCAGAAGACGACGGCGGCCAACGACGCCGAGTACCACGTGTACTGGCAGCGCACGAAGCCGCGCGGCAACCCGTACCTGGTCGGCGGCACGCGGATCGTGGGCGGCGGGCCGACCGGCTACATGTACAAGTCCCTCGCCCAGGAGCGGGACGACCTCAACGCGCTCGCCTGGTCGCTGACCATCGCGACCATCCTCGCCCTGCTCGGCTCCGCGCTGCTCGCGCAGGCCGCGGCCCGCACCGTGCTCAAGCCCGTACAGCGGCTGGGAGACGCGGCGCGGCGGCTCGGCGAGGGCGAACTGGACCACCGCCTCGACGTGTCGGGCACCGACGAACTCGCCGACCTGTCGCGCACCTTCAACAAGACGGCCGAGGCGCTGGAGAAGAAGGTCGCCGACATGAGCGCGCGAGAGGAGTCGAGCCGGCGCTTCGTCGCGGACATGTCGCACGAACTGCGGACGCCGCTGACGGCGTTGACCGCGGTGGCCGAGGTGCTGGAGGAGGAGGTCGACGACCTCGATCCGATGATCGCACCGGCGGTGACCCTGGTCGTCAGCGAGACCCGGCGCCTGAACGACCTGGTGGAGAACCTGATGGAGGTCACCCGCTTCGACGCGGGTACGGCGAGGCTGGTGCTGGACGACGTCAACGTCGCCGACCAGGTCACGGCCTGCATCGACGCCCGGGCCTGGCTCGACGCGGTCGAACTCGACGCCGGGCGCGACATCGTGGCGCGCCTCGACCCGCGCCGCCTCGACGTCATCCTGGCCAACCTGATCGGCAACGCGCTCAAGCACGGCGGCTCGCCGGTGCGGGTGTCGGTGACCGTGGAGGGGGACTGGCTGGTGATCGCGGTCCAGGACAACGGGCCGGGCATCCCCGAGGAGGTCCTGCCGCACGTCTTCGACCGCTTCTACAAGGCGAGCGCGTCGCGGCCGAAGTCGGACGGGAGCGGGCTCGGACTGTCGATCGCCGTGGAGAACGCGCACATCCACGGCGGCGACATCACCGCGGCCAACGTGCCGGGCGGCGGGGCGCTGTTCACCCTGCGGCTGCCGGTGGACGTGGGAAAGGCGATCACTGGTGATTTGGATGCGTAGGGCCCTGCCGGCGGTGCCGGCCGTACTGGTCCCGCTCGTCGGGATCGCGCTGCTCGCGACCGCGGGCTGCGGGATCCGGGCGACGACCGTGCCCGTGGACGTGGGCGCGGCGCCGTCGCGCGTCTCGTGCGACACCCCGGCGCAGCCGGGCGGGCAGAGCGGGGGGCCGGGTTTCCAGGCCACGGTGGAACTGGTCTGCGGATCGCAGCTGGTGGGCGTGGAGCGGGTCGTTCCGATGGCGGAGAAGGGCACCGTACGGGATCCCGTCGCGCAGGCCGCGCAGGCGCTGCTGGAGGCGCTGGAGCGGACGCCGAGCGCGGAGGAGCGGGACGCCGGCTTCTCGACCGGGGTGCCGGCCGGGCTGACGGCGGGCGCGCCGAAGCCGGGCGACCCGGCGGGCACGGTGCGGCTCAGCCGCAAGCCGGAGGACCTGCCGCCGGTGGCGTTGTCGCAGATCGTGTGCACGCTGGCGGGCAGCGAGACGGTGTCGGCCGGCCCGGGGCCGGTGGTCCTGGGCGGACCGGACGCCGATCCGCCGCGGGCGTGGGAGTGCACGGACGCGGTCCGCTCCCGCCCGGAGTCTGTCCCCACCCTGGGCGAAATCGTCCGCCCGACGGCGTCCGCGTCTCCGTCCCCGGGCGCCTGACCGCACGGACGGGCGCGCCGCCGCTGGGGGCGGAGCCCGGGAAACGTCGACGGCCCCCTGAGCCGGGACTCAAGGGGCCATCGTGGCCGGGCTCGCCGGACGGGACGAGGCAGGCCGGTTCATGCCGAAGGGCTACAGGCCCATCGCCGCCGCGAGGTCCTTCTTGATCGCGTCCAGGACTTCCTGGCCGGTCGCGCGGGCCGACGTCAGGTCGGAGGCCTCGGCCACCGGGACGACGACCTCCAGGTAGCACTTCAGCTTGGGCTCCGTGCCCGACGGGCGGCAGATGACCCGGGCCTTGTACGCGCCGTCCAGGTAGTAGCGCAGGCCGTCCGTGGGCGGCAGCGACTCCGTGCCCTTGGTCAGGTCCTCCGCCGAGACGACCCGCAGGCCCGCGAGCGAGACCGGGGGCTCGGCGCGCAGCGCGGCCATCGCCGAGGCGATCACCGACAGGTCCGAGACGCGGACCGAAAGCTGGTCGGTGGCGTGCAGTCCGTGGGCCATCGCCAGGTCGTCCAGCAGGTCGGTCAGGGTGCGGCCCTGCTCCTTGAGCTCCGAGGCCAGTTCGGCGACCAGCAGGGCGGCGGTCACGCCGTCCTTGTCGCGGACGCCCTCGGGGTCCACGCAGTAGCCGAGCGCCTCCTCGTAGCCGTAGCGCAGGCCCTCGACGCGGGCGATCCACTTGAAGCCCGTCAGGGTCTCCTCGTAGCCGACGCCCGCCGCCTCCGCGATCCGGCCCAGCAGGCTGGAGGAGACGATGGACTCGGCGAAGACGCCGGTCGCGCCCTTGTGGACCAGGTGCGCCGCGAGCAGCGCGCCGACCTCGTCGCCGCGCAGCATCCGCCAGCCGTCCGCGGTGGGGACGGCCACCGCGCAGCGGTCCGCGTCGGGGTCGTTCGCGATCACGATGTCCGGCTGGACCTCGGCGGCCCTGGCGAAGGCCAGGTCCATCGCGCCCGGCTCCTCCGGGTTGGGGAACGCCACGGTGGGGAAGGCCGGGTCCGGTTCGGCCTGCTCGGCGACCAGGACCGGCTCCGGGAAGCCGTGCCGGGCGAAGGCCGCCATCACGACGTCCTTGCCGACGCCGTGCATGGCCGTGTAGACGGTCCGCACGCCGCGCGGGCCGCCGGGGGTCAGCACGGCGTCCGTACGGGCCAGGTAGGCCTCCAGGACCTCGTCGCCGAGGTCCTCCCAGCCGGATTCCGGGCGGGGGACCGAGGCGAGCGTGTCGATGCGGGCGATCTCCGCCGCGATCTCCGTGTCGGCCGGGGAGACGATCTGCGAGCCGTCGCCGAGGTAGACCTTGTAGCCGTTGTCCCGTGGCGGGTTGTGGCTCGCGGTCACCTCGACGCCGGCCACGGCGCCCAGGTGCCTTGTGGCGTACGCGAGGACGGGCGTGGGCAGCGGGCGGGGCAGGACGGCCGCGCGCAGCCCGGCGCCGGTCATGACGGCCGCGGTGTCGCGGGCGAAGTCCGCCGACTTGTAGCGGGCGTCGTAGCCGACGACGACCAGGCCGCCGGCGTGGCCCTGGGCCTTCAGGTAGGCCGCGAGGCCCGCCGCGGCCCGGATGACCACGCTGCGGTTCATCCGCATCGGGCCCGCGCCGATCTCACCGCGCAGTCCGGCGGTGCCGAACTGGAGGGTGCCGGAGAAACGGTCGGTCAGTTCCGCCGTGTCGCCCGCCCCGATGAGGGCGTCGAGCTCGGCCGCCGTCTCCGGGTCGGGGTCCTCCGCCAGCCAGGCCTGCGCCCGGGTGATCAGGTCGTCCTGTTCCTGCACTACTTCCGCCTTACCTCTCGTACGGTCCCGGGGCCTCAGATGCGGGCGAGGACCTGGGTCAGCAGCTTGCCCATGCGCGCGGCCGAGTCGCGGCCGGCCTGGAGGACCTCTTCGTGGTTCAGCGGCTCGCCGGAGATGCCCGCCGCCAGGTTGGTGACCAGGGAGATGCCGAGCACCTCGGCGCCGGCCTCACGGGCGGCGATGGCCTCCAGCACGGTGGACATGCCGACCAGGTCGGCGCCCATGACGCGGATCATGTTGATCTCGGCCGGGGTCTCGTAGTGCGGGCCGGGGAACTGGACGTAGACGCCCTCCTCCAGGGAGGGGTCGATCTCCTTGCACAGCGCGCGCAGCTGGGGCGAGTACAGGTTCGTCAGGTCCACGAAGTTCGCGCCGATGATCGGCGAGGTGGCCGTCATGTTGATGTGGTCGCTGATCAGGACCGGCTGGCCGGGCTGCATGCCCTCGCGCAGACCGCCGCAGCCGTTGGTCAGCACGACGGTCTTGCAGCCGGCGGCGACGGCGGTGCGGACACCGTGGGCGACGGCGGCGACGCCGCGGCCCTCGTAGTAGTGGGTGCGGCCCAGGAAGACCAGCGCGCGCTTGTCGCCGATCTTGTACGAGCGGACCTTGCCGCCGTGTCCTTCGACGGCGGCCGGGGGGAACCCGGGCAGCTCGGTGACGAGGAACTCGGCCTCGGGGGCGCCCAGGGCCTCGGCGGCGGGCGCCCAGCCGGAGCCCATGACGAGGGCGACATCGTGGGTCTCGGCGCCGGTGAGCTCCCGCAGGCGGGCGGCTGCGGCGTCGGCGGCGGCGGTGGGATCGGTAACAGATGCGTTCACGCAGACGAGCGTAGCCGCTCATTGCCTACGCGCGTAGATGGCACAGCTCACCATGCTCGGATCGTTGTCTTGTCGTTTCCGACCAAATGTCCGCGGCCACCCGCCGTGACCTGCGATGACCTTGGGTGACCGCCCTGGGCGGCCCGCCCCGGGCGGCCCCGCCGCGGGATCAGCAGGGGCGCTTGCGCAGCTCCATCACGTAGTCGTGCGGGGCGCCCGCGGACTCGGCCGCGTCGGCGATCTCGCCCAGGTAGCGCGCGGAGGGCAGACCGCCCTCGTAGCCGTTGAGCACGTAGCACCAGGCGGCGTCCTCGCCGTCCAGCGTGTGCACCCGGATCCGCATGCGCCGGTAGATGTCGAGCCCGACGCCCTCCCAGCGGTCCATGGAGTCCTCGTCGAGCGGGGCGATGTCATAGAGGGCGACGAAGACCTGGTGGCGGGGCGCCTCGACGATCGTGGCGAGGGAGCCCTCCCAGCCCATCTGCTCGCCGCCGAAGGTCAGCCGCCAGTCGTTGATCCAGCCCGTGCCGCGCAGCGGCGAATGGGGAGCGCGGCGCGTCATCAGCCGCGGGTCGAGGTTGCCGGCGTACGCGGCGTAGAGCGACATGAGGTCGAGGGTACGGGAGGGGTGGCCGTGGAGGCGTGCCCGGCCGGGCGTACCCCCGGACGGAGTCCTGCGGCGGGACCGGGCGCGAAGCACCTTGAAGCGTGCGGGACAATGGAGCACGGAATGCATCCCCCGGGGAGAACCCCCGGAACACCGGCCGGGGCGGCAGCCGGCCGGGTAGACGTGAGGCGGACTTTTCGTGACCCGGATCGTGATCATCGGCGGCGGACCCGGCGGGTATGAGGCGGCCCTCGTAGGGGCCCAGCTCGGCGCGGAGGTGACCGTCGTGGACTGCGACGGTCTGGGAGGGGCCTCGGTCCTGACCGACTGCGTACCTTCCAAGACTCTGATCGCGACCGCAGAGGTGATGACCACCTTCGACTCCTCCTACGAGGAGCTGGGGATCATCGTCGCGGACGACACACCGCACATCGAGCAGGCCGCGCGCGTCGTGGGCGTGGACCTCGGCAAGGTGAACCGGCGCGTCAAGCGCCTCGCGCTCGCCCAGTCGCACGACATCACCGCCTCCGTCACCCGCGCCGGCGCCAAGGTCATGCGCGGCCGCGGCAAGCTGGGCGGCCCGCAGGGCATCGACGGCACCCGGGACGTCATCGTCACCGCCGCGGACGGCACCGAGACGATCCTGACGGCGGACGCCGTCCTCATCGCCACCGGCGGCACCCCGCGCGAGATCCCGGACGCCCAGCCCGACGGCGAGCGCATCCTGAACTGGACCCAGGTCTACGACCTGGACGAGCTCCCCGAAGAGCTCATCGTGGTCGGTTCCGGTGTGACCGGCGCCGAGTTCGCCGGCGCGTACCAGGCGCTCGGCTCCCGGGTCACCCTGGTGTCCTCCCGCGACCGCGTGCTGCCGGGCGAGGACCCCGACGCGGCGGCCGTCCTGGAGGACGTCTTCCGGCGCCGCGGCATGAACGTCGTCGGGCGCTCGCGCGCCGAGTCCGCCAAGCGGGTCGGCGACCGGGTCGAGGTCACCCTCTCCGACGGCCGGGTGCTGACCGGCAGCCACTGCCTGATGGCGGTCGGCGCGATCCCGAACACCGCGAACATGAACCTGGAGGAGTCCGGCGTCCGGCTCAAGGACTCCGGGCACATCTGGACCGACAAGGTCTCGCGCACCTCCGCGCCGGGCGTGTACGCCGCCGGTGACGTCACGGGCGTCTTCGCGCTCGCGTCCGTCGCCGCCATGCAGGGGCGCATCGCGATGTACCACTTCCTCGGCGACGCGGTGGCCCCGCTGAACCTGAAGACGGTGTCCTCGAACGTCTTCACCGACCCGGAGATCGCCACCGTCGGCTACACGCAGGCGGACGTGGACGCCGGCAAGATCGACGCCCGTGTGGTGAAGCTGCCGCTGCTGCGCAACCCGCGCGCCAAGATGCAGGGCATCAGGGACGGCTTCGTGAAGATGTTCTGCCGCCCGGGCACCGGCATCGTGGTCGGCGGTGTGGTCGTCTCCCCGCGCGCGAGCGAGCTCATCCACCCGATCTCGATCGCCGTCGACAACAATCTGACGGTCGAGCAGATCGCAAACGCGTTCACCGTGTACCCCTCGCTGTCGGGGTCGATCGCCGAGGTGGCGCGCCAGCTGCACACGCGGAAGGCCGCCGGGGAGGCGTGACCGGCCCCAACCGCCCCACACCCCAAGGGTGTTGGGGCGGTGCGGCGCCGCGTGGCCGTACGTTCACCCAGACCTCGGGCCGCGTATACCACTAGTCGCCCTGCCATATGGACAACTTCGGTATTCCGGCGCAAAGAGCTGAAAGCAGACGGTCGCTGGGGTTACTGTCAGTTTCGTGTTCGCTGCAGAACGTCGCCAATTGATCCTCGAAATGGTGCGGGCCAACGGAGCGGTTTCGCTCCGGGAGCTCGCCCGCGTCGTCCAGACCTCCGAAGTGACCGTACGGCGGGACGTGCGGGCACTGGAGGCCGAAGGACTCCTCGACCGCCGACACGGCGGTGCGGTCTTGCCGGGCGGTTTCACGCGGGAGTCCGGCTTTCCGCAAAAGTCCCATCTCGCGACGGCGGAGAAGACCGCCATCGCCGATGTCGCGGCCGGCCTCGTCGAAGAGGGCGAGGCCGTCGTCGTCGGCGCGGGCACCACGACGCAGGAGCTGGCCCGCCGGCTCGCCCGCGTGCCCGGCCTGACCGTCGTCACCAACTCCCTCCTGGTCGCCCAGGCGCTGGCCCACGCCAACCGGGTCGAAGTCGTCATGACGGGCGGCACCCTGCGCGGGTCCAACTACGCCCTCGTCGGCAGCGGAGCCGAACAGTCCCTCCAGGGGCTCCGGGTCTCCCGCGCCTTCCTTTCGGGCAGCGGCCTGACGGCGGAGCGGGGACTGTCCACGTCCAACATGCTCAGCGCGAGCGTGGACCGCGCCCTCGTACAGGCCGCGGCGGAGGTGGTCGTCCTCGCGGACCACACGAAGCTCGGCACCGACACCATGTTCCAGACGGTGCCGACGGACGTCATGACCCGCCTGGTCACGGACGAGCCGCCGCCGCACGACGACCGGGCGGCCACCGAGCTCCAGGCGCTGGCGGACCAGGGTGTCCAGATCACCGTGGCCGGCGGCCCCGTCGCCTCCGGCGGCGTGGACGGCATGGGCACCCGCCGCCCCCGCCGGGAGTCCCCCCTCCCGGTGCAGCGCCGCGGCGGCCCGACGGGCCAGCTGCGCAGTGCACCCGGCGGGATGCTGGAGCAGCAGGCGGAGCGGGCACGGGTCGCCGACATGCGGCGTCGCTAGGTCCTGTCGGGCCGTCTTCCCGGAGGTGCGGCCCCGTTCGGACACAACACGCGAAGGCCCCGCCCGGTCGAACCGGGCGGGGCCTTCGCGTGTGGCCGAGGACGAGGACGTCAGTCCTTGATCTCGCAGATCGTGGCGCCGGAGGTGACCGAGGCGCCGACCTCGGCGGTGAGGCCGACGATGGTGCCGGAGCGGTGCGCGTTGAGCGGCTGCTCCATCTTCATCGCTTCCAGTACGACGATCAGCTCGCCCTCGGTGACCTGCTGGCCCTCCTCGACCGCGACCTTGACGATCGTGCCCTGCATCGGGGAGGCGAGCGTGTCGCCGGAGGCGGCCGGGCCGGACTTCTTGGCCGCGCGGCGCTTCGGCTTCGCGCCGCCCGCGGCGGCCGTGCGGGCCAGGGTCATGCCGAGGGAGGACGGCAGCGAGACCTCGAGGCGCTTGCCGCCGACCTCGACGACGACCGTCTCGCGGCCCGGCTCGTCCTCGGTCTCCTCGGCGGCGGGAGCCGTGAACGCCGGGATCTCGTTGACGAACTCGGTCTCGATCCAGCGCGTGTAGACGGTGAAGGGGCTGCCGTCGGTGGGGGCGAACGCCGGGTCGACGACGACCGCGCGGTGGAAGGGGATGGCCGTGGCCATGCCCTCGACCTCGAACTCGGCGAGTGCGCGGGCGGCGCGCTGCAGCGCCTGCTCGCGGGTGGCGCCGGTGACGATCAGCTTGGCCAGCAGGGAGTCCCAGGCCGGGCCGATGACGGAGCCGGACTCGACGCCCGCGTCGAGGCGGACGCCCGGGCCCGTGGGCGCGACGAACTTCGTCACCGTGCCGGGCGCCGGGAGGAAGCCGCGGCCCGGGTCCTCGCCGTTGATGCGGAACTCGATGGAGTGACCGCGCAGGACCGGGTCGCCGTAGCCGAGCTCCTCGCCGTCGGCGATGCGGAACATCTCGCGGACCAGGTCGATGCCGGAGACCTCTTCGGTGACCGGGTGCTCGACCTGGAGGCGGGTGTTGACCTCCAGGAAGGAGATCAGGCCGTCGGCGGAGACCAGGAACTCGACGGTGCCGGCGCCGACGTAGCCGGCCTCCTTCAGGATGGCCTTGGACGCGGCGTACAGCTCCGCGTTCTGAGCCTCGGTCAGGAACGGCGCGGGGGCCTCCTCCACCAGCTTCTGGTGGCGGCGCTGCAGGGAGCAGTCGCGGGTCGAGACGACGACGACGTTGCCGTGCGAGTCGGCCAGGCACTGGGTCTCGACGTGGCGCGGCTTGTCGAGGTAGCGCTCGACGAAGCACTCGCCGCGGCCGAAGGCGGCGACGGCCTCGCGGACGGCGGATTCGTAGAGCTCCGGCACCTCTTCGAGGGTGCGGGCGACCTTCAGGCCGCGGCCGCCGCCGCCGAAGGCCGCCTTGATGGCGATCGGCAGGCCGTGCTCCTTGGCGAAGGCGACGACCTCGTCGGCCCCGGAGACCGGGTCCGGCGTACCGGCGACCAGCGGCGCACCGGCGCGCTGGGCGATGTGGCGGGCGGCCACCTTGTCGCCGAGGTCGCGGATGGCCTGCGGCGGCGGGCCGATCCAGGTCAGGCCGGCGTCGAGCACGGCCTGGGCGAAGTCGGCGTTCTCGGACAGGAAGCCGTATCCGGGGTGGATGGCGTCCGCACCCGAGTCGGCGGCGGCCTGGAGGACCTTGGAGATGTCCAGGTAGCTGGTGGCCGGGGTGTCACCGCCCAACGCGAAAGCTTCGTCGGCCGCGCGGACGTGCAGAGCGTCCCGGTCCGGATCGGCGTAGACGGCTACGCTCGCGATCCCGGCGTCCCGGCAGGCCCGAGCAACGCGGACAGCGATTTCGCCACGGTTGGCGATGAGCACCTTGCGCACGATGGCTCCCTCCTTGAAACAAGCTGAGTTTAGGGACAGCCCACACGGCCTTTCGACCCTTCCCCGGTGGTGACCTTGCCCACACAGAGTGTGATGCGAGGCCCGCTCCGCCGGGGAACCCTTGTGGCGCCCCAGGTCAGGGGGATCCCCGACTGCACAGTAACCCCGTCATGTAGCCAAGGTCTCTGTCTCCCCGGTCAGCGGCCCCGGGTGATTCTTTGTCGAGTCCCTACGAACGGCCCACATTTTCTTTGCCGGCGAGCGAGGAGTTGTCCCCTTGTTTACTGATTGGTAGCTCCGTCGTCCCGCAGGGCGAACCGGGACAACACCGTACCCACAGCGAGGCGGCCGACCGTGGTCCCTACGGGCCGCAGCGCGCCGGGCGTGTACTCCGGACGGGCGATGCGGACGCATCTCTTGCCCGCGGGGCTACCCGTTAGTAGCCTCCAGGCGTCGAACGGGCGTATGGCGCTTGGGGGGTGGGTGCACGTGGTGCGAAGACTCGTGGCCGGACTGGCCGCGATCGTGCTGGTAGCGGAAGCCGCCGTGCTGGTGCTCGTCCACATCGTGCTGGGCCGGACCACGGCCAACCAGTCGATGTCCATCGCCGGCAGCGATCCGGACGTCATGTCCAAGGCCACCTACGCCATGGGCGCGGGCATGGGCGCCTTCCTCCTGCTGTGCGCCGCGCTCGCCGCCCTCGCCGCGCTGCGCGACCGCTCCCCGGGCCGCTTCGGGCGCGTCGTGCTCGTCAGCGCCGCCGTCACCCACGCGGTGCTCGGCATGCTCGCCGTCGGCCTGGTCGGCTGGGCGGCCTTCGCGGCGCTGATGCTGATCCTGTGCCTGCTCGTACTGATCCTGACGCTCTACCCCGCCGCCGCCCGGCAGGGTGACGGCGGCGGCCCGGTCGAGGACGCCCCGCCACCGCCGCCGTTCGGGGAGCTCAAGCCCACAAGTCCGTGATGGACACGTCCAGTTCGCCCAGCAGGGAGCGCAGCAGCGGCATGGACAGGCCGATCACGTTGCCGTGATCCCCGTCGATGCCGTCGATGAACGGCGCCGACAGCCCGTCGAGGGTGAACGCCCCCGCCACGTGCAGCGGCTCGCCGCTCGCCACGTACGCCGCCACCTCCGCGTCCGTCGGCTCGCCGAAGCGGACCGTCGTCGACGCCGTGGCCGAGACCTGCCGCCCGGTCGTCGTGTCGATCACGCAGTGCCCGGTGCGCAGCACGCCGGCGCGGCCGCGCATCGCCTTCCAGCGCGCGGTGGCCTCCTCGGCGTCCGCGGGCTTGCCCAGCGCCTCGCCGTCCAGCTCCAGCACCGAGTCGCAGCCGATCACCAGGGCGCCCGAGGCCTCGTCCAGGGCCGCCACGACGGCCGCCTTCGCCTCGGCCAGCGCCAGGGCCAGCTCCGCCGGCTCGTCGTGGTCCAGGGTGTCCTCGTCGAAGCCGCTGACGATCACGTGCGGGGCGAGACCGGCCTGCCGCAGCAGGTTCAGCCGGGCGGGGGAGGCGGAGGCGAGGACGAGCTTGCGCACGCTCGCGGGCTGGGATGTGGCAGTCATGCCCGCCATCGTAGGTGCGCCCGGGTACGGCTCAGAAGTGGCTCACACCGAGGACGTAGACCACCACGAGCATGGCGAGGGCGAGCACCACGGTGAGCCGCCGGATCATCGCCTGCGCGTCGCGCATGTCCTTGGGCGGCTCGTTCTTCGGGTCGGACCAGAGCATGTTCCGATCCTGGCCCCGGGAACGGGTGCGGCGCCTGAGTACGGGTACTCAGCCGCCGCCCCGCGTTCACGTCATCCCGGCTGCAGCCGGGGCCGGTCCCGACACCCGGGTCGGCCCGGCCATCCGGGTGGGCCCGCTAGCCGGGCCAGTACGTCCGGCCCCAGGCCCGCGGCCCCGGCTGCGGAAACCGCCGCCGGGCCACCCGGGCCGGCGTCGACCACTCGTCCGAGACCTGCGGGGGGCCCGACGGCGCCGACGAGGCCAGCAGCGCCGCGCGCGCCTGGACCACCGCCAGTGCGGCGGCCAGCTCCTCCGGGGTCGGATTGCCCTTGACGACCTTGATCACCACGGTGACCTCCTGGAGGGACTAGAGGGGGATGTTGCCGTGCTTCTTCGGCGGCAGGGACTCCCGCTTGGTGCGCAGCTGCCGCAGCCCCTTCACCACGTGCGCACGGGTCTCGGACGGCATGGTCACCGCGTCGATGTAGCCGCGCTCGGCCGCCGTGTACGGATTGAGCAGCGCGTCCTCGTACTCGGCGATGAGCCGGGTCCGGGTCTCCTCCACCTCCTCGGGAGCGGTCTCGGCGAGGGTGCGGCGGTGCAGGATGTTCACCGCGCCCTGCGCGCCCATGACGGCGATCTGCGCGGTCGGCCAGGCCAGGTTCAGGTCCGCGCCGAGGTGCTTGGAGCCCATGACGTCGTAGGCGCCGCCGAAGGCCTTGCGGGTGATGACGGTGATCAGGGGGACGGTGGCCTCGGCGTACGCGTAGATCAGTTTGGCGCCGCGCCGGATGATTCCGTTGTACTCCTGGTCGGTGCCCGGGAGGAAGCCCGGCACGTCCACGAACGTCAGCACCGGGATGTTGAAGGCGTCGCAGGTCCGCACGAAGCGGGCCGCCTTCTCGGAGGCGTCGATGTCCAGACAGCCCGCGAACTGCATCGGCTGGTTGGCGACGACGCCCACCGGGTGGCCCTCGACCCGGCCGAAACCGGTCAGGATGTTCGGCGCGAAGAGCGACTGCGTCTCCAGGAACTCCGCGTCGTCCAGCACGTGCTCGATCACGGTGTGCATGTCGTACGGCTGGTTCGCGCTGTCCGGGATCAGCACGTCGAGCTCGCGGTCGCTGTCGGAGACCTCGGTGTCGGCCTCCTCGGGGAAGGCGGGCGGCTCGGAGAGGTTGTTCGACGGCAGGTACGAAAGGAGCGACTTCACGTACTCGATGGCGTCCTTCTCGTCACCCGCCATGTGGTGCGCGACGCCGGACGTGCTGTTGTGCGTACGCGCACCGCCCAGCTCCTCGAAGCCGACGTCCTCGCCGGTGACCGTCTTGATGACGTCCGGGCCGGTGATGAACATGTGCGAGGTCTGGTCCACCATCACCGTGAAGTCGGTGATCGCGGGCGAGTACACGGCGCCGCCGGCGCAGGGCCCGACGACCAGGCTGATCTGCGGGATCACGCCCGAGGCGTGGACGTTGCGGCGGAAGATCTCGCCGTACATGCCCAGCGCGCTGACACCCTCCTGGATGCGGGCGCCGCCGGAGTCGTTGATGCCGACGAGCGGGCAGCCGGTCTTCAGCGCGAAGTCCATGACCTTCATGATCTTCTGGCCGAAGGTCTCGCCGAGGGCCCCGCCGAAGACGGTGAAGTCCTGCGAGAACACGGCGACGGGGCGCCCGTCGACCGTGCCGTAGCCGGTGACGACGCCGTCGCCGTAGGGGCGGGTCTTCTCCAGCCCGAAGTTGGTGGAACGGTGCCGGGCGAACTCGTCCAGCTCGACGAAGGATCCCTCGTCCAGCAGTAGGGCAACCCGCTCACGCGCCGTCAGCTTGCCCTTGGCGTGCTGCTTCTCCACGGCGCGGGCGGAACCGGCGTGGGTGGCTTCGTCGATGCGGCGCTGCAGATCCGCGATCTTGCCCGCGGTGGTGTGCATGTCGATCGGCTCTGACGGATGTGACATCGGGGTCGCGGCTCCCTGCATGGTGTCAACTGCCTGGTCAATTGATTGACTACTGCTGGCTACTGGTGCGTAGCGTATCGGCGGGCATGGCGCTCGGCAGTGCGGCGTTTGACACACCTACATTGGGTTGCATGACGCCATCAGATGCATCAGCCGGAGCCTCCGCAGGTCGTTGGTCGAGCCTGGACCGGCCGCCGCTCAATGCCGCCGCGCTGCGGCGGGCCCTCGTCACCGGGGACGGGCTGTGGACCTCGCTGGAGGTGGTCGCCTCCACCGGGTCCACCAATACCGACCTTGCCACGCGGGCGGCGGAGCTGCCCGAGGGGGCCGTGATCGTCGCCGAGGAGCAGAGCGCCGGACGCGGCCGGCTCGACCGGAGCTGGGTCGCTCCCGCCCGGTCCGGGCTGTTCTTCTCCGTGCTGTTCAAGCCGGGCGACGCGGTGCCGCAGGAGCAGTGGGGGTGGCTGACCCTCCTGGCCGGCGTGGCCACCGCGACCGGGCTCTCCCGGGCCGCCGGCGTGGACACCGCCCTCAAGTGGCCCAACGACCTGCTGGTCAGTGTGGAGGGGGAGGAACGCAAGACCGGCGGCATCCTCGCCGAGCGGGTCGAGGACGGCGTGATCGTCGGCATCGGGCTCAACGTCACCCTGACCGAGGAGGAGCTCCCGGTTCCGGCCGCCGGGTCGCTGCTGCTGGCCAAGGCCACGGTGACCGACCGCGAGCCCCTGCTGAAGGCCGTGCTGCGGTCCCTGGAGGAGTGGTACGGGAACTGGCGCGCCGCCGGCGGCGACCCGGCGGCCAGCGGGCTCCAGGAGACCTACGCGGCGGGCTGCGCCACCCTCGGCCGGCACGTGCGCGCGGAACTCCCCGGCGGGCGCACCCTCACCGGAACGGCCGAAGCCGTCGACACCGATGGCCGCCTGGTGATCCGTACGGCCGAAGGCACCCACGAGGCGGTGGGGGCCGGCGACGTCGTCCACCTGCGGTCCGTGCACTGACGGGGGTGGGGCCGGGCGTGCCGCGAAATGCGCGAAATGCTGCGTTTCGGGCGTGTACGGCCTCATGTGCCGCCGTGCGGGGCCCGGGGTCGGTCCCGGATCGAAGCCGGGGAGGGGGAGTGAGCTACGGCACACCTGCCGTATGGTTTAGGCGATCCCGCTGCTCGTGGTGATCAACCGGTTCGGCAGGGCAGTGCGCACGGAATGGACAGGAGGCGGCCCTTGACCGTCGACGACTCTGCCTCCGGCGCGTCCGCCCCCGGGCCCAGTGGCCCGGGCACGCCGATCGGGCGCGACCAGCACACTCCCCACCACGAGGTCGACCACACCGTGCAGCCGACGGCGGATCCCCTCGCGATCCGCCTGGAGCAGCTGATCCTGGGCGCCGAGCGCCGGTACACGCCCTTCCAGGCCGCCCGCAGCGCCGGGGTGTCGATGGAGCTCGCCTCCCGCTTCTGGCGGGCCATGGGCTTCGCCGACATCGGCCAGGCCCGGGCGCTGACGGAGGCGGACGTGCTGGCCCTGCGCCGGCTCGCCGGCCTCGTGGAGGCCGGGCTGCTGTCCGAGCCGATGGCGGTGCAGGTGGCCCGGTCCACCGGGCAGACCACGGCGCGGCTGGCGGAGTGGCAGATCGACTCCTTCCTGGAGGGGCTCACGGAGCCGCCGGAGCCGGGGATGACCCGTACGGAGGTCACGTACCCCCTGGTCGAGCTGCTCCTGCCCGAGCTGGAGGAGTTCCTCGTCTACGTGTGGCGCCGCCAGCTGGCGGCGGCCACCGGACGCGTGGTGCAGGTCGCGGACGACGAGGAGATGGTCGACCGGCGGCTCGCGGTGGGCTTCGCCGACCTGGTCGGCTTCACCCGCCTGACGCGCCGGCTGGAGGAGGAGGAGCTCGGCGAGCTGGTCGAGTCCTTCGAGACGACCGCGGCGGACCTGGTGGCCGCGTACGGCGGCAGGCTGATCAAGACGCTCGGTGACGAGGTGCTGTACTGCGCCGACGACGCGGCGACGGCCGCGGAGATCGCGCTGCGGCTCATCGAGACGATGGAGGCCGACGCGCAGATGCCCGAGCTGCGGGTCGGGATCGCCTTCGGCACGGTGACGACCCGGATGGGCGACGTCTTCGGGACCACGGTGAACCTCGCGAGCCGCCTGACGTCGATAGCCCCCAAGGACGCGGTGCTGGTGGACGGGGCCATGGCCGAGGAGCTCTCCCGGACCGGCGCCGCGCCGGTGTCGGAGAAGGAGGCGGAGACGGAGCCCGACGAGGGCGCGGCCTACCGGTTCGCCCTCCAGCCGATGTGGCAGCGGCCGGTGCGCGGTCTGGGCGTCGTGGAGCCCTGGTCGCTGACGCGCCGCAAGCGCCGCTGACACCCGCCCGCCCGCTCCGGCTGCCGCCGACTCCGCGCCGGCGCGCCCCGGGCGCCGCGTGCGCCCGCGCCGAGCCGCGGCACCGGCGCCGGGCGCAGCCGGCCCCGCCCGGGCCGAGCCCCCGTCACTCCCGCCCGAGGCGTCTTCGGCGTCTGCGGGCGGTCGGACGGAAGCCGCGACCCCACTGGGATGCGCCACGGCCCCTACCGATCGACAGGAGACCGCCTACTATCCCGACGTAACGTTCGTTAACAGGGAGGGTCCTATGGCGTCCGAGTACGAGTCGGAGTTCGTGGCGGTACGCCGCCACGAGGGCGGGGTCGCGGAGCTGGTCCTGGACCGCCCCAAGGCCATGAACGCGGTCTCGACCGACATGGCCCGCGCCATCGGCGCGGCCTGCGCCGCGCTGGCCGCGGACCGTTCCGTGCGGGTGGTCGTGCTCTCCTCCACCGCGGAGCGGGCCTTCTGCGTGGGGGCCGACCTCAAGGAGCGCAACTCGCTCTCCGACGCCGAGCTGGTGCGGCAGCGGCCGACCACGCGCGGGGCCTACGGCGGCGTGCTGGAGCTGCCGATGCCGACGGTCGCGGCGGTGCACGGCTTCGCGCTGGGCGGCGGCTTCGAGCTGGCCCTGGCCTGCGACGTGATCGTCGCCGACGAGACCGCGGTGGTCGGCCTGCCCGAGGTCTCCGTGGGTGTGATCCCGGGCGGCGGCGGTACGCAGCTGCTGCCGCGCCGCGTGGGCGCGGCGCGGGCCGCCGAGCTGATCTTCACCGCGCGCCGGGTGGAGGCCGCCGAGGCGCTCTCCCTGGGGCTGGTGGACTCCGTGGTGCCGGCGGGCCGGGACACGGCCGAGGCGCTGGCCCTGGCGTCGCGGATGGCCGCGAACTCGCCGGTGGGCCTGCGGGCCGCCAAGCGCGCGCTGCGGCTGGGCCACGGGATGGACCTGGCGGCCGGCCTGGAGATCGAGGACGCCGCCTGGCGGACGGTCGCCTTCTCCGGCGACCGGGTGGAGGGCGTGGCGGCCTTCAACGAGAAGCGCAAGCCGAACTGGCCGGGCGAGTAGGCCCCGCACCGGAAGCCGGACCCGGCCGGAAGTCGGACCTGATGCCCGGCCGGAGGCCCGGCCGGGCATCAGGGGCCACCTCAGGTGATCTTGGTGGCGTCGAAAGTCGCGCCAATTGTCTCAAAATCTGACAAAACTCCCTAACCTGGGGTGATGGGAGCTGACGGGCGGCTGCGAGCCGTGGTGGGCCTCGCCCAGGCGATGGCCGCGGCGAGCACGCCGCGCGACAGTGTGCGTGCGGCCGCGCGGGGCGCGCGCCTGGCGATGGACGGCTCGTTCGCCGCGATCTCCGCGTGGGAGCGGGAGCGCGGGTGCCTGCGCGTGCTCGTCAACGAGGGCGAGCGGCGCGCGGGCGAGGAGGAGTTCCCCGAGGACGAGTCCTATCCGGTGCACGACTTCCCCGAGATCACCGAGTTCCTGCACGAGCGGTGGGTGGGCGGCGGCGGCCCGCACGCCTGGGTCGAGAGCGCCGTCGGCGACCGGCCGGGGCGGCGCGGCGAGGCCCTGCGCCGCCGCGGCCGCGGTACGTGCGTGGTCGCGCCCGTCGTGCTCAGCGGGCGGGCCTGGGGCGAGCTGTACGTCGCCCGGGACGAGGGGCTGCCCGACTTCGACGAGGACGACGCGGAGTTCGCCACCGTGCTCGCCGCCGTGGTCGCGGCCGGCCTCGCGCAGAACGAGCGCCTGGAGGAGGCGCGGCGGCTCGCCTTCACCGATCCGCTGACCGGGCTCGCCAACCGCCGGGCCGTCGACATGCGCCTCGACGAGGCCCTGGAGGAGCACCGGCGGACCGGGGTCGTCGTCAGTCTCGTCGTCTGCGACCTGAACGGGCTGAAGAAGGTCAACGACACCCTCGGGCACGCCATGGGCGACCGGCTGCTGGAGCGGTTCGGCTCGGTCCTGAGCCTGTGCGGGGCCATACTGCCGGGCGCGCTGGTCGCGCGTCTGGGCGGCGACGAGTTCTGCCTGGTCGGGGTCGGCCCGCCGGCGGACGAGGTCGTCCGGGTCGCCGAGGAGCTGTGCACCCGCGCGGCCGGGCTGGAGCTGGGCGAGGGTGTGGCCTGCGGGGTGGCCTCGACCGGAGACCCGATCGGGCCGGTGAAGTCCTCCCGGCGGCTGTTCCGCCTCGCGGACGCCGCCCAGTACAAGGCGAAGGCGGCGCGTTCGGCCGGGCCGGTGGTGGCGGGCCGGGACACCGCGGTGGTGCGGCTGGCGGACGCCGCCGCCCAGGAGGCGCCCGGTGAGCGGCGCCGCTTCCGCGGCCGCCAGTGACCGCGGGCCGGATGCCGGGCGCGTCATCGCGTAAGGGGTCCAGCGGCTGCGCGATCGTGACAGTTCCAGCTAGTGACATGTAGCGATTCAATCCGTAGGGTGCTGAATATGGATATGCACACTGTCGTGGTGGGGACGTCCGGTACCACCGCCGAGGACGTCATCGCCGTTGCCCGCGGCAACGCACGGGTCGAGCTGTCCGGCGAGGCGCTCGACGCACTCGCCCGCGCCCGCGAGATCGTCGACGCGCTGGCCGCCAAGCCCGAACCCGTCTACGGGGTGTCCACCGGGTTCGGCGCCCTCGCCTCCCGGCACATCAGTCCCGAGCTGCGCGCCCAGCTCCAGCGCAACATCGTGCGCTCGCACGCCGCCGGCATGGGCCCGCGCGTCGAGCGCGAGGTGGTCCGCGCGCTGATGTTCCTCCGGCTCAAGACCGTCGCCTCCGGCCACACCGGGGTGCGCCCCTCCGTGGCGCAGGCCATGGCCGACGTGCTCAACGCCGGGATCACCCCCGTCGTCCACGAGTACGGCTCCCTCGGCTGCTCCGGCGACCTCGCCCCGCTGTCCCACTGCGCGCTCGCGCTCATGGGCGAGGGCGATGCCGAGGGCCCCGACGGCACCGTCCGCCCCGCAGGCGAGCTGCTCGCCGAGCACGGCATCGAGCCGGTCGAGCTCCGCGAGAAGGAGGGCCTGGCCCTCCTCAACGGCACCGACGGCATGCTCGGCATGCTGGTCATGGCCCTCGCCGACCTCGACAAGCTCTACAAGTCGGCCGACATCACCGCCGCCCTCACCCTGGAGGCGCTGCTCGGCACCGACAAGGTCCTCCAGCCCGAGCTGCACGCCATCCGCCCGCACCCCGGCCAGGGCGCCTCCGCCGCCAACATGGCCGCCGTGCTGAAGGGTTCCGGGCTGACCGGGCACTTCCAGGAGGAGTCCGCGCCCCGCGTGCAGGACGCGTACTCCGTGCGCTGCGCCCCGCAGGTGGCCGGCGCGGGCCGCGACACCATGGCGCACGCCGCCCTGGTCGCCTCGCGCGAGCTGGCCTCCGCCGTCGACAACCCGGTGGTGCTGCCCGACGGCCGCGTGGAGTCCAACGGCAACTTCCACGGCGCCCCGGTCGCCTACGTACTGGACTTCCTCGCCATCGCCGCCGCCGACCTCGGCTCCATCGCCGAGCGGCGCACCGACCGGCTGCTCGACAAGAACCGCTCCCACGGCCTGCCGCCGTTCCTCGCGGACGACGCCGGCGTGGACTCCGGTCTGATGATCGCCCAGTACACGCAGGCCGCCCTGGTCAGCGAGATGAAGCGGCTCGCGGTGCCGGCCTCGGCCGACTCGATCCCCTCCTCCGCCATGCAGGAGGACCACGTCTCCATGGGCTGGTCGGCCGCGCGCAAGCTGCGGACCGCCGTCGACAACCTGACGCGGATCATCGCCATCGAGCTGTACGCGGCCACCCGCGCCATCGAGCTGCGCCACGGGCTGACGGCCGCCCCGGCCAGCCTGGCCGCGATCGCCGCCGCCCGCGCGGCGGGCGTGCAGGGTCCCGGGCCGGACCGTTTCCTCGCCCCCGACCTGGCCGCAGCCGACGAGTTCGTCCGTACCGGCGGGCTCCTCGCCGCGGTGGAGCCGGTGACGGGTCCGCTCGCCTGACGGTCGGCGCCTGCGCAACGCACGGCGGAAGGGCCGCCCCGGGAACCCCCGGGGCGGCCCTTCCGCCGTCGTGCGCGTTCGGCGAGGTGGTGCGGGGCCCGCTTCTACGACCCGGGGGAGCGGCGCACCGAGAAGGCCACGAAGGCCGCGCCGACGCCGAGGCAGAAGGTACCGCCCAGGAGGTAGGGGGCGGTGTCGACGGAACCGGTGTCGGCGAGCGAGAGGGACTGGGGCCGCGCGCCCGAAGCGGAAGGCGCCGAGCCCGTGATCGTCCCGGTGGCCGCCGTCCCGCCGACCGCCTCCGCGGTGTTCCCGCCCGCGGGTACGGCGGAGGCGCTCTCCGCCGCTTCGGGTGCGGTCGCGCCCGCCGAGGGCACGAACCACAGGGCGGCGAGGAGGGTGGTCGCTCCGAGAGCGGTGAGCAGCGGTCGGCGTGCGGACACGGTGCGATCCCCCTTGTGGCAGCAGCGAATTGGCCGTGTGCGCCGATGCTACGGAAAGGGGCGGGTCGTGGGAAAGTCAGGGCTTCCGCGGGCTTACTCTCCGTCGTATGAACCCTTCTGAGACATCACGATATGTACGACTTCGGGTGGATCTGGTGCTCGAAGTGCCGGACGCCCAGGCGCTCACGGGGGCCGCGCTCGCCCACATCAAGGCCGACGAGTTCATGCCGGACGAGGAACGCAGCCATGCGGAAGCCGCCGTCCGGGAAGACGAATCGGAAGCCCTCGCCTACCTCGTCGACCCCACTGACCTGGTGCTGGACATTCCCGGGGTGGAACTCGCGCAGGCCTCCTGGAGCAGCGAGCCCGTCGAATACGACCCCGAGTCGATGGAGTGGGACCTCGACGAGGAAGATGGGGACTTCGACGAAGAACCCGACAACGCCTGACCGTGCGGTTGCCCACATCCCAACGGAATGTGGAACCGGCCGGCGCCGTTAACGCGTTGTCAGGACCGGGCAGGGGGGTGCGCCCCCTGCCGGGCCAACCCCGGGACGGCGGTCTCGGGGTTACCGGCAACGATGGAGTGGCGTGTGAGGACGGACAGCAAGCGACGGAGAAGGTCCCTGGCGGCCATATCCGTCGTGCTCGGCGGCGTACTGGTGCTCTCGGCGTGCAGCGACGGGGGCGACAAGGGCGGGGACCCGAAGAGCAACGGTGAGGCCAGCAAGTCCCAGGCGGACGTGGACGCGGCAGCGGCCAAGGACACCTCCAAGGCCAAGATCACCATCGCACCGAAGGACGGCGCGACCAACGTCGGCCTCAACGACGCGGCGAACGTGACCGTCACCGACGGCACGCTCACCCAGGTCGAGCTCAAGACGAGCGAGGGCACGGCCGTAGCCGGCGACATAGCCGCCGACGGCAAGAGCTGGAAGCCCAAGGGCGCGCTCAAGCGCTCCACCAAGTACGCCCTGTCGGCGACGGCCAAGGACGCGGACGGCAAGGAGGCGCACGAGAACGCCTCCTTCACGACCGTCTCCCCGGAGAACAGCTTCGTGGCCTCCTTCGTGCCGGAGGAGGGCCAGACCGTCGGCGTCGGCATGCCGGTCTCGATCACCTTCAACAAGGCGATCAAGGACAAGAAGGCCGTCCAGGCGGGCATCTCGGTCTCCTCCAGCAGCGGCCAGGAGGTCGTCGGCCACTGGTTCAGCGCCCAGCGCCTGGACTTCCGCCCCGAGCAGTACTGGCAGGCGGGCTCCACCGTCACGCTGAAGCTGGCGCTGGAAGGCGTCCAGGGCGCTCCCGGCGTCCAGGGCGTCCAGAGCAAGACCGTCACCTTCAAGATCGGCCGCAGCCAGGTCTCCACGGTCGACGCGAAGACGAAGAAGATGACGGTCACCCGGGACGGCGCGGTCATCAAGACCATCCCGATCTCCGCGGGCGCCCCGGCCAACCCGACCTACAACGGTCAGATGGTGATCTCCGAGAAGTTCAAGGAGACCCGGATGAACGGTGCCACCGTCGGCTTCACGGACGCCGACGGCAAGGGCGAGTACGACATCAAGGACGTGCCGCACGCGATGCGCCTGTCGAACTCCGGGACCTTCCTCCACGGCAACTACTGGGGCGCGGACTCGATCTTCGGCACCGCCAACACCAGCCACGGCTGCGTGGGCCTGAACGACGTCAAGGGCGCGGGCGACCCGAACCAGCCGGCCGCCTGGTTCTACGACAACTCGCTGATCGGCGACGTCGTCACCGTGGTCAACTCCCCGGACAAGACGATCAAGCCGGACAACGGCCTCAACGGCTGGAACATGAACTGGGCCGACTGGAAGGCCGGCTCCGCCGCCTGACACCGGGCGCGGACCGCCGCACGAACGCCGAACGGCGGGGAACCCCACGGGTTCCCCGCCGTTCGGCGTTCCGGGGGCCGGGGGCCGGGGGCCGGGGGCCGTTCCCCGGGGGCGCGGTGGTGGCGGACACGGTGACCGAAAACTCCCGGGCGGCGCGTCCGGGCGCGCTCTAGGGTCGGGCCCATGATGATCCGCTCTCTCGCCCTGCCCCCGTCCGACGCCGAGGTGGACGCCTGGCTGGGGGTCCTGACCTCCGCCGCGGCCGTCGACCTGCCGCAGCTGCCGGCGCCCTCCCGGGTGGAGGTCGCCGGGCGGCTGTGCGTGACGCCGGCGCGCGGCCGGCCCGTGCTCTGGACGGCCGGCGCGGGGCAGGGCGCGGGGGAGAGCGGCGGCGAGGGCAGGGGCGAGGGCGTGGCCGCCCTGCTCCTGTTCACCGAGAAGGGCAACACGCACACCGCGTTCCTGGACGTGCTGACCGTGCGTCCCGAGGCGCGCCGCCGGGGTGTGGGCACCGCCCTGTGGGAGCGGGTCCGCCAGGAGCTGCTCGCGGACGGCCGGACCTCGGTCGCGGCCATGCTGGACCTCGGCGGTCCCGGCCAGGCCTTCGCGGAGGCGCTGGGCTTCGAGAACGTCCTGCCGATGGCCTGGTACGTCCAGGACGTACCGGCCGGTGGCGCGCCGCCGGCGGGTGCCACGGCGGACGGGGCCGCGCAGCCCCCCGCCACACCCGGCTACGAGCTCCTGACCTGGTACGGCCTCGTCCCCGACGCATGGGCGCCGGCCGCGGCCGCAGCCCACGCGGCCATGGAGGACGCGCCGACCGGCGACATGGACGAGCGGATCCAGACCTGGACGCCCGAGCGGCTGCACACCCTCCAGCAGCTGATCCTCGACCGGGGCGGAGACATGATCACCGTCGCGGCGGTGACCCCCGACGGCGAGGTGGCGGCGTACACGGAGATCGTCCTGCCGGATCCCGAGGGCACGAGCGCCCTCCAGTACGACACGGTGGTCGTCCCCGCCCACCGCGGCCACGGCCTCGGACGCGCAGTGAAACGTCACATGGCCGCGCAGGCCGCCGCCCGCCACCCGCAGCTGCGCCGCATCGCCACCACGGTGGCGGACGAGAACGGCCCCATGCGAGCGGTCAACGAGGCGCTCGGCTACCGGCGCGAGCGCGGCGTCGGCATCTACCAGATCAAGCTGTAGCCGGCTCCGGGACGCAGGCCGCCGCCTCAGGTCACACGGCCTGCACGGGGGCCGGCTCAGCGGCCTTCCCGGCGGTCCGCTGCGCGTCCCAGGACGCCAGCAGGCGCAACGCGTCCTCGGAGGCCGAACCCGGCTCCGCATGGAAGGTCACCAGGGCCTGCGTCGGATCGTCGGGGAGCGTCAGCGTCTCGAAGGACAGGCGCATCTCACCCACCAGCGGGTGCCGCAGCAGCTTCACCCCGTGCGTCTTGTCCGCCACCGTGTGCGCCGCCCACAGCCGCCGGAACTCCTCGTTCTTCACGGACAACTCCCCGACCAGCGCCGACAGCTGCTCGTCGTCCGGGTGCTGGCCCGCGTACAACCGCAGGTTGCTGACGACCCAGCACGCCTGGCACTCCCACTCCCCGTACAGCTCCGCGGTCGCCGGGTCCAGGAACATCAGCCGGACCAGGTTCCGTTCCGCCGCGGGCAGCGCCCCGAAGTCCCCGAAGACCGCGGCCCCCAGCCTGTTCCAGCCGATGACGTCCTGACGGTGCCCCACCAGGTAGGCCGGTACGCCCTCCATCGCGTCCATCAGCGTGCGCAGCGCCGGACGCACCTGCTGCGGCCGCCTGCTCTGGCGGCGCCTGCGCGCCTTCGGCCGCGCCAGGTCCATCAGGTGCGCCCGCTCGGTCCCGTCCAGGCGCAGGGCCCGTGCGATGGCGTCCAGCACCTCCGCCGACACGTTGTGCCCGTCGCGCTGCTCCAGCCGCGTGTAGTACGCGACCGACACCCCCGCCAGCTGCGCCAGTTCCTCACGGCGCAGCCCCGGCACGCGCCGCCGGCGACCGTAGTCCGTCATGCCCACGTCCTCCGGGCGCAGCCGTGCGCGGCGGGAGCGGAGGAACTCGCCCAGGCATGCTCGCTGATCAAGCTGGTCCATGCCGCCCAGTATCACCGGGCGGCCCACCGCCCGGAGGGCGTCAGCCTGACCCCACCAGTAGTAGGTTCGCCAGTCGTAGGAAGCGCAGGGGTCTGGGTGCCGGCGGGACGGACCGGCACCGTGGTGCGCACCGCAGACACCACCGCTTCGAGGAGCACCCCCATGTCCGTCACCACCCGCGCGACCACCCGGGTCGCCGCGTACGCCGCCCCCGCCCCCGGCGTCCCGCTGGAGCGCACCACGGTCCCGCGCCGCCCCGTCGGCCCGCACGACGTCCTCATCGACATCAAGTACGCGGGAATCTGCCACTCCGACATCCACCAGGTGCGCGACGGCTGGGGCGAGGGCATCTACCCCATGGTCCCCGGTCACGAGATCGCCGGGGTCGTCGCCGAAGTCGGCGCGGAGGTCACCCGGTTCGCCGTCGGGGACCGCGTGGGCGTCGGCTGCATGGTCGACTCCTGCCGCGTGTGCGAGCACTGCCGCAGCGGTCAGGAACAGCACTGCGTGCAGGGCATGACCGGCACCTACAACGCCGTCGGCCGGGACGGCGAGCCCACGTACGGCGGTTACTCGACCCACCTCGTCGTCGACGAGAACTACACCGTCCGCATCCCCGAGGGCCTCGCCCTGGACGTGGCCGCCCCGCTGCTGTGCGCGGGCATCACCCTCTACTCGCCGCTGAGGCACTGGAAGGCGGGCCCGGGCAAGAAGGTCGCGGTCGTCGGCCTCGGGGGCCTCGGCCACATGGGCGTGAAGATGGCGCACGCACTGGGCGCGGAGGTCACCGTGCTGTCGCAGACCCTCCGCAAGGAGGCCGACGGCCGGCGACTGGGCGCCACCCACTTCCACGCCACCGGCGACGAGAGCACCTTCGAGAAGCTCGCCGGGACCTTCGACCTGATCCTGTCCACCGTCTCGGCCCCGCTGGCCCTGGACGCCTACCTGGGCCTGCTGAAGGTCGACGGCGCGCTGGTGAACGTGGGCGCCCCGGAGGAGCCGGTCTCCCTCAACCTCTTCTCCGTCATCGGCGGCCGCAAGACCCTCGCCGGATCGATGATCGGCGGCATCGCCGAGACCCAGGAGATGCTGGACTTCTGCGCGGAGCACGGCCTGGGCTCGGAGATCGAACTGATCGACGCCGACCACATCAACGAGGCCTACGCCCGCGTCCTGTCGAGCGACGTCCGCTACCGCTTCGTGATCGACACCTCGACGATCTGACCCGGCTCCCTCCGGCGGAGGGCCCGAACGCCGAGCGGCCGGCCCCGGCCGGCATCGAGGATGCGCCGGGGCACAAGGGGCGGCTACAACGGCAGCATGACCGTGTTCCTGTGCAAGAAGTGCGGCGGCACCCTCACGCCGGACCTGAGACCGCTGCCCACCGTTCCCCCGGCGCCCGACGACGAACGCGACACGAGCAGCGGGCGGGCGCCGGCCACGATGCCGCACGGGCACTACGCGATCGAGCCCGAACCCTGGGGCGCCCCGTACGTGCCGCACCCGGACCAGGAGTACGACGGACCCACGCAGCCGCGCGGGCTCGGCCTGAGCGACGCAGGGGTGGCCATGATCTCAGCCGGGCCGCGCCACAACATCGTGATCCATCCCGAGGACGCGCCCGGTCTCCGGCCGCTGCCGAACGGCGAGAACGGCGTCGGATGCTGCGGACCGTCAGGAGGAAGCGGACTCAACCGTGCCTGTCCTTGCGGCGCCCGAGTGGCCACGCTCGCCGCAGACTGCATGGGCCCCTACGAACTCCACCTGGACGCGAAGCGGGTCCACGGCCACGACCCGTCCTGAATCAGTACCCCGACGGATGCGCGGACAGCCAGGCGGAGTGCTGCTCGCGCAGGCGGTCCCGTTCCCCGCGGGTGGGCAGGATGACATCCGCGCCGCCGTCGTACGGGTGGTGGATACGGGTGAGCCCGGGGTCCGTCACGAAGATGCCGGGCAACGCGTCGTCCGCGACGGCCCGCAGGAGTGGGTCGAGGCAGCCGCGCTCCCAGGGACGGCGGTCGGCGTAGAAGTACCAGCGCGTGTGGAAGGCCGGATCCGGGTCGTCGGTGTCGTCCAGGGTCGTCCACAGCGTGCCCTCCGGGTGGAGGGCGGCGCGGCGGGCCGAGTAGTTCGTCGGTTCGGACGGGTCGGCCCAGTCAGTGGTCACCACGTACGCCTCGCCGCCCGCGAAGAGCTCGTCGAGGACGGTGTTGTACCGGTCGAGGAGGATCGCGTACTCGGCTTCGTCCTCCGCGTAGCGCTTCGATTCCGGCAGGCTGTGGAAGCGCACCCACCGGTGGGCGTGCGCCCTCTTCAGTTCGTGCGGGAGCAGCGGGCCGGGGGGCCTGTGGGACTGCCAGAGCCGGGTCAGACGTTCGTGCGCCGGGTCCGGGTCCGGGATCGGGGGGCCGCTCACTCTGCGGGGGCCGCGGTCACGCCGATCGGGCAGGAGACGCCCGTGCCGCCGATGCCGCAGTAGCCGTCCGGGTTCTTGTCCAAGTACTGCTGGTGGTAAGCCTCCGCGGGCCAGAAGGGGCGGTCCGCCGCCGGGAGGACGGCCGTGGTGATGCGGCCGTGGCCCGAGGAGACCAGGACCTGCTGGTAGGCCTCGCGGGAGGCCTCCGCCGCCGCCTGCTGGGCGGGGGAGTGCGTGTAGAGCGACGAGCGGTACTGGGTGCCCACGTCGTTGCCCTGGCGGAAGCCCTGGGTGGGGTCGTGGGACTCCCAGAAGAGCTTCAGGAGCGTCGTGTAGGAGACCTGCGCGGGGTCGAAGACCACGCGGACGACCTCCGTGTGGCCCGTCAGGCCCGAGCACACCTCCTCGTACGTCGGATTCTCGGTGAAGCCGCCCTGGTAGCCGGCCAGCGTCGTCCACACCCCCGGCGTCTGCCAGAACTTCCGCTCCGCGCCCCAGAAACAGCCCAACCCGAAGTCGGCGACCTCCAGGTGCGCCGGATACGGGCCGGCCAGCGGGTTGCCCAGCACGGTGTGCTTCTCCGGAAGGTCGAACAGCGGCTCCGCGCGGCCCGTCAGGGCCTCCTCGCGGGTGGGGAGCTCGGGCGTGCGGCGGTACGAGAACATCGATTGCCTCCTTGTGGGAGGCACAACAGAAGCGGGCGGGCCGGGATTCCCCGGCCCGCCCGCTCCCGCGCCTCACAGGTCCGGCGTGACCTCGCGCACCGCCCAGTCCCGGGCGTACACGTAGCGCGACGGCGACCAGTAGTACCAGGGCATCGCCCCGATGTACCCGTCGATGTGGCGGAACTGCTCGACCGCCTCCGCGTCCCGGTCCTGCCAGAACAGGAACCACGCGAGCAGGTGCCGCAGCCGGATCGACCGCCAGTCCTCCGGATCGGCCGCCGCCAGGTCGGCCAGGGCGCTGTCCACCGCCGCGAGGACCTCCGGCTCCTTGAAGAAGGTCTCCGGCTTCAGGTCCGACTCGTGCAGTTCCTGCTCGATGTAGGCGATGAGCGGCAGCACGGACAGCAGCTCGCCCGGCTCGGCCTCGGCGGCGCACTCGCGTGCGAAGGCGAGCGCCAGCTCGTGCGAGCCGCGCCACTTCTGGCTCCAGTACTGCATGGCGCTCGTGTGGGCCGACAGGTTCTTCGGGTCGCGCTTCGTGATCTGCGACCACAGCTCCCGGTACTCCTCGTGCGCGTAGCCCAGGCCCTGGCTGATGGACTGCTCCACCATGTACGGAACCGGGTCCGCGGGGTCCGCCAGCCGCTGGGCCTCGCGCGCCTGCTCCTGAGCCTTGAGCAGCAGCTCGCGGAAGATCCGGAACTGCTCCTGGGTGGTGTGGCTGGCGCGCGCGGAGCCCCGCACGTTCCACGCCACCAGGACGCCCGTGTCCGCGTTCACCAGCGCCGCGGACGGGTCCGAGGGCCTGGCCGCGCGCCAGGCCAGCAGCCAGGCGTCGTCCTCGGCGGCGAGCTCGGACAGCGGGCGCATCCGCTGCCAGCGCTCTTCCCAGTCCTGCCCGGCCGCGTCGAGGTAGGCCGCGGCCGCTTCCCAGTCGCCGGCCCTGACCGCCGCGACGGCGGCGGTCTGCTCGGGCGACACGGGCCGTGCGTTCTCCGTGTCGAGCTCGGCCTCCGGTACGAAGCCCAGCGCGACGACCGCCGCGGCCTGCTGCGCCTTCCGCTCCGCCTTGACGGCGGCCGTCTCGGCGTTCGTGGCCTCGGTCCGGCCCTCGATGACGGCGATCTCCGCCTCCAGCCGCTTCGCCTTGCGGAGGTAGTAGACGCCGCGCAGGAGCTTGAAGGCGCCGAAGAGCAGCATGGCGCCCAGGATGTACAGGCCGATCACGGGGCAAGCACCAGCTTTCGCAGGGGTTCGGTGTCGGGCAGGTCGGCGACGACCGCGTCGAGGGCCAGGCGCAGCTGCTCCTCGAAGCCGTCGGCCGGGTAGCGCAGGGCGGCCGAGTCGGACCAGGACAGCTGCCAGCGGGCGGCGCCGCGGCCCGTCAGCTCCACGGTGACCAGCTGGTTCAGGGCGCGCCGGACGACCGGGCGGGCGAACTCGCGGGCCGTGCGGCCCGTGGCGGCCGCGGCCTCCTCCGACTTCGGGAAGCGGTCGGCGATGCGCCAGCGCACGGCCGGGTCGGCGTCGATCGCGTCGAGCAGGGCGGGCAGTCCGGGGCCGGCGCCCTCGGCGGCGAAGGTTTCGCGGATCTCCTCCGCGCCCTGGCCGACGTACTGCGTCATCGACTCGTGGACGAGGTCCTCCCAGTCCACCCGCTTGAGGGCGAGGGCCTCGGGGGTGAGGACGACCTGCTCCAGCGCGGCCAGCGCGGCGCCCGCGTCGGACAGCAGCGCCAGGGCGGGACGGGCGCTCTGCCCGCCGCGGCCGTCGTCGGGCAGGGCCTCGATACGGGCGACGCGCTCGGCGAGCGGAGGGTGGGAGTCGTACGGGGAGGCGGGCTCGGTCGACAGCTCCCGGCGCAGGTCGTCCAGGTCCTCAGAGCGGGCGTCGAGCAGCTTGCGCAGGCCGCCGAAGACCTCGCCGGGGCGGGGCAGCAGGCCGGCGCCGACGCCGAGGGTGGCGTACGAGCTCATGTAGAAGTCGTGCGCGGAGTCCAGGGCGTTGATCTCGCGCAGGGCGGAGGCGGCGGAGTCCCGTCCGGCGACGCGCACCGAGGCGAGGTCGGCGGCGAGCTCCTGGCGGCGGCCGGCGGTGCGGGTCGCACGCATGTAGAAGTTGCCGTACGCCATGTAGATCTTGGCCATGGCGCGGTACGTCGCGCCCTGGCCGGAGGTGTCGACGCCCTTGGCGCCCTTGCCCTTGGCGACCCGCTTCTCGTCCCGCTTCTCCTGGCGGGCCCGCTCCTTGGCGACCTTGTTGTCGGCGCGCTCGTGGAAGTGGCCGATCGTACGGATCAGCTGGGCGCGGCCGCGGGCGATCAGCGGGGTGAGGCGGGTGTCGAAGTTGGCGTAGTGGCCCATCTCGTGGGCGAGCACGGCGCGCAGCTGCATCTCGTCCAGGCCCGTCATCAGGGGCAGGCCGAGGTAGAGGCGGCGGGTTCCGGGCCGCAGGCCCAGCAGCCGGGCGTCCTCGGCGACGGCCGCGTTCACCTCGTCGATCAGCACGATCTCGTCGGGGGCGCGGGTGCCGACCTGCTGCGCGATGTCGCGCACGGTCTGCCACAGGAGGGGCTCCTGCGCCTCGGTGACGGTGATGCCGGCCGGCGGCTCGCCCTTGGGGGTGCGGAGCATGAACAGGCCGCGGACGATCGGAACGGCGAGGACGACCGATACGATTATGATCTTGAAGGCGACCGGGCCGTGCAGCCAGGTGACGACGGCGAAGTCGACGCCGACGAGGGCGGCGAGCAGGAAGACGCCGAGCAGATAGAAGCCTGCGAGCAGGACGAGCGCGCGCACGGCGCGCAAAGAAGCGCCCATATGGACAGATCCCCCCACGGGATGAAAGCGGTGCTGAGGTGCGTGGCGAGGGTCGATGGCCGCCACGCCGCATCATGCGGCTCAGAGAATGTTGACGGCAACCTTATTCACCGCTCGTCGCCGCTGGTCGTGGGGGGTACCCGTGGGTAGGTGACGGCGACGGCCCTAGTGGGGGAGCGTCGCCGGGGAGCCGCCGTTGGCCTCGTAGCCCGCCACCGCCAGGGCCCGGAACAGCGCGTACTGCGCCGCCGGGTCCTCCGCCGCCGACCACGGCAGCGCGCCCACGTACCCGTCCACGTGCCGGACCTGCTCCATCGCCTCGGCCCACCGCTCCATGTGCACCAGGAACAGCAGCAGCAGGTGCCGTACGTGCGCCAGCATCGGGTCGTCCTGCCGGGCCGTGTGCACTGCGTACAGCGCGCCCTCCACCGCCCGCGTCACGGCCTCACCGCGGTAGAAACCGCTGCTCAGGATCACGTCCGGCAGGTTCTCGTACAGGGCGAACAGCGGCAGCGCCGCCAGCAGCGAGCCCTGCGGGGCGCGCGCCGCGGCCGCGTGGGCGAAGGCGTCGGACTTCTCCCGCGAGCCGTGCCACTTCGCGCACCAGTAGTGCAGCGCCGCCAGGTGCGCGCCCATGTGCTCCGGAGCCCGGTCGATGACCTTCGCCCACAGCTCGTCGAACTCCGCCTCCGGGTACGCCAGACCCCGGGCGATCGCCAGCTCCGTGATGTACGGGACCGGGTCCCCCGGCGCCAGCAGTGCGGCCTTGCGGCACGCGTCCCGGGCCTCCTCCAGGATGATCCGGTGGTCGTCGGACCCGACGCCGCCCGAGTGCCGCCACGCCTGCTGCACCAGCAGCTCCGCGTGCACCTGCGCACCGCCCGCGTCCTTGTCCGCCTCCAGCCGCCACGCCTTCAGCCACTGCGCGCCCACACCCGGCTGCGCCACCAGCTCCAGTGCCGCCGCGCCGCCGAACGCCTGTACGCGCTGCCAGCGCCGCTCGCCCTCCCGCGGGGTCCCGGCCAGCAACTGCGACGCCGCCTGCCACTGCCCGGTGCGCCGCACGTTGTCGAGGGCGTCCATCAGGTCCTGGTCGGGCCCGGGGATGCGGATGTCGAGGTCTTCCTGCCGGTCGAATCCGTAGTTCGCCGGGTCGGCGGCGTCAGGGCTGCCGGGCGCGACCAGACGGATGCCGCCGCGCCGGCGCCGGACGAACGGGCCGACGATGAACAGGATCATGAGCACGGCGAACAGGAACCACAGAATCTCCATGCCTCCAGCGAACCAGACCGAGGGGGCGGCAGGCGAATAGGGGGGTGCACACCGGGCCTGGGCATAGCATCTGACCATGAGCGACGACAGCCACGAGCACCAGAGCTTCGAGACCCGCGCGATCCACGCGGGCAACACCGCCGACCCGCAGACCGGCGCGGTCGTGCCGCCGATCTACCAGGTCTCCACCTACAAGCAGGACGGCGTCGGCGGCCTGCGCGGCGGTTACGAATACAGCCGCAGCGCCAACCCGACCCGCACCGCGCTGGAGGAGAACCTCGCGGCGCTGGAGGGCGGCCGCCGAGGCCTCGCCTTCGCGTCCGGACTGGCCGCCGAGGACTGCCTGCTGCGTACGCTGCTCTCCCCGGGCGACCACGTGGTCATCCCGAACGACGCCTATGGCGGAACCTTCCGCCTCTTCGCGAAGGTCGTCTCCCGCTGGGGCGTGGAGTGGTCGGTGGCCGACACCTCCGACGCCGATTCCGTACGTGCCGCCCTCACCCCGAAGACGAAGGTCATCTGGGTCGAGACCCCCTCCAACCCGCTGCTCGGCATCACCGACATCGCCGTCGTCGCCGACATCGCGCGGACCGCCGGCGCCAAGCTGGTCGTGGACAACACCTTCGCGTCGCCGTACCTCCAGCAGCCCCTGGCGCTGGGCGCGGACGTGGTCGTTCACTCGCTGACCAAGTACATGGGCGGGCACTCCGACGTGGTCGGCGGCGCGCTCGTCACCGCCGACGAGGCGCTGGGCGAGGAACTGGCCTACCACCAGAACGCGATGGGCGCCGTGGCCGGGCCCTTCGACTCGTGGGTCGTGCTGCGGGGCATCAAGACCCTGGCCGTGCGCATGGACCGGCACGCGGAGAACGCGGCCAAGATCGTCGAGGTGCTCAAGCGGCACCCGAAGGTCACCAAGGTCCTCTACCCGGGCCTGCCCGAGCACCCGGGCCACGAGGTCGCCGCCAAGCAGATGCGCAACTTCGGCGGCATGGTGTCCTTCCAGGTCGCCGGCGGCGAGGAAGAGGCCGTCGCGGTCTGCGGCCGCACCAAGATCTTCACGCTGGCCGAGTCCCTGGGCGGCGTCGAGTCCCTCATCGAGCACCCGGGCCGCATGACGCACGCGTCGGTGGCAGGCTCGGCCCTCGAGGTCCCGGCGGACCTGATCCGCGTCTCGGTGGGCATCGAGAACGCCGACGACCTGATCGCGGACCTGACCCAGGCGCTGGGCTAGCCGCCCCGGACCCCGCCCGGGCCCCACCGGGCCCGGCGGGGTCACGCCGCGCCATGCGGCCCGCCGCAGCCGGGAGGGCGGGGCTACCAGCCCTCCAGGGGTGGGGAGACGCCGGACGGCGGGCCCGCCCAGGGGCGGGTCAGGGAGGCCCAGACCGTGAAGGCCACCGCGGCGGCGAACAGCACCGCCCAGCCGAACCTGCGCAACGCCCGCCGCCGGCGCAGGAGTCGGTCCCCGCGGGCCGCCGCGCCCGCGGCCAGGCCCGTCGGCACCACCGGGTACGGGCCTTCCAGGAGCTGTTTGACCTGGGCTTCCTTCCGGTCCGGAATCCCGCTCACGCCGCCTCCCGGGCCCGCAGCAGTGACACGGCCCGGTTGCACAGCACGCGGACCCGCTCCACCGGCATCCCGAGCTGCGCCGCCGTGACCTCCTCCGCGAGCCCCTCGTAGAGCCGCAGCACGAGCACGAGCCGTTCCGGCGGGCTCAGCCGCGCCAGCACCCCGCTCCCGCCGTGGTGGCGCCAGCCGGTCCGGGCGAAGGCCGCGCACAGCTCGTGGCGGGTGAAGTCGTACGGGTCGTCGGCGCGCAGGCGCCGCCAGTTCGCGTACGTACGGGCCAGCGCGCCCGCGAGCAGCCGGCGGGCCGACTCCGGTTCGCCGGTCAGCAGCACCGCGACATGCAGGAGCCGCCCCGCCGCCCCCGCGACGAAAGCCTCGAACTCCCCGTAGGGGCCAACCTGTTGATCAACCGCCCGCATATTCACATAGTGCGGCCGGTGGGACCGGTCAGGTCAATAGGACGGACGGACTCCGCTCAGGAGGCCGGACCGGCTTCGGCCACGGCCGCCATCAGCTCCGACAGCGACAGGTTGAAGCGCGTCAGCAGCCCCGTGAAGGACTCGCGCTCGTCCTCGCTCCAGCCCTCCGTCACGCGCGCCATGAGCTCGCGCCGCGAGGAGCGCACCTCCTCCAGCCGCGCCAGCCCCCGCGGGGACAGCGCGAGGACCACGGCCCGCCCGTCCTCCGGGTGCGAGGTCCGCTTGACCAGACCGCCGTCGACCAGCGGCGCGACCTGCCGGGTCACCGTCGAGGAGTCGATCCCCATGCCTCCGGCGAGCGCCTTGACGCCCATCGGGCCTTCCAGGTCGAGCCGGTTGAGCAACAGGTAGGCCGCGCGGTCCATCGAGTTGCGGGCCTGGCCCACGCCGCCCAGACGGGTCTGCTCGGCGCGCCGGGCGAAGACCGCCACCTGGTGCTGGAGCGCGTCGAGGAGACCGGCTCCGGCGGGCGCTTCGGCCTGCACGGGCAGATCGGAATTGGCCGGGGAGGAAGGCATGGCCGTGGGCTCTCTTCGCGTGGGTCCGACAAGGATGGGGGACAGAGTACGCGGCCCTGCCGCGGCTCGTACGCCTCGTACGAGAACTGGTACGGCCCGCCGGGACGCCCGTCCCGCCGGTGTCCCGCATGGCGAGATTTCGACCCTGCCCCGACTCTGCCCCGACCCTGCCCCGACATCCGCTCCGGGGCCCGCCCAGACCCTCCCGCAGCCCCTGCGGACGCTCCGCGCCGGGCCGCGCCCGGGCTGCAAGACTGACGGCATGAACTACCGCGTGCCCCAGCCCGTTCCCCAGGTCATCCTCGACGACGTCCGGGGGGCCCAGAAGATGCTCTCCGGCGTCTCCCGGGTCACGCCGATGGAAGGCAGCAGGCACCTCTCCGCGCTCACCGGCTCGCCCGTCCACTTCAAGTGCGAGAACCTCCAGCGCACCGGATCCTTCAAGCTCCGCGGAGCCTACGTGCGCATCGCGGGCCTGCGCCCCGAGCAGCGCGCCGCCGGCGTCGTGGCCGCCAGCGCCGGCAACCACGCCCAGGGCGTGGCACTGGCCTCCTCGCTCCTCGGCGTCCGCTCCACCGTGTTCATGCCGGTCGGGGCGCCGCTGCCGAAGGTCGCCGCGACCCAGGAGTACGGGGCCGACGTACGCATGCACGGCCAGGTCGTCGACGAGACCCTCGCCGCGGCCCAGGAGTACGCCGACCGCACGGGCGCGGTGTTCATCCACCCCTTCGACCACCGCGACATCATCGCCGGCCAGGGCACGGTGGGCCTGGAGATCCTGGAGCAGTGCCCGGAGGTGCGCACCATCCTCGTCGGCATCGGCGGCGGCGGGCTCGCCGCCGGGGTGGCCGTCGCCGTGAAGGCGCTGCGGCCCGACGTGCGGGTCGTCGGGGTGCAGGCGGCGGGCGCGGCCGCGTACCCGCCCTCCCTCAAGGCCGGCCACCCGGTCTCGATCGACGACCCGAACACGATGGCCGACGGCATCAAGGTGGGCCGCCCCGGCGACGTTCCCTTCAGGATCATCGGCGAGCTCCTCGACGACGTGCGCACCGTGTCCGAGGACGCCCTCTCCAGCGCCCTGCTGCTGTGCCTGGAACGGGCGAAACTCGTCGTCGAGCCGGCCGGGTGCAGTACGGTGGCGGCCCTGCTGAGCGAGCCCGAGCTGTACGGCGCGGGCCCGGTCGTGGCCGTGCTGTCCGGCGGCAACGTCGACCCGCTCCTGCTCCAGCGGATCCTGCGGCACGGCATGGCGGCGGCGGGCCGGTACCTGTCCCTGCGGCTGCGCGTGGCGGACCGGCCCGGGGCGCTGGCCGGGCTCCTGGGGGTGTTGTCAGTGGTCGATGCGAACGTGTTGGACGTGAGCCACGTACGGACCGACCCGCGGCTGGGGCTCACGGAGGTGGAGGTGGAACTGCACCTGGAGACCAAGGGGCCGGAGCACTGCGCGGAGGTCGCGCGGACGCTGCACGGCGCGGGATACAAGGTGATGGGCTAGCGGATCGGCGGACCAGCCCCCCAGCCCCCGCACCACCCGTTCGGCCGAGCGGGGCCTGCCCTGCCCCCATAGGATTTGCGCAGAAATGTCCTGAATCGCTCGACCCCACTGGCCCGATTCGCATGGGGAGAATCCATATGCCAGGTGCCATCCAGGCCGAGGGTCTGGTCAAGACCTTCGGCGACGTACGGGCTCTGGACGGTGTCGACCTCGACGTCCCCGAAGGCACCGTCCTGGGTCTGCTCGGCCCGAACGGCGCGGGCAAGACCACGACCGTACGCGTCCTGACCACCCTCCTGTGCCCCGACAGCGGCAAGGCCGTCGTCGCCGGCATCGAGTCCCGGACGCCTGGCCCATGCAGCACCCGGTCACGGCGTCCGTCCTCTGGTCACTACTGATCATCGTGGTCTTCCGGACCCTCTCGGTCCGCAAGTACCGCTCGGCGAGCGCGTAGGCCCCTGCCCGACCGTACGGGCCCCGCACGCGTGGCGCCCGTACGCGTGATGCCCCGTACGCGTGATGCCCCGTACGCGTGATGCCCCGTACGCGTGATGCCCCGGCCGGAGAACCGGCCGGGGCATCACAGGTGAACCAAGGGTGATCGGGGGTGATCAGCCGGTGAAGGGCTTGACGTCCAGGATCTTGACCGAGGCCTTCTTGCCGTTCGGCAGCTCGTACTCGGCGTCCTCGCCGATCGACTTGCCCAGCACTCCGGTGCCCAGCGGGGACTGCGGGGAGTACGTCTCGAAGTCCGCGGACGCGTACTCGCGCGACGCCAGCAGGAACTCCATCGTGTCGTCCTCGTCGCCGTCGAAGGCGATCTTCACGAGGGTGCCCGGCGCCACCACACCGTCGGACGCGGGCGCGGTCCCGACCTTGGCGTTCTCCAGGAGCTGCGTGAGCTGGCGGACCCGGAGCTCCTGCTTGCCCTGCTCCTCCTTGGCCGCGTGGTACCCGCCGTTCTCGCGCAGGTCGCCCTCCTCGCGGGCGGCTGCGATCTTCGCTGCGATCTCCGTGCGGGCGGGACCAGAGAGGTAGTCCAGCTCCGCCTTCAGCTGGTCGTACGCCGCCTGGGTCAGCCAGGTGACGCTCTCGCTCGTCTGGGTCACGGGTGCTCCTCGTCGGTACAGGGGACTACAAGGCCGCCAGCGGCGGACGAAACCACGAGCCTAACAATTCGGGAAGAAAAGGGGGAGGACCCCAGAGGGCCATTGCCCCGCGGGCCGCATTCCAAGCCTCGGCGGAACGCCTTGCCAGAGTGCCTCCGCGGAGCGCCTCGGCCGGGCGTCTCAGCCGGCGGACCCCGCGGGCTGGCAGCCGACCAGCTCGATCATGGTGGCCCGGCCGGTGGTCTTCACCGACACGACCTCGTCGACCCGCGACCGGGGTTGGGCGAAGGTGAAATCGGCGCGGCCCACCTCGGCGTGCTGCTCGTCCTGCGAGACCATGGTGCACACACCGGTGACCGACGCGTCCTTGCGGACCTCAAGGTGCACCTTCACCTCGGTGTCCGAAATCACCTGGAACTTGATCACCTCGGCGCTCACGCTCCGGCCCGCGACGTAGTCCCAGCCGATCCAGCCGATCACGCCCAGCAGCACGGCACCCATCGCCGCCCCGATGATCTTGAGCTTCCGGTCCGCACGCTCGTCCGCCGACCGGCCGTACCGGCCCTCGGGCAGTCCCTCGCGCACCGCGCTCATGATCTTTTCCTCTCGCTGGGGAGGGTGGGTCATCCCTGGAATTTTCCGTCCCCCAGTTCGGTCACTATAGAAGCCGAGTGTCGCGCCGAATCGCAGAGGATCCTGTTTTGACCGAGCAGCTTCGACTGATGGCCGTCCACGCCCACCCCGACGACGAGTCGAGCAAGGGCGCGGCCACGATGGCAAAGTACGTGTCCGAAGGGGTCCCCGTCATGGTCGTGACCTGCACGGGCGGCGAACGGGGCTCCGTACTGAACCCCAAGCTCCAGGGCGACAAGTACATCGAGGAGAACATCCACGAGGTCCGCGCCAAGGAGATGGAGGAGGCCCGCCAGATCCTCGGCGTCGAGCAGGAATGGCTCGGCTACGTCGACTCCGGCCTCCCCGAGGGCGACCCGCTGCCCCCGCTCCCCGAAGGCTGCTTCGCCCTCGCGGACGTCCACGAGGCCGCAGGCGAGCTCGTCAAGAAGATCCGCGCGTTCAAGCCGCAGGTCGTCACCACGTACGACGAGAACGGCGGCTACCCGCACCCCGACCACATCATGACCCACACCATCTCGATGGTGGCCTTCGACGGAGCGGCCGACACCGAGAAGTACCCCGAGGCCGAGTACGGCCCCGCCCACCAGCCGCAGAAGCTGTACTACAACCAGGGCTTCAACAAGCCGCGCACCATCGCCCTGCACGAGGCGATGCTCTCCCGCGGCCTGGACTCCCCCTACGGCGAGTGGCTGGAGCGGTGGAAGGAGTTCGAGCGCAAGGAGCGGACCCTCACCACCCACATCCCCTGCGCGGACTTCTTCGAGATCCGCGACAAGGCCCTCATCGCGCACGCCACCCAGATCGACCCGGACGGCGGCTGGTTCCGCGTCCCCATGGAGGTCCAGAAGGAGGTCTGGCCCACCGAGGAGTACGAGCTCGCGAAGTCGCTCGTCGACACCTCCCTCCCCGAGTCCGACCTCTTCGCGGGCATCCGGGAGAATGCGTAGCTATGAGCGCTACGCAGGCAGCACTGACCCAGCTCCTTCCCCTGGCGGGTGACACCTTCGACAAGAACAAGGTGACGCCCGGCATCCTGGGCTTCCTCGTGTTCGCGGCCCTCGCAATCGGCGTGTGGGCCCTGATGAAGTCCATGAACCGGCACATGGGCCGGGTCGACTTCGAAGAGGCCCCCGAACCGGCCCCCACCGCCACCCCCGCGGCCAAGCCGACCGCGTAGGGCGCCCGCAGGTCCGGGCGGCCCTCCCCGGCCCGCGACACCGGCCACGAGCCGCCCCCGAGTACGCCGCCCCGCCCACGACGGTGGGGCGGCGATCGCGCATGGGCGCACCCCCCTGCCCGCACGGGACGCCAGCCGGGGCCGCGGCCCCCGAGGCCGGACCACGCGGCCCCCGGCGCCGCCACGTCCGGCCGAACCCGTCCGGCCGCCGCCCGGACCCAGCGACCCCGCCGGCCGCCGCCACGCGGCCGCGACGGCCGGCCGAGTCTCTCGGTCCCGCAGGCCGCCGCCCGGACCCTGCCACCCGGCCGGCCGGCTCCGCCGTGCAGCCGTGGCCGGCGAGCCCCGGCGGTCACGCCGGCCGACCCCGCGGCCCCGCCGGCCGTCGCCCGGTGCCAGCAACGGCCGAGCCTTGCGACCCGTCCGGCCGCCGCCCGGGCCCAGCGACCTATGCCCGCCGCCCGGTCGTACAGCCGCAGCCGCCGAGCCTCCGCCACCCCGCCGGCCGGACCGTGCCGCCACCGGGGCGGTGCGAGCCCTGAGCCGCGACCGCCGCCCTGGGGGCGCCGGGGGCGGGGCGAGGGCTGCGCCCCGGGCCGGCCCGGCCGGACCGCTCACCCCCGCGGCACCCCCATGACCTCCCGCGAGTGCAGGTTCGGCACCAGACCCAGCCGCCACGCCTGCCAGCCCTCCGCCGGATCCACACCCCGGCCCAGGATCACCCCGTACGTCTCCAGACAGTCCACCAGCCGGCCGTCACGCGCCGCATGCGGCGCCTCCACCAGCCGCACCAGCTCCACCCGCGCCTCCTCCGGAACCCCCGGCCCCGCCAGACCCACGTACGGCAACAGCGTGCACCGCAGGAACCGCGCCCAGTCCTCCCCGCGCCGGTCCCCGTACGAGATGAACAGCCGCACCGCCTCCTCGCACAACCCCAGCGCCTGCGACAACCGCCCGTTGCCCGCGTCCACCACCGCCAGCTCCAGGCACGTCCACGCCTCACCGTGCGCCAGCCCGATCCGCTGGAAATCCGCCCGCGCATCCACCAGCAACTGCCGGGCGAAACCCGAATTCTTCAGGTTCCCCGTCTGCGCCGCCCGCTGGTCCCGCGTCACCCGACCCGAATGGTGCCGGGCGTGCGCCAACCCGTACACGTCCCGCATCCGCGAGAACATCGTCCGCGCCCGCTCCAGCTCCCGCACCGCCTGGTCCCGCTCGCCGCTCACCTCCAGCGCCTGCCCCAGGTAGTACTGCGTCCACGCCTCCCCGCGCGCGTCCTCCGCCTCCCGATGCCGCGCAAGCGCCTCCCGCAGCCGCTCCACCGCCGGCCCCGGATCCCCGTCCACCACCCGCGCCCGCCCCAGCTGCGTCAGCGCCCAGGCCTCGCCGCGGTCGTCCCGCGTCCGCCCGTACAACTGCAACGCCAGGTCCAACTCCTTCTCCGCCTGCTCCACCTCACCGAACCGCAGGTGCACCTGCCCCAGCTGGAAATGCGCCCACGCCTCCCCGTGCACGCTCTCGCTCTCCCGGTGCAACGCCAGCGACGTCTCCAGCAGCCGCGTCGCCTCCGCCAGATGCGCCAGATCCCGCTCCACCGCCGCCAGCGCGTGCAGACCCCACGCCCGGTCACCCGCCAGCTCCGCCGGCTCCTGCAGCACCAGCGCCTCACGGATGCGCACCGCCGCCTCCGGCAGATTGCCCTGATGGTGCAGCGTGATCCCGAGCGACACCAGCGCCATCGCCGCCCCCGCCTCCTGATGGGCCTCCATGTACTGGTCCACCACCGACGTCAGCGTCGTCCGCGCCTTGTCCAGCTCACCCAGCTGCCGCGCCGCGATACCCGTACGCCACTGCACCGACCGCACCAGCCGCCCCTGCTGCCCCTCCTGGCCCTGCCGACCCGCCGCCACCGCCTGCGTGAGCTCGTCGATCTCACCCAGCCGGTACAGGTCCCCGCGCAGCAGACAGAAGTCGCACAACGCCCCCAGCAGATCCAGCACCGCCTGCTGGTCCACCCCCTCCGAATGCCGCAGCGCCGCCGTGATGAAACTCGACTCGTCGTCCAGCCACCGCAGCGCCGCATCCAGCGAGACGAAACCATGCCCGCCGAACTGGTTCGCCCGCGTCGACATCTTCCCGTCGACCATCCGGATCACCGAGTCCGCCAGCTGCGCATAGTTCCGGATCAGCCGCTCGTGCGCCGCCACCGCCTGCGCCCGGTCCTCGTCCGACGCCAGCCGCGCCGCCGCGTACGCACGCACCGCGTCATGCATCCGGAACCGCTGGCCCCGGACCCGCTCGATCAGCCCCGCCTCCCACAACTCCTCCAGCGTCCGCAACGCCGCCTGCTCCGGTACGTCGGCCAGCGCGGCCGCCGCCGCACCACCCAGCGAGGCCCGCCCCGCCAGCGGCAACCGCCGCAGCAGCAGCCGGGCCGGCTCGGCCAACCGGGCATCCGCCGCCCGCAGCGCCGCCTCCACCGGATGCACCCCGGCCCCGGTCCCGGCCCCGACCCCCTCACCGGCGGGAGCCCCCACACCCGCACCCACCAGTGGAGCCAGCATCCGCAGAGCGAGCGGCAACCCGCCACTCACCCCCACCACCGCAGCCACCCCGGCCGCGGCCCCCTCACCAGCCACCGACTCCGGCGCCGCCGCCCGCACCAGCTCCGCCGCCTCATCCCCGTCCAGCCGCTCCACCGGCAGCTGATGGACCCACGCCGCCAGATCCCCCGGCAGCTCCAACGGCTCCCGCGCCGTCACCAGCACCAGACTCTCCGAACGCTCCGGCACCAGCATCCGCACCTGCGCCGCATCCACCGCATCATCGAGCAGCACCGTCACCGGCAACCCCCGCAAGTGCTGGTGGTACAACTCGCCCAACCGCCTCACCTGCTGCTCCGCCGAAGCACCCTCCCGGAACAACAACTGCTCCCGCGGCGCACCCAGCCGGTTCATCAGGTGCAACAGCGCCTCCCGCGTCGACAGCGGCGCCTCGCCCGGCTCCCCGCTCGGCGAACCACCCCGCATGTCCACCACACACGCACCCCGGAACTGGTCCCGCAGCGCATGCGCCGCCCGCAACGCCAGCGCCGTCCGCCCCACCCCCGGTTCCCCGTGCAACACCACGACCACCGGGCGCGTCTCCGTACTCGCCCGCGCCGCCTGCACCCACTGCGCGATCCGCGTCAGCTCCGCCCGCCGCCCCGCGAACCGGTCCGCCACATCCGGCAACTGCCCGAACGACTGCTCCAGCGCACTGCGCCGCCGGGCCTCCGCACTGCGGTCCGCCCCCCGCAACTGCCCCGCCGTCCGCGCCGACGACAGCGCCACCGGCCGCGGCGCCCGCGCCGCAGCCGCCACCGCACGCTGCTGCTCCAGGAACGGACGTATCCCGCGCACCTCCAGCGCCGACAGCCACTGCAGCTTCAACTGCTCCGCCCCGCCCGGCCGGCCCAGCTCCCCGGCCCGCCGGTTCGCGGCCGGCACGTGCAGCGCCGTCACCTTCGCCACCGTCGCCACCGCCCCCGCGATCCCGACGACGGCGCCCGTCGTCAGCGCCGTACCCGCCGCGACACCCAGCGACAGGTCCGCCCCGACGGCCGCGGCCGCCGCGACCGCGGTCACCAGCACCGCCGTCGACGTGTTCCCCCGCCGGAACGCCTCACCCAGCGACTGGTCCCCGGCCGCCGCCTCGTCCAACGCCCGCACGTACGACTCGTACTCGGGCGCCGCACTCGCGGCGAGCGCGTCCAGTGCCTCCCTGCCGCGCGCCAGCAGCGCCGCCCTGTCCACCACCGCCCCGCCCGCGGCATCCGCCGAGCCCGCCCCCCGCCGGACCGCCTCGTCCACGGCCCGCTCCAACAGACGCTCGGCCTCACCACGATGGCTGTCCCGCATCGGCATCCCCCTCAGAGAGCTCCGGCAACGTGCCCCAAGTGTCCTGCGGGACTCCTCCGCGCGCGAGGGAATCTGAGCTAGTTCAGAGGGAAGCGGTCATTCCTTCGCACGGCCGAGCCGAAACAGACCAACTCCCCTGCACCCAAGGCCGCATGGCGATACGCCCGTTCCCCCGGGCGTAACCCCGCGAGGCGTTCGCGCGTTGTAGCGAACATCGCACCAACTCTCGACGGGGAAACGCTCCATGGACCAGATACCGGTCGCCTCCTACGCCCGAACCTCGCAGGACACCCCCCACCGCGACGCACGCGGCGTACGCCACCAGCACCGCATCAACGAACGCACGGCGCGCGAGCACGGCTGCGTCGTGGTGGCCACCTACACCGACAACGCACGCAACGCAACCAAGGACGACCGGGAACGCCCCGCCTTCGACCACCTCCTCGCCGACCTCCATCGGGGGCACGCCTTCGCGGCCGGGCCGCTGCGGGGCGTCGTAGCGGTCGCGGACGACCGCCTCTACCGCAGGCCCGAGGACTTCATCCGCTTCATGGCGGCGCTCACCTCGGCACCGGGGCGGGTCTACGTGGCCCGGGAGGGCCTGCGAGATCCGTACACCAAGGCCGGACTGCTCCAAGGTGCCGCATGTCTCCAAGGTGCCGCCGCCGAGGGGGAGATGCGCAGCCGCCGGGTCCAGGACTGGCACTGGTCGCGGGCCATGGACGGGCTGCCGCACAGCGGCCCGAGGCCCTTCGGGTGGCTGCCGGACCGGCAGACGCTGCATCCGGTGGAGTCGGAACTCGTCCGCAAGGCGATCGAGGACCGGATCGGCGGGGCCTCCATGGGGCAGGTGGTGCGCGAATGGGATGCGCAGGGGATCACGGGAACTCGTGGGGGTCGTCTGGCCCCCCAATCGGTCACTCAGATCATCACGGCTCCGAGGGTGTGCGGCTTCCGAGCCAACCGGGGCGAGCTGCTGATCGATCCCGACACCGGAAGTCCGCTGGTCGGGGCGTGGCAGGCCATCGTCCCGCCCGAGCAGTGGAGAGCGGTCTGTGCGACCTTCTCGGCCGGAAGCCTCTACATGCACCGGGGTCCGCTCAGTCCACGCCTGACCGGCCGGGCGGCGGGACCGAAGTATCTCGCCACCGGGTTCGTGCGTTGCGGGGGTCGACTTGCGGGAGGCGACGACTGCGGTCAGCTCATGGGAGGCGCCAAGAGCCCGCGCAGTCGCACGAGTCCGTACAACTACATCTGCATCGCAGGGCGTGGCTGTGGTCGGTGTGCCATCAGCGGGCCGCTCGTCGAGGCCGCTATCGAGAGGCTCCTCTTCCCCGAGGAGGGGCAGGGTCGCATCCGGCTGCCGGAACCGATGCGCTTGCGGTGGCAGTCGGGTGAAATGGCTTTCGAAGAGAAGCGGAAGGTGATCGCTTCGGTCTTCGGTCACCTTTTGATCAGACCAGGTAGGAAGGGTTGCGGGACCTGGGACTACTCTCGCGTGGTCCCGGTCTGGAAATGGGCCGATCGCATCAAGGGCGCCGAACCGGCGGCCTGATGGCCAGGTCATGAGCCTCGCACGGGGTGGTGCGGCAGGATGGGCCCATGCCGAATCGCCTTGCGAACGAGACCTCGCCGTACCTGCTCCAGCACGCGGACAACCCCGTCGACTGGTGGCCGTGGTCGCCGGAGGCCTTCGCCGAGGCGCGCGAGCGGGGCGTACCCGTTCTGCTAAGCGTTGGGTATAGCTCTTGTCACTGGTGTCATGTCCTCGCGATCGAGAGTTTCCAAGATGAACTGACCGCCGCATACATGAACGAGCACTTCGTCAACATCAAAGTGGACCGGGAAGAGCGGCCCGACGTCGACGCCGTCTACATGGAAGCCGTGCAGGCCGCCACCGGGCAGGGCGGGTGGCCCATGACCGTCTTCCTCACCGCGGACGCCGAGCCGTTCTACTTCGGGACCTACTTCCCGCCCGAGCCCCGGCACGGGATGCCCTCCTTCATGCAGGTGCTCGAAGGCGTGCGGGCCGCCTGGGTGGGGCGGCCCGAGGAGGTCGCCGAGGTCGCGCAGAAGATCGTGCGGGACCTGGCCGGGCGGCAGCTGGACTACGGGAAGGCCGGGACCCCGGGGGCCGAGGAGCTCGCGCAGGCGCTGCTCGGGCTGACGCGCGAGTACGACGCCGTGCGCGGCGGGTTCGGCGGGGCGCCGAAGTTCCCGCCGTCCATGGTGCTGGAGTTCCTGCTGCGCCATCACGCCCGCACCGGGTCCGAGGGTGCGCTGCAGATGGCCGCCGACACCTGTGAGGCGATGGCGCGCGGCGGGATCTACGACCAGCTCGGCGGCGGGTTCGCGCGGTACTCGGTGGACCGGGAGTGGGTGGTCCCGCACTTCGAGAAGATGCTCTATGACAACGCCCTGCTCTGCCGGGTCTACGCCCACCTGTGGCGGGCCACCGGTTCGGAGCTCGCGCGGCGGGTGGCGCTGGAGACCGCCGACTTCATGGTCCGGGAGCTGCGGACCGCCCAGGGCGGTTTCGCGTCCGCCCTCGACGCCGACAGCGAGGATCCGCTGACCGGCGAGCACGTGGAGGGGGCGTACTACGCCTGGACGCCGGACCGGTTGCGGGAAGTGCTCGGCGAGGACGACGGGGTGCTGGCCGCCGGGTACTTCGGGGTGACCGAGGAGGGCACCTTCGAGCACGGCGCGTCCGTGCTCCAGCTGCCCCAGGACGGGCCGGCGGTGGACGCGGAGCGGATCGCCGGGATCAGGGAGCGGCTGCTGGCGGCGCGGGCGGAGCGGCCCGCGCCGGGGCGGGACGACAAGGTCGTCGCCGCGTGGAACGGCCTGGCCATCGCGGCGTTGGCGGAGTGCGGTGCGTACTTCGATCGGCCCGACCTGGTGGAGCGGGCGACCGAGGCCGCGGACCTGCTGGTGCGGGTGCACTTCGACGCGGCCGCCGGCCGGGCTCCCCGTCTCGCGCGGACCAGCAAGGACGGGCACGTGGGTGCCAACGCGGGGGTGCTGGAGGACTACGGCGACGTCGCGGAGGGTTTCCTCGCCCTGGCGGCGGTGACCGGTGAGGGGGTGTGGCTGGAGTTCGCCGGTTTCCTGCTGGACCTGGTCCTGGACCGCTTCACCGCCGAGGACGGGTCGCTGTACGACACGGCGCACGATGCGGAGAAGCTGATCCGCAGGCCGCAGGATCCGACGGACACGGCCGCGCCGTCCGGGTGGACGGCGGCCGCGGGCGCGCTGCTCTCGTACGCGGCGCACACCGGTTCGGAGGCGCACCGTACGGCGGCGGAGCGGGCACTCGGGGTGGTGCAGGCGCTGGGTCCGCGCGTGCCGCGTTTCATCGGGCACGGGCTGTCGGTGGCCGAGGCGCTGCTGGACGGGCCGCGCGAGGTGGCGGTGGTCGGGCATCCGGAGGATCCGGCGCGGACGGCGCTGCACCGGGCGGCGTTGCTGGGGACGGCTCCTGGTGCGGTGGTGGCGGTGGGGCTGCCGCAGCCCGCGGAGGGCGGCGAGGGGGAGTTCCCTCTTCTGGCCGAGCGCACACTGGTGCACGACCTTCCGGCGGCGTATGTGTGTCGACATTTCGTCTGCGCGCGGCCTACGACGGACCCGGTCGAGCTGGCGGAGCAGTTGGGTGCGGTTCGTCCCTGAAGTGCCCGGAGTGCCGTCAATTCCGTTTGTGTATATGTCGATTCAGAAACACGTATTTCATCGACGCTGAGGCTGGATGTCATGTTCCCTGCCTAATCTCATGGCTTCGGGAGTCACCGGGACGGCGCGCTGGGGGGTGCGTCCGGGGGGAAGCGGGGCGGCGGCGGGCCGGGGGGCCTGCCGCGAGTCTCCGGGGGGTTTTCTGATCGCCGCCTGGGGGTGGCGGGTCTGTGGGGGGCCTTTTGTACACGTCTGTGTTCATTGCTGTCATTTCACTGGCGCTCTTCTGGATGGCCGCGTTCACGCTCTGGTGGCAGATGCACGCGTGGCGGACGCCGGAGACGCTCGCCGCCACGCGCTTCGACCGTCCCGACGGGGAGGGGCGCCTGGCGTTCTCGCTGCTGCTGCCCGCCCGCCACGAGCAGGCGGTGCTGGAGCACACCATCGACCGGCTGCTGGAATCGAGCCACACCGACTACGAGATCATCGTGATCGTCGGGCACGACGACCCCGAGACCGCTGCCGTCGCCGAACGGGCCGCGGCCCGCGAGCCGGCCCGGGTGCGGGTGGTCGTCGACCACCACGAGACGAAGAACAAGCCGAAGGCCCTCAACACCGCCCTGCCGTCCTGCCGCGGCGACATCGTCGGGGTCTTCGACGCCGAGGACCAGGTCCATCCCGAGCTGCTGGCCCACGTCGACCACGCCTTCCGGTCCACCGGTGCCGACGTGGTCCAGGGCGGGGTCCAGCTGATCAACTTCCACTCCAGTTGGTACAGCCTGCGCAACTGCCTGGAGTACTTCTTCTGGTTCCGCTCCCGGCTCCACCTGCACGCCGAGAAGGGGTTCATCCCGCTGGGCGGCAACACCGTCTTCGTCCGCACCGAGGTGCTGCGCGAGGCCGGCGGCTGGGACCAGGACTGCCTGGCCGAGGACTGCGACCTGGGGGTGCGGCTGTCGTCGGTCGGCAAGAAGGTCGTCGTCGCCTACGACTCCGACATGGTGACCCGCGAGGAGACGCCGGGCTCGCTGGTGAGCCTGTTCAAGCAGCGCACCCGCTGGAACCAGGGGTTCCTGCAGGTGTACCGGAAGAAGGACTGGCAGCAGCTGCCCGGCCGGGGCCAGCGCTGGCTCGCCCGCTACACGCTGATGACACCGTTCATGCAGGCGGCGTCGGGTGTGATCATCCCGGTCAACTTCGCCGTCGCGGTCTTCCTCGACGTCCCCGTGGGCATCGCGATCATCACCTTCCTGCCCATGATCACGGCGATGGTGACGTTCGTCTTCGAGATCGTCGGCCTGCACGACTTCGGCCGGCAGTACGGCCTGCGGGTCCGCTTCGTGCACTACGTCAAGCTCGTGGTCGGCGGCCCGTTCTACCAGGTGATGCTCGCGGGCGCAGCGATCCGTGCCGTCTGGCGCGAGCAGCGGGGCCGCAACGAGTGGGAGCTGACCAGTCACACCGGCGCCCATCTGACGACCGTCCCGGCCGTCACCGTCCCGGCCGTCTCCGCAACTGCTTCCGCCTCCGCAACTGCTTCCGCCTCCGCCTCCACCGCGATCCGAGAGGACAGCCGCCAGTGACCGCCACCCTGCCCACGGCCACTGCCCCCGGGCCCGGGACCGAGACCCCGGCCGTCCCCGCCCGGCGCACCGCGGCCGGCGGGCTCGGCGTCCGTCCGGCCCCGCCCGTCCGCCCGCTCGTGCGCTTCCGCTCCTCCCGCCCCGACCTGCTGCTGTGCGGGGCCCTGCTGCTCGTGATCGTCGCCGTCCAGGGCTGGAACATCACGAACTTCCCGACGCTGAGCGACGACGAGGGCACCTACCTGGCCCAGGCGTGGGCGGTCCAGCAGGGCGAGGGCCTGGCCCACTACACGTACTGGTACGACCATCCGCCGCTCGGCTGGATCCAGGTGGCGGCCCTGACGTACCTGCCGTCGCTGTTCGTCCCGGAGTGGATGACCGTCGCACCGATGCGGTTCTCGATGCTCGCGGTGTCCGCCGCCTCCTCGGTGCTGCTGTACGTGCTGGCGCGCCGGCTGTGGCTGCCGCGGTGGGCGGCCGGGCTCGCGATGGCGCTCTTCGGGCTGTCGCCGCTGTCCGTGGTCCTCCAGCGGGAGATCTTCCTCGACAACATCGCCGTGATGTGGATGCTGCTGGCGTTCTGCCTCGCCGCGTCGCCGAACCGCCATCTGTGGCACCACTTCGCCTCCGGGCTGGCGGCCGCCACCGCCGTCCTCACCAAGGAGACGATGCTGGTGGTGCTGCCGGCGCTGCTGGTGACGATGTGGCGGCACAGCCACCGCGACACCAGGAAGTTCGCCGTTACCGGGGCCGTCACCGCCTGTGCGCTGATCGGCCTGTCGTACCCGCTGTACGCCCTGCTCAACGGCGAGTTGCTGCCGGGCTCCGGCCACGTCTCGCTCATCGACGGCATCACCTACCAGATGGGCCGCGAGGGGTCCGGTTTCATCCTCACGCCCGGTTCCGGTTCGAACGGGGTGTTCCGGTCCTGGCTGTACTACGACACCGTCCTGCCGCTCGGCGGTCTGGCCGGCGCGGGGCTGCTGATCGTCACGGTGCGCTGGTCGGTGACCGCCCGGGCGCTGGCCGGTCCGGCGCTCGCCGCCGTCATCCTCGCCGTCGTCGCGATGCGGCCGTCGGGCTACCTGCCCGCGATGTACGTGATCCAGGCGCTGCCGTTCCTCGCCCTGGTCCTGGCGGGCGGCGCGGCCAGCGTCACGCACGCCGTGCTGCGCCGCCGCCGCGGGGCCGGGGCGCGCGGGGTGCGGGTGTGGGTGCGCTGGGCGGTGCTCGGCGTACTGGCCGCGTCGGCGGCCGTGTACGTGCTGCCGCGCTGGTACGAGGGCAACCGCACCGCGCTGACGGTCGACGCGAACGGCCCGTACCGGCAGGCCGCGGCGTGGCTCGGCAGCGAGGTCGCCGACCCCGCGGGGACCCGGGTGCTGCTCGACGACGCGCTCTGGCTGGACGCCGTGCACCACGGTTTCGAGCCGGGGCCGGGCGCCATCTGGTTCTACAAGGCCGACCTGGACCCCGCGGTCACCAAGACCCTGCCGGGCGGCTGGCGGGACATCGACTACGTGGTTTCCTCGCCCACGGTGCGCCGTGACGCGGTGGAGCTGCCCACGGTGAGGGCCGCGCTGGAGCATTCGACCGTGGTGGCCGTCTTCGGTTCGGGTGAGGACCGCATCGAGATCCGCCGCACCGACCGCGAGAGTGGGAGCTGAGCCGCCATGAGCGAGGACCTGTGGTCCCTGCGTGCCCCGGTCGATGCGGAGCAACACGCTCCGCGCGTTGTGGCCGGCAGTGTCACCCTCATCATCCCGACCTTCAACGAGGCAGGGAACATCGTGGAGTTGCTGCGCCGACTCGGGCAGGCGCTCCCGGGCGACCGGCCCTGCGCGGTGCTGTTCGTGGACGACTCCACGGACGACACCCCCGCCGTCATCGAGAAGGCCGCCGCCGACCATCCCTTTCCGGTGTCGGTCCTGCACCGGGAGGTGGCCGAGGGCGGCCTGGGCGGGGCGGTCGTGGAGGGGATCGGGCGGGCGGACACCGACTGGATCGTCGTCATGGACGCCGACCTGCAGCACCCGCCCCACCTGGTCCCGGAACTCGTCGGCGAGGGCGAGCGCACCGGCGCCGACCTCGTGGTCGCCTCCCGCTACATCAGCGGCGGCAGCCGGGCCGGGCTCGCCGGGAGCTACCGCGTCGCGGTGTCCCGCGGTGCGACGTGGCTGACGAAGGGGCTCTTCCCGCGGGCGCTGCGCGGGATCAGCGATCCGATGAGCGGGTTCTTCGCGATGCGCCGCTCGGCGGTGACCGCCGGAGCCCTCGAACCGCTCGGCTACAAGATCTTGTTGGAGCTGGCGGTGCGCTGCCGTCCGGCCGCGGTGGCGGAGGTGCCCTTCGTCTTCCAGGAGCGCTTCGCGGGGGAGTCGAAGTCGACGGCGCGTGAGGGCATGCGCTTCCTGGCGCACCTGGCGTCGTTGCGTTCGGCGGCCCCGCTGGCGCGGATGATCGGCTTCGGGCTGATCGGGCTGACGGGTTTCGTGCCGAACCTGGCGGCGCTGTGGCTGCTGACGGGCGCGGGGATGCACTACCTCCCGGCGGAGATCGTCGCGAACCAGGCCGGGGTGCTGTGGAACTTCGTCCTCATCGAGGTCCTGCTCTTCCGGGAGCGGCGCCGGCACCGTCACTGGGCGGACCGGGTGGGCCGGTTCGCGCTGCTCGCCAACGCCGATCTGCTGCTGCGCATCCCGCTGATCGCGGTGTTCGTCGCCCAGCTCGGGATGGGGGTGCTGCCCGCCACGGCGCTGGCGCTGGTGACCACCTTCGTCCTGCGGTTCGCGGCGACCGAGGCCCTGGTCTATCTGCCGCGCCGTACGTCCCCGGTCGACGGGTCCCGGGTCGATGCGTCCCGGGTCGATGCTTCCCCGTCCGATTCGGGGCGTCACACCAGGAGTTGAGCCGCACAGAAAGGAACCTTTCCATGCGTCCGATCTTCCGGCGGAGGGCGGGGCGGCGTGCCGCACTGCTCGCCGTCGGGGCGATGACCGCGGGTCTGCTGCTCACCGCACCGCAGCAGGCCACGGCCGGTCCGCCCAATCTGCTCTCCAATCCCGGTTTCGAGACCGCCGGCGCCGCCGGCTCCGACATGCCGTCCTGCTGGTCCAAGTCCGGCTGGGGCGACAACGACTTCACCTTCTCGACCGTCGCCGACGCGCACAGCGGCACCAAGGCGATGAAGGTGTCCCTGACCCGTCGGGTGGACGGCGACCGCAAGGCGCTGGTCACCGAGAACACCACGTGTGCGCCGACGGTGACGCCGGGCAGGCAGTACGACCTGTCCGCCTGGTACAAGTCGAACACCCCGGACGTGTCGGTGACGGTGTTCCGCCGTGACACGACGTCGGGCTGGCAGTACTGGACCGACCTGCAGAATCCGCCCGTCAGTGCCGGGTGGGCGCGTACGGAGGTCCGTACGCCGGTCGTCCCGCCGAACACGGACAAGATCGCCTGGGGTCTGTCGGTGTACGGCGTGGGCACGCTCACCTCCGACGACTACGCGCTGGAGGAGGTGGGGGCGGTCCCTCCGCAGCCGGCCTGTTCGGGTACGGCGGAGGAGTGCGCGAAGGGCAAGTGGCAGGTGATCCCGGCGCAGAACCCGGTGCGCTCCATGCACGCGGTCGTGCTGAACGGGGGCACCTCCCAGGCCGGAGGCTCTGGGGGCGGCAAGGTGCTGCTGATCGCGGGCTCGGGCAACGACATCGCGCAGTTCAACGCGGGCACCTTCACGTCCGCCGTCTACGACCCTGCGAACGGGTCGTTCAAGACCATCCCGACGCCGGTCGACATGTTCTGCGCGGGGCACGTGCAGCTGTCGGACGGCCGGGTGCTGGTGATGAGCGGGAACAAGGGCTATCCGTCGGCCGACGGTTCGATCGGCTACCAGGGGCTGAAGGACTCGTACACCTTCGACCCGGTCACCGAGACGTACACGAGGACGAACGACATGAACGGCGGGCACTGGTATCCGTCGGCGACGGTCCTCGGCAACGGTGACGTGATCTCCTTCGGCGGGCTGAAGGAGGACTCCACGGGCAACGTGACCGCGGAGAAGTTCTCGGCGGCGCAGAACAAGTGGCTGCCGATGAACGAGGTCAACCAGACCTGGTCGTACTGGGGCCTGTACCCGTCGATGATCCTGATGCAGGACGGGCGGCTCTTCTACTCGGGCAGCCACACCTTCGGCAACGGCACCCCGGGGACGGGTGCCTCGATCTACGACTACGACGCCAACACCATCACCGACGTGCCGGGCCTGCGCAACAAGGACGAGCGGGACGAGTCGGCGAGCGTGCTGCTGCCCCCGGCCCAGGACCAGCGGGTCCTGACGATCGGCGGCGGCAACAACGAACGCAACCCGGCGGCGAACCGGATCACCGACATCATCGACCTGAAGAAGCCGAGCCCCGCCTACACGGCCGGCCCGGACCTGCCCCAGGGCCTGGTCGACACGGGCACCGGGAAGCGGCCGCAGACCGGCGCCGAGGGCAAGATGTACGTCTCGGCGGTGCTGCTGCCGGACGGCAAGGTGCTGGAGACGGGCGGCGGGCTGCACGACCGGGCCGACCCGGTCTTCGAGGCCTCGTTCTTCGACCCGGCCACCAACAGCTACCAGGCGGGCCTGGCGACCGATCCGATCCCGAGGACCTATCACTCGGCGTCGTTCCTGATGCCCGACGGGCGGGTCATGTCGGTGGGCGACAACCCGGGCAACGGCACCTACAACCACAACGTGTCGATCTACACGCCGCCGTACCTGTTCAAGGGCGCCCGCCCGCAGATCACCTCGGTGATCGACACGCAGTGGGTGTACGGGGACACGCAGCGGATCACCGTGAACCGGCCGATCGCCAAGGCGGAGCTGATCCGCCCGGCGGCGGTGACGCACTCCTCGGACCCGAACCAGCGGTTCGTGGACCTGCCGATGACGGTGGACGGCAACAACATCGACCTGAACGTCACGAGCAACCCCAACCTGGCGCCGCCCGGCTGGTACATGCTCTTCGCGGTCGACGCCAACGGCGTCCCGTCGATCGCGACGTGGGTGCACCTGGGCGGTCCGTCCGCGCTGGCGGCCGCCCAGGAGCAGCCGTCCGCGCACGAGCACACCTTCGCGGACAGGCTGGGGCCGGCCAAGCAGAACCCGGCCCAGCGGGACTCCGTCCCGGTCCCGCCGAGCGTGGCGGGCTGCGACCGGCACTACGGCACGGCCAACGTGTGCGTGCCGACCCGGTTCCCGGCCGAGGTGAAGGCGACGACGAAGGCCCGCTGCGAGTGGCTGGCCTCCCACGCGTACCCGAAGCGCCTGAAGGTCAACGGCAGCGATCCGCTGCGGCTGGACCCTGACGGCGACGGCTACGCCTGCTGAACGCACGGAGGAGGGGCCCGGCCGCGAGGGTGCGGCCGGGCCCCTCCCGGCGGGCTCAGTGCTGGTAGGCGGCGAGCGAGATGCCGACGTAGTGGGCGACGAAGGCCGCGAGGGTCAGCGAGTGGAAGACCTCGTGGAAGCCGAAGAAGCGGGGGGAGGGGTTGGGCCGCTTCATGCCGTAGATGACCCCGCCGACGCTGTAGAGGAGGCCGCCGACGATCACCAGGACGAGGACGGCGATGCCGCCGGTGCGCATGAAGTCGGGCAGGAAGAAGACGGCGGCCCAGCCCATGGCGATGTAGCAGGGGGTGTAGAGCCAGCGCGGGGCGCCGACCCAGAAGACGCGGAAGGCGATGCCGGCGGCGGCCGCGATCCACACCGCCCACAGCAGGGTCCGGCCGGTGGAGGGCGGGAGCAGCAGGACGGTCAGCGGGGTGTAGGTGCCCGCGATGATCAGGAAGATGTTGGCGTGGTCGAGCCGTCGCAGGATGGCTTCGCCGCGCGGGCCCCAGGTCCCGCGGTGGTAGACCGCGCTCACGCCGAAGAGCAGGCAGGCGGTGAGGATGTAGACGCCGCAGGCGACGCGGGCCCGGGTCGAGTCGGTGAAGGCCATCAGCGCGAGGCCGGCGACGACGACGGCGGGGAACATGCCGAGATGGAGCCAGCCGCGCAGCAGCGGCTTGGCCTCGATTGCGGACTCGACGGCTTCCGCGGCCTCGATGACCGGGGAGGCCGCGGCGGCCTCGGGGGCCTCGGGGGCGGGGACGGCGGCGGCGTCAGAAGTCATGCGCGCCATGCTACCTACGGGTCCGTAGGTTTCCGCTCATCCTCTTTACGGAAGATTGACGGACGTGGCAATGCTCACGTGAGAGGCCCTCTGGACATATGCGCACATCCACCGGATGATCAGATGAGTGCGGTCGACACCGGATGAGCGGAGCGCGAAGCGTCCGGGTCGCAGCCCCCACGGGGCCTACACCAAACAAACCCCTCAACAAGGAGCAATCGTGGCGCGCGACAACGCGGCTCCCACCATCCCGACGACTCACCAGGAGCTGATCTCCTGGGTGGACGAGATCGCAGCCCTCACCCAGCCGGACCGCGTCGTCTGGTGCGACGGCTCCGAGGGCGAGTACGAGCGCCTGTGCGAGGAGCTCGTCGCCAAGGGAACGTTCAAGAAGCTCGACGAGACGAAGCGCCCGAACTCCTACTACGCCGCCTCCGACCCCTCCGACGTCGCGCGCGTCGAGGACCGGACCTACATCTGCTCCGAGAAGGAGGAGGACGCGGGCCCGACCAACCACTGGAAGGCCCCGGCGGAGATGAAGGAGATCTTCGCGGGAGAGAAGGGCATCTTCCGCGGCTCCATGAAGGGCCGGACGATGTACGTCGTCCCGTTCTGCATGGGCCCCCTCGGCTCCGAGCTCTCCGCGATCGGCGTCGAGATCACCGACTCCGCCTACGTCGCCGTCGCCATGCGCACCATGACCCGCATGGGCAAGCCCGTCCTCGACGAGCTCGGCACCGACGGCTTCTTCGTCAAGGCCGTCCACACCCTCGGTGCTCCGCTGGCCGAGGGCGAGGCCGACGTGCCGTGGCCGTGCAACACCACCAAGTACATCTCGCACTTCCCCGAGTCCCGTGAGATCTGGTCCTACGGATCCGGCTACGGCGGCAACGCCCTGCTCGGCAAGAAGTGCTACGCCCTGCGCATCGCGTCCGTCATGGCCCGCGACGAGGGCTGGCTCGCCGAGCACATGCTCATCCTCAAGCTCACCCCGCCGGCCGGCGAGGGCGAGGCCGTTGAGCCGACGTACCTTGCCGCCGCCTTCCCGTCCGCCTGTGGCAAGACCAACCTCGCCATGCTGGAGCCCACGATCCCCGGCTGGACGGTCGAGACCATCGGCGACGACATCGCCTGGATGCGCTTCGGCGAGGACGGCCGCCTCTACGCGATCAACCCCGAGGCCGGCTTCTTCGGCGTCGCCCCCGGCACCGGCGAGCACACCAACGCCAACGCCATGAAGACCATGTACGCCAACACCGTCTTCACCAACGTCGCGCTCACCGACGACGGCGACGTCTGGTGGGAGGGCATGACCGAAGAGGCGCCCGCCCACCTGATCGACTGGAAGGGCAACGACTGGACCCCGGAGTCCGCGACCCCGGCCGCCCACCCCAACGCCCGCTTCGCCGTCCCGGCCTCCCAGTGCCCGACGATCGCCGCCGAGTGGGAGGACCCCAAGGGCGTCCCGATCTCCGCGATCCTCTTCGGCGGCCGCCGCGCCTCCGCGGTGCCGCTGGTCACCGAGTCCTTCGACTGGAACCACGGCGTCTTCATCGGCTCGAACATCGCCTCCGAGAAGACCGCCGCCGCCGAGGGCAAGGTCGGCGAGCTGCGCCGCGACCCCTTCGCCATGCTGCCGTTCTGCGGCTACAACATGGGCGACTACATGGCCCACTGGGTCAAGGTCGGCGCCTCCGCGGACGCCGCCAAGCTCCCGAAGATCTACTACGTGAACTGGTTCCGCAAGAACGACGCGGGCAAGTTCGTGTGGCCCGGCTTCGGCGAGAACAGCCGCGTCCTGAAGTGGATCGTCGGCCGCCTCGACGGCACCGCCGAAGGCGTCGAGACCCCCATCGGCATCCTGCCGACCAAGGACTCCCTCGACCTCGACGGCCTGGACCTCCCGGCCGAGGACCTCGACTTCCTCCTCACCGTCGACAAGGAGGTCTGGCGCGAGGAGGCCGCCCTGGTCCCCGAGCACCTCAACACCTACGGCGACCACACTCCCAAGGAGCTGTGGGAGCAGTACCACGCACTCGTGGAGCGCCTGGGCTGAGCCGGGACACGCCCTGAGGAAGGGCACGCCCTGAAACAAGGGCCGATGAACGTGGGAGCCCCCGACCAAGCGGCGTCCCACCGCTGTGGGAGCCCCCGACCAAGCGGCGCCCACCGCAGCACCGACCCGTCCCGTCAGGAGCGTCCGCGCTCCTCCAGGTAGGTCGTGTGCGTCTGCTGACGGCGGGCCTCCACCTCGTGGAGGCCCGCCGTTACGCGTTGCGCCTCCTCGCGCAGGAGCCCCAGCTGCCGCTCCAGATGCCGCTCCGGCGACTCGCCGCCCGGCGCCATCCGGCTCCACCAGCGGGTCCGGTTGTACGCGTCCACGCTCTCCGGCACGTCCTGCCGGACCGCCCGCGACACCGTGTGCACCGCCTCCGGGTCGGCCGCCAGCACATCCGCCACCCACCCCGGCTCCAGCAGCGCCCCGTACAGCTCCAGCAGCTCCGCGAGCGCCTCCCCGGGCCCCGACGGCAGCTCCACCCCGGCGACGTACCCGCGCAGCCGCCCGAAGTCCTCGCGCAGGACCCCGAGCTCCTCACGCGGATCGAAGGGCGGCGGCGCCGTCCGCTCCGGCGGGGCGATCAGCGCGCCCGCCCCGTACAGCCCGGCGACCACCAGCGGCCAGTACGCACCGGCCACCCCGGCCAGGGTGAGGGCCAGCCCGGCCACCCCGCAGGCCGAGCCGGCCAGGTTCTTCCTCGACTCCAGGTACGTCAGGACCCCGGTCGCCCTACTGGTAGCCACGGATCTCCTCGAAGGCTCCGGCCAGCGAACCCTTCCCGCCGGTGGCGTCGAAGAGCCTCCCGCCGGTCAGTTCGGTGATGTGGGTGAGCTCCTTGCGGTCCGAGTCGCCGAACAGCACGGCGAAGACCGGCGTCCGCTTCTGCGCCTGGGGCAGCTTGGCGTAGAAGGAGTCGAAGTGCTCGGCCCCGACGCCCTCGGTGTTCTCGCCGTCCGTCATCAGCACGATCGAGGTGAAGGCGTCGGTGCCGCCCTTGCCGAGCTGCTCGTACGCCGCCTCCAGGCTGCCGTAGACCGCCGTCCCGCCGTCCGGCTCCAGCGACTTCACGTCCCGGCGGATCGCGTCCAGGGCCGGCCCCGGATTGCCCGGCTCCACCACGTGCGTGTTCACCTCCTTCACCTTCGACCCGAAGGGCAGCAGCGTGACCTCCTCGCGGTCCCGGAAGCGCCGACCCGTACCCGAAGCGCCCGTGCCCGTCAGGTCGGTGAGCGCCGACCTCAGCCGCCCGATGCGGTCCTCCTCGCTCATCGAACCCGAGGTGTCCAGCACGTACACCGTCCGCGACGGCCTGCGCAGCTCGTTCTCGTAACTGGCCAGCAGCCCGTCTGCGACGACGCGCGAGCCGGGGAACGGCAGCTCGCGCCGCTTCTCCTGGTCCAGCCCGGCGGCCGGCGCCACCCCGGCCGCGACCGGCCGGCGGAAGGTCTGCCCGGTGATCGCCTGCTGCGCCTGCGGGCCGCGCAGGTAGTCCGTCAGCGCCCGCCCCGCATCACGGGCCCCGGCCGGGGCCGAGGTCAGCAGGGTCAGCGGGTAGTGGGCCGTGACCACACCGTCGCGCGGCCGGACCACCGTCAGCGGGGCGCCGGAGCCCTTCGCGTCACGGTTCATGGACAGCAGCACCGACTCGTAGTTCACCAGCGCGTCCACGTCCCCGCGCTTGCCGTACGCGGCCACGAGCCAGCCCGAGGAGCCCGACGTCAGCTTCTGCCCGGCGAAGAACTCCTTCAGCCGGGGCGTCGCCGCCTTCACGTCCGCGTCGCTCAGCGCCGCCTGCGCCCCCGACAGCCCCGAGGCCACCGAGACCAGCGCGGAGAAACCGGAGTTGGAGCGCACCGGGTCGGTCATCCCGTACGTCAGCTTCCCGGCGGCGACGGCCTCGTGCACCGCCGGCCAGGTCACCTCCCCGGGCTGCCAGCCGAGCCGGGCCAGCGCCTCCGGCTTCACCCCGAGGGCGACGGGCGAGGACATCACCGGGGTCTCGCTGGAGAGCTTTCCGACGGCCTCGGGCCGCAGCCGCAGGTAGTCGTTGGAGGAGAGCCAGATCGCGTCGTACTTGCCGTCGGCCTGCCCGGAGGCGACCTGCTCGGCGGCGTCCAGCGTCCCGGACCACGTGAGCTTCACGGTGACGCCGGTCGTCTTTCGGGCCTGCTCCAGCACCGGCTCCATGTCCGCGAGCTCGCTGGAGGCCAGCACCCGCAGGGTTCCCTCCCGGTGGGCCGTCTCCGCCGGCCCCGCGGGCCCGTCGGAGGTGCAGCCGCTCGCGCCGACGAGCGAGGCGAGGACCAGACCGGCGATCCAGGCGCGGCCCGTACGCCCCCTCACAGGGCACCGCCCTCAAGGGCACCGGCGGTCCGCGTCCGCGCCAGGTACGCCGACGCGTTCTGCAGCTCACCGGCCAGGGACTCCACCGTCGCCGCCATGTTCTCGGTGGCCTGCACCTTGAAGGTGTCGATCGCGTCCAGCGTCTTGTAGATCTGCGCGAAGGCCGTCCGCAGGGTCTCCGCGCCCACCGCCGGATCGGCCGCGATCCGCTGGATCTCGCCGCTCTGCGCGGACAGCATGTCCGCGTTGCCCCGGATCAGGCCCTCCGTGGTTCCCTTCAGGGCGTTGACCTGCTCGATCACCGTGCGCTGGCTCTCCAGCGCCGAGGCCAGCATCACCGCGATGCGCAGCGCCGAGACGGTGGTCGTGGCCGCCCGGTCGACGCCCTTGATCAGCTCGTCGTTGTTGCGCCGGACCACGTCCATCGCCAGGTAGCCCTGGGCGCAGACGGCCAGCTGCGTCAGCAGGTCCTGGTGCTTCTGCCGGAGCGGGAAGAGCACGTCCGCGCGCAGCGCGTCGGCTCCTTGCGGGTCCGTGTGCTCGGTCTCGGCGACCCGCTGGGCGACGGCGCCGTCCAGGGCCTCGGTGAGGACCGCGTACTCCTGGAGCTTGCCCATCGTCTCCCACAGTCGGGAGCGCTCGGTGTGCAGGGCCGCGTTGTCGCGGCGCAGCTCGTCCTGGCCGCTGCGCAGCGCCCCCACGATCCGGTTCAGGGTGGCCTGCGAGGAGGCGTACTTCGCCACGTGGTCGCGGAACCTGTTGCCGCCCGGCAGCTTCGCCAGCAGCTTGCGGGCGCCCTTGACGGGCGTGTCCCGCGGGTCGAGGTCCTCGACCGTGCGCCGCAGCTCGACCAGGGAGCCGGCGACGCGCGCCTGGGCGTCGCCGCCGCCGTCGGAGCCGAGGGAGCGCACGGCCCGCTCCAGCATCCGGTTGGACTGCTGGGCGGCGGTGCGGATGTCGGCCGAGCCGAGTGCGGTGATCTCGCCGATGCGCTGCGCGAACTCGGGGGAGCGGGCGTCGGTCCCGGCGAGCGAGCCGACGTACTCTCCGGCCCTGCGGGCCATCTCGTCGTGGACGCCGTCCTGGAGCGGTACGAGTCCGGCGGCCTGCTCCTTGCGGACGGGGGCGACGGGCTCGGGGGCGCTGAGGACGAGCGGGGTGTCCTCGGGAGGTGTCAAGGTCATGTGTCTGAAGTCCCCCTAGCCCTTGGCGCGCTGGGCGAGCGCCATGAGGATCTTGACGGTGGGTGTGCCGACCTGGCGGATCCCGGTGAGTCCCGGGTTGAGGTGGTCGGCGTGCGGGGCGGTGGCGGCGGTGAACTCGGCCACGCCGTCCTGCGGGCGGAACCCGCGGAGCACGGCCAGCTCGCGCAGTCGCGGATCGGTGGCCAGGACCGAGCCCAGCTCCTTCGCGTCGTCGCTGAGCGGTACGAAGGTGTGCGCCGTGTTCACGGTGGTGTCCGGGTAGAGCACCACCATCTCGCCCGGGTCCTGCTTCTGCAGCAGCAGCGAGGCGACCTGGGACTCGTACACCAGGATCAGCGGCTCGCCGCTGCCGCTGATGAAGGCCCGGAAGGGGTCGTCGCTGCTGGTCTCCAGGGCGCCCTGGACGGAGATCAGCTTGCGCATCAGCGGCGCGGTCCGCTCGATCCCGGCGTCGTCCGCGACGACGCTGTTGCCGTTCGCGACGTTGGAGGCGGCGGCGAGGAAGAGCGCGCCGGAGTTGGAGGAGGCCGGGTCGGTGGTCTTGACGAACACCGTGCCGGTCAGCTCGGCGTGGGCGGAGGAGCCGGGCAGCTGCTGCCAGGTGCGGTCCTCGGCGGCGGCCTTGAGGAAGGGGCCCATCAGCAGGGTCCCGGAGTTCTTGCCGGTCATGGCGGCGAGACCGCCTGCGGCCAGCACCTCGGCCGCGCCCGGCCTGGCGATCACGACGAGCGGGGAGTAGAAGGGCTTGGTCTCCTGGGCTCCCTTGAGCCCGGCGGCCGCCGCGACCTCCTTGGCGGGTTCACTGCTGCCGGGGAAGGCGAAGTCGAAGTCCTTGAGGGCGAGTTGGTCCATCGCCCAGGAGCCCGAGGTCTCCGTCTTCACGATGTAGCCCTTGGCGGCAAGGGCCTTGACGACGTCGGGGTCGCGGAAGAAATCGGACTTCTCCGAACCGATGACGCCACGCACGGTCTTCGTTGCCGTGGATTCTGGGTGTTCCTGCCCCTGCAGTGCGACGTAGAGCGCGCCGCCGATCAGGAGGAGGCCCAGGAGGATTCCTAGGATGCGTCTCACGGGTGCAGCGTGCTCACGGAAACCCACATTCCGCGCCGTCTTGAGTGAACGTCAGGTGTCCAGGCGGTCCCACTTCGAAATGCTGTGTGAGTTCGCGGGTGCTGGTGGGCGGGGCGGCCGCCCGGGAGGATCGGGGCATGGGCGTGAGCGCGTTGAAGTGGCAGGGCTGGCTGGTCGGCCTGGTGACGATCGCCGGGCTGCTGGTGTTCGCCCCGCTGGGCCTGTACGTGTGGGCGAGCGGCGGTGAACCGCAGGAGACGCCGCCGCGGGCGGCGGTCCAGGACGTACGGGTCACCGGCTGCCGTGTCGATCCGGCCAGCCGGCGGGTGGCGGCCGCGGTGGAGGCGACCGGGCGGGCCGAGGGCGCCGGCGCGTACGTCGTGACGGTGGAGTTCCGTGACCGGGCCGAGGCGGATCCGGGGCGGCGGGCCGCCCAGGCGCTGGTGCGGATCCCGGGGGTGGCCCCGGGCGCGACCGAGTACGGGGAGGCGGTCGGCCCGGTGTGGCCGGTGGCGACGGTGCCCTGGTGCGGTGTCGCCGGCGCGGAGTTCACGCGGGCGACCCCGACACCGGGGCTTCCGTAGCCGGTGGGTCGGGTGCCCGGTCAGCCGTTCTTGTTCACCTTGACGACGACGGTGCTGCACACCTTGTCGGCGAAGGTCTGCTTCTTCTCGTCCCACAGCGGCCACAGCCAGCCGAGGTAGCAGGAGATGCTGTCCAGGAAGTGCGCCAGCTTGCGGACGAAGGCCATGCCGAAGCCGAGCGTGGCGCCGTCGGCCTCGCGGTGCAGGCTGATGCCGACGACCTTCTTGCCGATCGTCTGGCCGGTGGTGCCTTCCTTGTAGACCTGGAAGAGGCCCATGCCGATCGTGTACAGGAAGCCGACGAGGCCGAGCACCGCGCCGACGCCGCTCTCGCCGCCGTCGATGGCGACGCCGATGCCGGTGAGCGCGTACATCGGGGCGACGATGATCAGGGCGTCGAGCAGGTACGCGCCGAAGCGCAGGCCCCAGTGGGCCAGCGGCGGCATCCCGACGGGCATGCCGGGCATGCCCGGAGGCGGGTACGCGCCGTAGGCCGGCGGCGGCGGGGTCTGCTGCGGGTAGCCGTACTGGGGGGCCGCGCCCGGCGCCGGCTGCTGCGGGTAGCCGTACTGCGGGGGGACGCCCTGCGGGGCCTGCTGGCCGTAGCCGGGCTGGCCCTGCGGGGGCTGCTGGCCGTACGGGTTGTTCGGATCGCCGAAGCTCATTGGCGCATCTCTCCAGGGTGCTCGATCGGGGACGAAGCGGAGTGGAGGAGATGGTTCATATGAGCGGCCTCCCCCGTGCTGCCGCGATGTTTCAGCCAACATCGTGTTCGGCAGGTCGGGATCTGTCCAATTCATTGCCCGCGCGACGGGCGGCGGGCGGGCCCGGAAAGGGCCTGCCCGAGGGGTCATGGCGCCCGGTCCGGAGCCTCCGCGGCCCCGGACCGGGGCCGTCTAGAGGGCGCCGGCCAGGTCCAGGGACTCCAGGGCGGCGGCGTGCGCGTCCATGCGCTCGGCGGCGAGGATCGCGACGGTGGTGTCGGCGCGGGACGCGGCGACGAGGAGTGCGCGGGCGGCGAGGTCATGGGCGCGCTGGTGCAGCGCGGCGGCGTCCCCCGCGGGGCCCTGGGGTGCCCGGGCCGGCTGGTCCCCGCGCAGCCGGGTCACCTGGGCGGCGATCTCGGCGGCGGCCTCGTCGAGCCCGAGCTCGTCGGTGACGGCGAGGAGGGCCGCGAGGTGGCCGGCGAGCTGGATGCCCAGCGCTTCGCCGCGGCTGCTGTGGGGGTAGTCGACCGTGGTGCCGCCCATGCGCTGGACGACCGGCTTCGTGCGGATCGGCTCGTACATGCGGAGGCCTCCTGCCTGGTCAGGAGACCATCCTACATTGGATTGGTTCTAAAGTTGAGCTGAATCCTGTTGTTGTCCGAGGATGCGCGGTCCGGCGGCTTGATCCGGCTGCCGGCCCGGTGGCCGGTCGGTCGGCCGGTCGGCCGGTCGGGCAGCCGGTCAGGCCTGGCTGTAGCCGTCCAGGAAGTTCCCGATCCGGGTCACGGCGTCGGCCAGGTCCTTGGCGTTGGGCAGGGTCACGATCCGGAAGTGGTCGGGCTCGGGCCAGTTGAAGCCCGTACCGTGCACGACCATGATCTTCTCGGCCCTCAGCAGGTCCAGGACCATCTGCCGGTCGTCCTTGATCTTGTAGACCGTCGGGTCCAGCTTCGGGAAGGCGTACAGCGCGCCCTTCGGCTTCACGCAGGAGACGCCCGGGATCCGGGTGAGCAGGTCGTGCGCGACGTTGCGCTGCTCCAGGATCCGCCCGCCGGGCAGGACCAGGTCCTCGATGGACTGCCGGCCGCCGAGTGCGGTGGCCACCGCGTGCTGCGAGGGCATGTTCGCGCACAGGCGCATGTTCGCGAGGATCGTGAGGCCCTCGATGTAGTCGGTGGCGTGCTTCTTCGGGCCGCACACCGCCATCCAGCCGGCCCGGTAGCCCGCGACCCGGTAGTTCTTGGACAGGCCGTTGAAGGTCAGCGTCAGGACGTCCGGGGCGATGGCGGCCGTGTTGAAGTGCTGGGCGCCGTCGTACAGGATCCGGTCGTAGATCTCGTCCGAGCAGACGATCAGGTTGTGGCGGCGCGCGATGTCCGTCAGCCCGCGCAGCATCTCCTCGTCGTAGACGGCGCCGGTCGGGTTGTTCGGGTTGATGATCACGATCGCCTTGGTGCGGTCGGTGACCTTGCGCTCGATGTCGGCGAGATCCGGCATCCAGTCGGACTGCTCGTCGCAGCGGTAGTGCACGGCCGTGCCGCCGGCCAGGGAGACGGAAGCCGTCCACAGCGGGTAGTCCGGTGCCGGGACCAGTACCTCGTCGCCGTCGTCGAGCAGCGCCTGCATCGACATCGTGATCAGCTCGGAGACGCCGTTGCCGAGGTAGATGTCCTCGACGTCCAGCTCGATGCCCTTGGTCTGGTAGTGCTGCATGACCGCGCGGCGCGCGGACAGCAGGCCCTTCGCGTCGCCGTAGCCGTGGGCGGTGCCCAGGTTGCGGAGCATGTCCTCGAGGATCTCCGGCGGGCACTCGAAGCCGAAGGCCGCGGGGTTGCCGGTGTTGAGCTTGAGGATGCGATGACCTGCTGCTTCGAGCCGCATGGCCTCTTCGAGCACGGGGCCGCGGATCTCGTAGCAGACATTGGCGAGTTTGGTTGACTGGATCACCTGCATGACGGGAGCTTACGGGCCCGGGTGCGGGCTCGACCTGCCTTTTCGCCCGGAGACTCGAAGGTTGTTTTGTCCTGATTGGCGCGATGGGTGGGTGACCGTGCGCTCCTCCCTTGGAATCCGGGGCCGCGGCCGCACTCCGGCCTGCGGAATGGGTGAGGCGAACTCCGGGGAAGCGATGCGTGTTGCCCTCGTCACCTTGGGGGATCGGGGCGGGCGCGGGGTGACTGAGTGTCCGGGTCGAGTGCCCGGGTTGAGTGCGCGGGCTGAGTATGCGGGCTGAGTACGCGCACTCATGCGGCCGCCGGGCCCGCGGGGGAGGGTGGAGTCCTGAACCAGGGCGAGCGATGCGAGCGAGCGAGCGATGCCTGAAGCGGCGGCGAGTGAGGGGCGCGGGGCAGTGGAGTTCCTAGTCGGTGACATGGCGATCACCACGATCGGCACGGATGGCGACGACCGGGCGATCGAGTTCCTGGTCAGGCCGGAGGGAACCCCGGAGGAGGGGCACTTCGCGATCTTCCGCGAGCACGGCCGCGGCTGGGAGGACGCCCGCCTGACCATCGACCCCGCGGCGGGCAGCGTCCCGGTGGCCGCGGTCGAGTGGGCGGTGGAGTTCGCCCGCGAGTACCTCTGAGGGGTACGGGCTCCCCGCGGGCGGGGCCTTCACCCCCGCGGCCCCCGCGCCCCGGGGCGGTGGTTGCCCACCCGCCCCCAGGGTGCGGCGGCGTGGGAGTGCGGCGGAAGCCGGTGGGGCGGGACAGGGAGGGCGCTGCGGTGGTGTGGGGCGGTGTTTCGGCGGGGCGGGATCAGGGATGTGCTGGGGGTTTCCCGTCAGTCCCATCGTCTCTCCGGTTCGTGCCGGCCCGTCAAGGGCGCTCCCTTCGGTCGCGTCGCTTCGCGATGTCGCTGCGCTCCACCCTTGACCGACCGTCCCGCCCCGGAAATCCGAAAGACTGCCGGGAAGCCCCCAGAGGGACGGGCCGGGGGATCAAGACACCATCGGGGCGGTGCCCTGCCCGGGCGGAGCCCGGTGCGCCTCCAATCGCTACGCGCTCCTGCCCGACGGCGTCCGCGGGCCCCTTGGGCTGGACATAGGCCGCCCCAAATCGCTACGCGCTCCTGTCGGAAGGCGTCTGCGAGCCTCTTGGGCTGGACATAGGCCGCCATCGATCGCTACGCGCTTCTCCGAGACTGCGTCCGGCCCTTGTTCGGGGCTGGGAGGGGTGGATTGGAGGGGTGGGAGGGTGATCCATCGGCTGAGTCGATGCCAACCCCCATCAAGGGCGAGGTGGCATCCCACTTGCCCGCCCATATGGGGGCAACTGGGGCAATCTGTCGGCTCTTTGGGGCGCGCATCCACCTACACCTGGATTGGCATCGCCTCAGCCGTCATCTGGCGCTTTTCCTCCCCCAGACCGCCCTCGAACGCCGTCTATGAGGAGCGAATCGGGCCCCTGCGGCCTATTACCAGCCCCAGACGGTCTGCAGTCGCGTGATCGAGGAGCGCGTAGCGATCGATGGCGGCCTATGTCCAGCCGCAGAGGCTGGCAGACGCCGAGCCGTGAGGAGCGCGTAGCGATCTGGGGCGCACCGGGCTCCGCCCGGGCAGGGCGCCGCCCCGATGGTGTCTTGATCCCCCGGCCCGTCCCTTTGGGGGCTTCCCGGCAGTCTTTCGGATTTCCGGGGCGGGACGGGCGGTCAAGGGTGGAGCGCAGCGACATCGCGAAGCGACGCGACGAAGGAGCGCCCTTGAGGGACCGGCACGAACCGGAGAGACGATGGGACTGACGGGAAACCCCCAGCACATCCCTGATCCCGCCCCGCCGAAACACCGCCCCCACACCACCCCGCACACCTCGGGTGCCGGTCCGGCCCGATCGGCCCGATCGGGCTGGACCGCCCGATCGGCCTGCCTTGGTCGCGCTCGGCCCTTATTGCCTTCGGCGTTGTCGGCGGGGCGGCTTACCTTCGGGTCATGAAGCCGTTGAGGATCATCGCGGGGGACGCTACGAGTCCCCAGGCCAAGGGGCCCAAGATCATCGCCCACGTTTGCAACGACCTCGGCGGGTGGGGGAAGGGCTTCGTGCTGGCCGTCTCGAAGCGGTGGCCCGAGCCGGAGGCCGCGTACCGGGCCTGGCACCGGGGGCGCAGTGGCAACGACTTCGGGCTGGGCGCCGTGCAGGTGGTGCGGGTGAAGCCCGACGTGTGGGTGGCCAACATGGTCGGACAGCGCGGGATGCGCATCGGGAGCGGCGGCCCGCCGATCCGCTACGACGCCCTGGAGCGCTGTCTGGCCGCGCTGGCCGGGCATGCCGTGGAGCTGGGCGCGGGCGTGCACATGCCGAGGATCGGCTGTGGGCTCGCGGGCGGCAGCTGGTCGCGGGTCGAGCCGCTGATCACCGGGGCGCTGTGCGAGCGCGGCGTGGCGGTGACCGTCTACGACCACGGCTGATCCGCCACGCCGACGGCTTTCGGAGGATCGATTCTCCGCGGGCGGCCCTCCTAGGGTCGTGCCCGCAGACCTCCCGGTCCCCTCCGAAGGGTTTCCCCGATGAAGCTCCGCAATGCCGCGGCCGCCGCGGTCGCAGCCTGCGCGCTGGTCCTCTCCCTGCCCGGTTCGGCCCTGGCCGCCGAAGGCCAGTTCCACTACAAGTACACGGACGACTTCGGCCAGGAGCAGCGCGTGATCCTGGACGATCCGGACAGCGGCGAGTGCATCAACCTCTACGCCGTCGGCTCCGACGACGTGGAATCCGGCTACGCACCGCAGAACCAGACCGACTCCTGGGCGACCGTCTACGCCGACGCCGACTGCGCGGGCTCCGAGTGGCGGCTGCGCCCCATGGGCCGGCCCGCGACCGACCACCTCAGGGTGCGCTCGGTGCGGTTCGAGGTCCGGGACGAGCCCCGCAAGGGCACCCGCTAGGTCGTCTCTTTCGGATCCTGCCGGGCCCGCGCCGCCCGGCAGGATCCGGAAGAGGCGGCCTAGCGGCCGGGGAGGCGTTCCAGGATCACCAGGGGGATCTCGCGGGGGCGGGCGGCGGCCTGGTCGTCCTCGAAGGGGGGCCAGAGGGCGGTCATCATCTCCCAGTACACCTCCCGTTCCGTCGCGGTGGCGGTGTGCGCCGTCGCCTCGATGACGGCGGCGCCGACCTGGAGGCGGACCTCCGGGTGGGCGGTGAGGTTGCGGTACCAGCGGGGGTGGTCCGGGGCGCCGTCGGCGGAGGCCACGACGAGGAAGCGGCCCTCGTCCTCGCCGTAGATCAGCGGGGTGCGTACCGTGGTGTCCGTGGCGCGGTCGAGCGTGGTGAGCAGCAGGGTGGGGACTCCGTGCCAGAGGTGCCCGTCGGCGCCGGCGGTGCTGACGTAGGCGCGGACATGGTCGAGCTGCGGACCGGGTCGCGGGTCCGTGGGGTGGTCCCAGTCGACTTCGAGTGTGTGCATTTACCTGTCCTTAGGGTTGTGGCCCCCTGGCGGCTAACGAGCATTAACGATTCTGGATGCGTACGACCCATAGCGCACGTCTATAGGTCTGAACCAAGCTCCTCGTATGGATCTGGAGCTGAGGCACCTCAAGATCGTCAGGGCCGTCGCCGACGCCGGCAGCCTGACCCGGGCCGCCACCGCGCTCGGCCTGGCGCAGCCCGCGCTCAGTACGCAGCTGAAGCGGATCGAGCGGGCGCTGGGCGGCATGCTGTTCGTGCGCGGGCGGGAGGGCGTACGGCCCACCGCGCTCGGGGAGCTGGTACTGGAGCGGGCGCGAGTGCTGCTGCCCGCGGTGTGCGAGCTCCAGGAGGAGGCCCAGCGGTTCGCCCGGCAGGGGGCGCCGGGCTACCGCCTCGGCGGGACGCACGGACCGCTCCTCGGCGCACTCGTGGACCGGCTCGCGCGCGGGGAGCCCGGTGTGCCGGTGACGACGTACACCTCCTGGTCGGAGAAGGAGGTCGCCGGGAGCGTCGCCGACGGGCGGCTGGACTTCGCGCTGGTCGGCGTCTGCGGGGAGAGCGCGCCGCCCGAGCCGGGACGGCTCGCCTGGATGGAGGTGGCGCGCGACCCGGTGCACGTGATGCTGGCCGAGGACCACCCGCTGGCCCTGGCCCGGGCCCCGCGGGAGTCGGTGGAGCTGGCCGAGCTGGCCGCCGAGGCGTGGACGGACGTCCCCGGCGACGGGTGCTTCGGCGACTGCTTCGCCGCGGCCTGCGTGCGGGCGGGATTCACGCCCGCCTGCGTCTACGAGACCGACACCGCCTCCTGTGTGCACCTGGTGCAGGTGGGGCGGGCCGTCGGCCTGTGCCGGGCCACCTTCCCGGTGACCCCGGGGGTGGTCACGCGGCCGCTCGCCGGGACGCCGCTGGTGTGGCGGCACGTGCTCGGGTGGCATCCCGCCGCGCGGGTCGCTGCGCGGGCTGCCGATGTGCTGGGCCATGCGAGGGCCGCGCATGCGGAGGCTCTGGCGAGGGCGGCCGGGGGGTCGGGCCTGCGGGCGGCCGCGCCGTCGCCTGCCGCCTAGCCGGGCTGCGGCGGGGCTGGACGAACGGCTCCGCCCCGGACCCGCGCCTCGATCGCCGGCGAGGCTGGAGGGCGGGGCCGGGGCGGGTGGGGCAGCCTTCGGGCGGCTACGGCAGGTAGCGCTCGATGACCTGCGGGCCCTCCTTCTCGATCAACTTGCGGGCCTTCTCGACCCGCTCCGGAGTCGGGTCGTGGCCTGTCGCCATCACGAGGTCCTCGGGGTCGTACGGCCGTTCCCCGCCCGTGAAGAGCCGGTCCGACCGCGTGGGCTGCTCGTCGGGTTCACTGACCATCGCGTACCTCCTACGTATTCCCCTGGCCCCATACTCCGGCCGCCGCCCCATGAACGCACGTCGGCCGCCGCGGGGCCGCGGGCATAACACCGGGGGAGGGGCCAACCGGCAGCTCCCGCGGGCAGGTTCGGATTTCTACGGTTTCCGCAGACCCCCACCGGAAACCGAGGAGATCCCCCATGCTCAAGCGACACGCCCGCGCGGCGTGTACCGCCCTGGCCGCCGCCGGGCTGCTGCTGGCCGGGACGGGCGGCGCCACCGCCGACCCCGCCCCCGCAGTGCCCTCGGCAGCCGCCACCCTGCGCACCGCCGACGCCGCCCCCGAGCTGCTCGCCGCCATGCAGCGCGACCTCGGCCTGACCCCCACGCAGGCCAAGGCCCGTCTCGCACACGAAGCCGAGGCCGGGGCCACCGCCGCCCGCCTCCGGGACCGGCTCGGCGCCGCCTTCGCCGGGGCCTGGGTGGACGGTGCCGACTCCGCCGTACTCACCGTGGCGACGACCCGGGCCGCCGACACCGCCGCGATACGGGCCACCGGGGCCCGGGCGCAGCTCGTCACCCGAGCCCTGGCCGACCTCGACGGAGCCAAGGCCGCCCTGGACCGGGCCGCGGGCCCCGCGACCCCCGTCCGCTACGTCGACCCGCGCTCCAACACGCTCGTCGTGGAGGAGGCCGAGGCGGGGGCCGCCGCCCGGCTGCTCGCCGCCACCGGTACCGACGCGGCCCTGGTCACGGTGGTCCGTACGGCCGAGGCCCCGCGTCCGCTCCACGACCTGCGCGGCGGGGACGCCTACTACATGAACGGCAGCGGCCGCTGCTCCGTCGGGTTCCCCGTGACCAAGGGGACCGTGAACGGCTTCGCCACCGCCGGGCACTGCGGGCGTGCCGGGACCACCACCACCGGGTTCAACCAGGTCGCCCAGGGCTCCTTCCAGGCGTCGGTCTTCCCGGGCAACGACATGGCCTGGGTCGCGGCGAACGCCAACTGGTCCTCGACCCCGTACGTGAAGGGCAGCGGCGGCGCGAACGTGCAGGTCGCCGGCTCGGTGCTGCAGCCGGTCGGGGCGTCGGTGTGCCGGTCCGGCTCGACCACCGGATGGCACTGCGGCACGATCCAGCAGCACAACACCAGCGTCACCTACCCCGAGGGCACCATCTCCGGCGTGACCCGTACGACGGTCTGCGCCGAGCCGGGCGACTCCGGCGGCTCCTACATCTCCGGGAGCCAGGCCCAGGGCGTGACCTCGGGCGGCTCCGGCAACTGCTCCAGCGGCGGGACCACCTTCTTCCAGCCGCTGAACCCGATCCTGTCGGCGTACGGGCTGACCCTCAAGGTCAGCGGAAGCGACCCGGGCCCCGGGCCCGGCCCCGAGCCGGAGCCGGGCGGCACCTGGAAGGCCGGCACCGTCTACGCGGCCGGCGCCACCGTCACCCACGGCGGCTCGACCTACCGCTGCATCCAGGGGCACCAGGCCCAGACGGGCTGGGAGCCGCCGAACGTCCCGGCGCTCTGGCAGCGGGTCTGACGGACCCGCTCGAAGCCGGGAACGGTGCCGTGACTGCCAAGGGGGGAGTCACGGCACCTTCCCCGTTCGCGCGGGGCGGCCGCCGGTCAGACGAGGACCGCGGCCAGCGTGCCGAGCGCACCGAAGACGGCCAGCAGGCCGCAGATCGACAGGTTGACCGTCCGGTGCTCCCAGAAGACCGCGACGAACTCGCGGATGGTGGCGCTCGGCCAGTAGTACTTCGCGGTGGGAGAGCCCAGGACCTGCCCGTTCACGCCGGTCTTGCGCGCCAGCATCGCGGCCCGGAAGGCGTGGAAGTTGTTGGTGACCACCACGCACCGGTAGCCCGGATCGTGGGCCTCCATGATCTGCCGGCTGAAGAGCATGTTCTCCTCGGTCGTGGTGGACCGGTCCTCCAGCACGATGTGCTCCGCCGGCACGCCCTCCGCGATCAGCCAGTCCGCCATCGCCCGGGCCTCCGCGACCTTCTCGTCCGAGCCCTTGCCGCCCGAGACCAGCAGCACCGGCGGCCGGCCGCCGCGGGCCAGTTGGACCTCGTAGATCTGCTGCCCCTTGCGCAGGCGCGAGGCCAGCAGCGGCGGCACGCGGTCCCCGCCGATCAGGCCCGAGCCCAGCATGACCACGTGGTCGACGTCGCCGCGCACCTTGATCCGGCCGTAGAGGTAGGCGTAGCCGAGGAAGCAGAAGAAGACGAAGGAGATGTAGCCGGCGACGACGGTGAGGGTCCCGGCGATGCCGCCCAGTACGGGGGAGCCGACGACGCCGACGAGGACCAGCAGCCCGATCAGAGCGAAGATCGCGAGGCCGGCCAGCAGCGACAGCAGGTTGGCCGGGCGGAAGCCCTCCTTGCGGACCATCGTCATGCCGTTGCGGACGAGGAGGACGCCCAGGGCCAGGATGCCGAACGCCGGTGCGGCGAAGGTGAGCACGACGACCGTGACGGCCGCCCAGAAGGGAAGTTTGGCCACCTGGAGGAAGAGGGCGGAGAAGGCGGTCAGGAAGGTCAGCCCCAGGAGCACGGCGTTGCTGAAGCGGCGCCGGTCCTGTCTGACGCTTATGCAGAACGCGAGGAAGAGCAGGGCGGCGAGGGCGAAGGCGACCATGGCGCCCATCGTAGGCGGCGGATCTACCGGGAAACGTGGCCGGTTCTGCGCACCGACCGGCCTGCCAGCACCTGGGTCCGGTGCCCGTCGCGCATGACGAACCGTCCCGAGATCAGGACGTGCGGGATGCCCGCGGGCAGGGTGCGGGGCCGCTCGTACGTGGAGCCGGCCGCGACCGTGTCGGGGTCGAAGAGGACGAGGTCGGCGCGGTGTCCCACGCGGACCAGGCCCCGGTCGGGCAGGCGCAGCCGCGCCGCGGGCCGGCCGGACAGGTGCGCGACGCACTCCTCCAGGGAGAGCAGGCCGAGTTCGCGGACGTAGTGGCCGAGGTAGTGCGGAAAGGTGCCGTAGGCCCGCGGGTGCGGCTTCGCGCCCTGGAGGATGCCGTCGGAGCCGCCGGTGTGGGCGCGGTGGCGCATGATCGCCCGGACGTTCTCCTCGTGGCCGACGTGCTGGAGGACCGTCGGTGCGAGCCGGTCGCCGATCAGGAGCCGGCGGGCGGTGTCCCAGCCGTCCACGCGGGTGCCGACGTGGGCGGCGTACGCGGGATCGGCGACGCCCGAGACCTCGATCGTCGACCAGTCGACGGGGACGCCGTGGCAGCCGTCGGCGCCCTCGTGCTCCAGGGCGTGGCGGATCCGCTCCGCCAGGGCGTCGTCGCGCAGCCGGGCCAGGACCGCCTCCGGACCGCCCGCGTTCGCCCAACCGGGCAGCAGCGCCACGAGGGTGGTGCAGCCGGGGGTGTACGGGTAGCTGTCCAGGGTGATGTCGGCGCCCGCGTCCAGGGCCGCGTCGAGGAGGGCGAGCAGTGCGCCCGCCCGGCCCTCGTTCTCGCCGAAGTTCATGGTGGCGTGCGCGAGGTGCAGGGCGCAGCCCGCCTCCCGGGTCAGGTCGACCATCTCGGCGTAGGCGGCGAGGGCGCCCCGGCCGTAGCTGCGGTGGTGGGGGCAGTAGTAGCCGCCGTACCGGGCCACCACCCGGCACAGTTCGGTCAGTTCGGCCCCGGAGGCGTACATGCCGGGGGTGTAGGTGAGACCGGAGGACATGCCGACGGCGCCCTGGGCGAGGCCGTCGGCGACGAGGGCGCGCATCCGGTCCAGCTCGGCCGCGGTCGCCGGGCGGTCGTCCCAGCCGACGACGTGGGCGCGGACGGTGCCCTGGGGGACGAGGTAGGCGGCGTTGACGGCGATGCCCTCGCCGCCGAAGCCGCGGTCCAGCCGGTCGAGGTACTCGCCGACCGTGCGCCAGTCGAAGTCGACGTCGTCGCCGGGGCCGTTCCAGCCGGTGATCGCGGCCCGCACCCCGGCGAGGGTCCGGTCGTCGACGGGCGCGTACGACAGGCCGTCCTGGCCCAGGACTTCGAGGGTCACGCCCTGGGCGGCCTTCGCGCTGTGGTCCGGGTCGCGGAGCAGGGCGAGGTCGCTGTGGGCGTGCATGTCCACGAAGCCGGGGGCCAGGGCGAGACCGTGCGCGTCGACGGTCTCGCGGCCGCCGGACAGCCTGCCGACGGCGGCGATCCGGCCCTCGTGGACGCCGACGTCGGCGGTGTACGAGGGGCCGCCCGTGCCGTCGACGACACGGGCGCCCCGGATGACCAGGTCCACCGGCCGGTGCCTAGAAGAAGGTGCGGACGTAGTCGGTGACGGTGCCGTCGGCCTCCACCACCGGGATCAGCGGCCACTTCTCGAAGATCGTGCAGGGGTGGGACATGCCGAGCGCCACCCAGTCGCCGACCTGGACGTCGTCGGCCGATCCGGTCTCCAGCCAGGCGTGCTGGTCGGACAGCTTGACCACGCGGATGCCGGTGGCGGGCCGCTCCTCGCCGGTGAGCGGGTCGCGGACCAGTTCGGCCTCGGGCAGGCCCAGGTCGTAGGCGATGTCGCGCTTGCCCGCGTTGACGAAGGCCTGGGTGGGGGAGGGGCGGGAGACGACCTGGGTCCACAGGCGGAACGCCGGGCGCAGGCCGCCCTCCTCGGGGTGGCGGTTGAAGGGGGTCAGGCGGGTGTACCAGCCGTGGTCGTGGGAGACGTACGCGCCCGAGCGGAGCAGCTTCAGGACGGGCCGGGAGAGCTCGGGGAGCTCGGCGAAGACGTCGGCGACGGCGTCGAACCAGGCGGAGCCGCCGGCGCTGACGACGATCTCTTCGAGGTCGGCCGCGAACCGGCCGGCCTTGTCGAACTCGACGGCGAGGGCGGTCAGCCGGCGCAGGTACGCGTGGACGCGCGCGGGGTCGGCTTCGGGGACCTCGGCCTCGTAGCCGGCCATGCCGACCAGGCGCAGGGTGGTGGTCGCGGCGACCGCGTCGGCGACGGCGCGGCAGTCCTCGTCGGTGCGGGCACCGGTACGGGCGCCCTCGCCGGCACCGAGCTCGACGACGACGTCGACGCGGGCGGGGGCGCCCTGCAGGGCCCGGTCCATGAGCTGTACCCCGCGCACGGAGTCGACGTAGCAGACGAAGCGGAAGCCGGGGTCGGCGGCGAGCTCACCGGCCACCCAGCGCAGCGCGGCCGGATCGACGAGCTCGTTGGCGAGGAAGATCCGCTGGATGCCGAAGGCGCGGTAGACGCGGGCCTGGTGGGGGACGGCGGCGGTGATCCCCCACGCGCCGTGGTCCAGCTGGCGGCGGAAGAGCTGCGGGGACATGCAGGTCTTGCCGTGCGGCGCGAAGGCGAGGTCGTGGCGGGCGGCGTAGGTGCCGAGGGCGGCGAGGTTGTGCTCCAGCGCGTCCGCGTCGAGTGTCAGGACGGGAGTGGTGAACCCGCCGGCGTGCAGGTCCCGGCGCTGGGCCGCGAGCTGCCCGACGGTCAGGCCGTCCGCCTGGGCGTCCGGGGGGAGTCCCTTGAACCGGTGGTCCACCGGCTCGTCGGCGAGGTCCTTGACGGGGTCGCTGGCGCTGGCCATGCGGATGCCTCCCGGGTGTGTTGCGTTGGCTGCAACGGTCGTTGCGTGTACCACTGCATGCTGTCTAACATCCCGGGTGACGGCGGGTCAACGCTGCTCGGTGCGCCGGAGGGCCGGTGGTGCGGCGACCGTGGGAAAGGGCAAGCGATGAGCCAGTCGGTCGAGAAGGCGCTCGGCATCCTGCCGCTGCTCGCGCGGGGGCCCGCCGGACTCGGCGACGTGGCCGGCGCGCTCGGCGTGCACAAGAGCACCGCGCTGCGCCTGCTGCGCACCCTGAACGAGGGCGGGTTCGTCTACCGCTGCCCCGACGGCCGCTACCGCCTCGGCGCGCGCCTCTTCGCGCTCGCCGCCGAGGCCATCGAGAACCTCGACGTCCGCGAGGTCGCCCGCCCCCATCTGGCCGAGCTGAACCAGGCCACCGGGCACACCGTTCACCTCGCCCTGCACCAGGACGACGAGGTCGTGTACGTCGACAAGGTCGACAGCCGCTACCCGGTGCGCATGTACTCCCGTATCGGCCGGCCCGTGCCCCTCACCGTCGCCGCCGTCGCCAAGCTGCTCCTCGCCGACCTCCCCGAGGCCGAACGCCGGGCCCTCGCCCACCGCATCGAGTACCCCCGCTACACCGTCCGCTCCACCCCGGACGCCGAGGCCTTCCTGCGCGAACTGGACCTCGTACGGGAACAGGGCTGGGCCGCCGACCTCGGCGGCCACGAGGAGTCGATCAACTGCCTGGGCGCGCCCGTGCGCGGTCCCGACGGGCGGGTCGTCGCCGCGCTGTCCGTCTCCGCGCCCGGGGTGGTCGTCCCGGCGGAGGGGCTGCTCGAACTGCTGCCGCAGGTGCTGCGCACCGCCGGTGCCATCAGCCAGGACTATTCAGGAGTACAGGAGACAGCGTGACCGAGAAGACCGCCATCACCCCCGCCACCCACACCGCGGCGCCCGCGAAGTTCTCGCACGGCGTACGCAAGGGGAACATCCTGCAGGTCGCCGGCCAGGTCGGTTTCCTCCCGCACGTGGACGGCCGGCCGCCGACCCCCGCGGGTCCGACGCTGCGCGAGCAGACCCTCCAGACGCTGGAGAACGTCCGCTCCGTCCTGGAGGCCGGTGGCGCGGGTTGGGACGACGTGATGATGATCCGCGTCTACCTCACGGACACGGCGCACTTCGCGGAGATGAACGGCATCTACAACGCCTACTTCGAGGAGCAGGGCCTGAAGGAGGCCCCGGCCGCCCGCACCACCGTGTACGTGGGCCTGCCGGACGGGCTGCTCGTCGAGATCGACGCCCTCGCCGTCCTGGGCTGAGGCCCCGCCGCGCGCGAGCGGACGCCCCGCCGCGCGAGGGGGACGCCCCCCTGGCGGCGGGGCGCCCCCCGGTTCAGGTGACGGCTACGAGCAGTACTGGGCTTCCTTGCCGATCGAGCGGTACATGCAGTCCGCGTTCTCCAGCAGCTGGAGCACCGCGTCCTTGTTGCGGGCGGTCTCGCGGTCGATCACCTCGTCCGGCGGGTAGAAGCCGCCGCCGCCGCTCTCCGGGTACATCTCGAAGGTGTAGGAGAAGATCTTCTGGTTGCCCCACAGCCAGTCGTCGATCGTGCCGTCGGTGATGTACAGGTCGCTCGACTGCTCCGGCGTGTAGCCGTTGCTGGCGGCCATGCTGGTGCCGATCTTCTTGTAGACGGCGAGGTCGTCGGCGGTCAGGCCCGGGGCGGTGTCGTTGTAGGTGTAGCCGAAGGGCCACAGCACGAGCTCGCTGTAGGTGTGGAAGTCGATCGCGGCCTTGATCTGCTGCTTGCCGCCGACCACCCGGCTGCGCACGAAGTCCGAGACGACCTTCACCTCGGGTGCCGACTCGGCGGCCGCGCCCCGGTAGGTCTCGGAGCTCTTGCTGCTGCTGGAGCCGCCGCAGCAGCCCCACTTGTAGTTCCAGTTCCGGTTCTCGTCGGTGCCGACGTAGGAGGATCCGGAGTTCGGCTGCCGGTTCTTGCGCCAGGAGCGGTAGGAGCCGGTGGCGATGTCGTATTCGCCGCCGTCGGGGTTGAGGTCCGGGACGATCCAGATCTCGCGGCCGTTGACGGCGTTCGCGACCCGGGAGTCGGTGCCGTACTTGGAGGTGAACTCCTTGAGCAGGTACAGCGCCATCTCGACGGTCAGGTGCTCGCGGGCGTGCTGGTGCGCGGTGAACAGCACCTCGGGCTCGGACTCGTCCGTGGCGACGTTGTCGCTGATCTTGATGGCGAGGAGGTCGCGGCCCTGGTACGACTTGCCGATCACCCGCTTGGAGGCGATCGCCGGGTACTGCGCGACGAGCTGGTTGATCTCGGCGGTCGCCTCGGCGTAGTTGTGGTACTTGGAGTCCGCCGAGGGGAAGTCCATCGGGCTCGCCGCGACACCGGGCAGCGAGCGGTCCGGGGGCCCGGGCAGGGCGGTCAGCTTGTAGCCGAGCGCCTTCAGCTTCTTGGCCTGCATGGTGTCGGCGCTGACCACGACGGTGTGGTCGTCCACCTCGTCGATGGAGACGCCCGTACCGAGCAGGGCGGTGCGGTCGGCGACGGTGGAGGGGCCGTGGATCCGGTACTGGACGATGGCCTCGTCCTGGGTGGCGGTCGACGGGCTGGGCGGTGGCGCCGCTGTCGCACTCATGCCGTAGACGGGTGCGCCGAGCGCGATCGCCAGCAGGGCCGCCGTCAGGCCGGCCCTCCGGCGGGTATGGAGCCGCATGCGTTCTCCTGGGTGGGGAGTGTGGGGGTAGCCGTGCGGACGCGCTCAGCGTCCTCTCGTGGCATGTCCCGGTCAAGGACCTCAGGTGCCGGCCGAACCGATCCGGCCACCCCCACACGTACCGCCTACGGGAGCCCGTGGACCTTGGGACCCACCGAGTTCGACCAAGCACTACCCGCCTTGGCGTCCCAGTTGGTCGACCAGGTCATCGCGCCGCGCAGCCCCGGGTAGGTCTTCGACGGCTTGAAGGATCCGCAGTTCGTGCCGCGGGTCAGGCAGTCCAGGGCGTTGTTGACGACGGTCGGGGAGACGTAGCCGCTGCCCGCGCCGCTGGGGGAGGCCGGCACGCCGATGCCCACCTGGGAGGCGTCGAGGCCGCCCTCCAGCTGGATGCAGGCCAGCGCGGTGAGGAAGTCGACCGAGCCCTGGGAGTAGACCTTGCCGTCGCAGCCGTTCATCGAGCCGCTGTTGTAGTACTGCATGTTGACGACGGTGAGGATGTCCTTGATGTTCAGCGCCGTCTTGAAGTAGCCGCCCTGCGTGGACTGCATGTCGATCGTCTGCGGGGCCATGGTGATGACGAGCGAGGGCCCCGCCTTCGCGGACAGGGCGCGTAGCGCCTGCGTCATGTAGGTGGGGTTGAGGCCGTTCTCCAGGTCGATGTCGATGCCGGTGAAGCCGTACTCCTGCATCAGGGCGTGGGCCGAGTTCGCCAGGTTGGTCGCGGAGGCCGAGTCGTTGACCGTGATGGTCCCCTTCTCGCCGCCGATGGAGAGGATGACCGACTTCCCGGCCGCCTTCTTCGCGGCGATGTCGGCCTTGAACCGGTCGACCGTGTAACCGCCGAGGCCGGCCGAGTCGAGGTTGAAGGTGATGGCGCCGGGCGTGGAGGTGGCGTCGGCGAAGGAGACGGCGATGATGTCGTACTGCGCGGAGACGTCGGAGATCTTCTGGACGGTCGCGCCGTTGTTGAAGTTCTGCCAGTAGCCGGTCAGGGCGTGCTTGGGGACGGCCGGGTTGCCCGGGTTCCCGCCGCCGGTCGTGGTCCCGGTGACGGGTGCGGACTTCGGGCCCTCGCCCGCCGTGTTGTACGCGCTCACCTGGAAGGAGTACGAGGTGGAGGGCGCGAGGCCGGTGACCGGGGTGGAGGTCCCGGACACGGTCTGGACGCGGGCGCCGTCCTGGTAGACGTGGTAGCCGCTCGCGCCGCCGACGGCGTTCCACGAAAGGGTGAGTCCGTTCGCGCTCTGGCCGGAAACAGCGGTCCCGGCCGGTGCGCCCGGGATGCCCGGGCCGGGGTCGGTGCCCCCGCCGCCGTCCGGGCCGAAGACGCTGAAGTCGTCGACGACGTAGGCCGGCTGGCCGTACCAGCCGTGGGTGTAGACGGTGACCTGGGTGGTGGAGGGGCCGGTGGTGAAGGTGGTGGAGAGCTTCTGCCAGCCGCCGCCCGAGCCGGGGGTCCAGGTCGAGACGTCCTGGGTGCCCGTCCCCGTCGCGCCGAGGTAGACGTAGCTGCCCTGCACCTGCGTGCTCAGCGTGTACGTCGAGTTCGGCTTGACCGTGACGGTCTGGCTGCAGCGGGCGTTGTCGGAACCGGCCGGGGTGGCCTTCAGGGCGCCCGCCCCGGAGTGGACGGGCGAGGAGACGGCGGTGCCGCTCCCGCCGGAACAGGACCAGTTGGCGAGACCCGACTCGAAGCCGCCGTTGCGGGCGACGTTGATGTCCGCGGCCTGTGCGGCGCCGGCGGCGAGGGCCGTCAGCGCCCCGGCGGCGACGGTGACGGCGAGCGGCAGGGAGAGGGAGCGTATGCGGTTCACGTGGGCTCCGTGGGGGGAGGTGTGGTGGGGAGGGGAGAGCCGGGCCGTGGGGGGTGGGGCCGACTCACGGCGTGCGCTGCCAAGTTGGTCCAGACCAATCCCCGTGTCAAGAGTCTTCGCAAAGTGGCTTGAAATGGCTGAATGTGCGATCCCTGTTGTCCGGGTTTCCCGTCACCTGTGACCGGTGCCTTACGCACGGGAATCACCAAGCCCCTGACCTGCCAGGGGTGACGCGGTTATGGTGCTGGGGCAAGGGGGGATGGGCGAAGGCCGTCCGCGGTCGCGCAGTGGTGCGTGAGCGCGACGCGGCTGCGACGCGTCCCCGTCGAGCGCGCGAACGTCCGGGCGTACGGGGAGAACGTGGGGGAACGGGGGAATTCGCGTGCCGACCGCCATCGCAGTCACCAGCGACGATCTGGTGCTTCCGGCCCCTGACCGGCACACGCCGGGGGCGGCCCTAATGCACCCGCCCGAACAGCACGACCTGGAGTCCGCACTCGCCGGAACCAGTGCCCTGCTGGAGCGGCACGGCCACCTCGTGGCCCTCGTACCGCCCTGGCTCCCGCGCTCCACCGTCCAGCGGCTGCACACCGTCCGGGCCATCCTGGAAACCGACCGGATCGCGCTGCTCGACATCGATCTGCCGCCGCTGGGCACGGCTCTGCTGGCCCGTCAGCTGCGCCAGCTCAGCGTCTGCGACTTCAGCCCCGGAATCATCGCCTCCGCTGCCCGGCTGCTGTCCCACTACATCTACGCGGGCGCCCTGCTCGGCTCGGTCGCAAAGCTCGACCGGGTCCGCGTGCCCGTCGGGCTCGGGTCGCACGCCCGGTCCTGGTCGCCGAGCGCGCAGTTCGCCGTACTCGCCCACCCGACCCCGCACCTCGCCAAGCTGGGCGCCTCCGGCGGCGGACGCGGCGGGGCCCACGGCGGGTCGCAGCGCGCCGGGTCGCAGCACGGGGGCTCCCGCAGCGGCTCTCCCGGCGGATCCCGGGGCAGCTCTTACGGTGCGGCGCCGGTCCTGCCCGCCGGGCCCGACTTCGCCACCCACCTCACCTTCGCGCGCGGGCAGCTCGCCTCCGACTGGGTCGCCGCCGAACTCGGCCCCGCCTGGCAGGTGCAGGGCGTCATGGAGAACCCGCTGCCGGCTGCCTCACCCGCCTGGTGGGGCACCCCCAAGCTCGTCGAGTTCGCCGCCGGCATCCCCGACCTGTCCGTGCTCTACCAACTGGTCGCCTCGGTCCGCCGCGAGCAGTGCCGCTGGTGCGGCCTCGAACTCATCGGCGACCGATGCGGCTTCTGCGCCGCGCCGCTCACCGCCCCACCGCCGTCCGCGGCGACGCCGGCGAACACCGGCCGCTCCAGACCCTGACCGACGACCGAACGTACGAATGAAGAAAGAACGGCGAGGTAGTACGGCCTATGAACTCACGCCAGCGCCGCGGCGTCATTCTGCTGCTCCTGTCGGTCCTGTGCGCCCTGGGGGCCTTCGCCGGAGTCCTCGTGGTGATCGGCGACGTCAATTCCAAGGTCGGGTCCGAGGTCGTCGCCTACCGCGCCAAGGCCGACATAGCCCCGTACAGCCCGCTGGGGGCCGGCCAGTTCGAGGAGATCAGGATCCCCGAGCGGTGGCTGTCCGACACGGCCGTCACCGACCTCGGCGCGCTCAAGGACAAGATCGCGCTCACCACCCTGAAGAAGGGCTCCCTGCTCCAGACGGACATGTTCGTCGACCGGCCGCAGCTCCAGCCCGGTGAGCAGGAGATCGCCATCATGATCGACGCGGCGACGGGTGTGGCCGGGAAGATCACCTCGGGCGCCAAGGTCAACATCATCGCCACCTTCAAGGGCGCCAAGGACACCGAACCCTCCCGTTCGGTGATCATCGTCGCCAACGCCCGCGTCCTGAACGTCGGCAGGCTCACCGCCCTGGAGAAGGACAGCGACCGCAAGGGCCCCGCCGAGGCCGTCCCCATCACCTTCGCCCTCAGCACCAAGGACACCCAGCGCGTCGCGTACGCCGAGTCCTTCGCCGAGCACGTGCGCCTGGCCCTGGTCGCCCCCGGCACCGACTCCGCGCCCGCCGCCGGCGACCGTACGTACACCCTCGACGGGGACAGGTGAGGCCCGGATGACCACGCGAATCCTTCCCGCGGTCGGCGACCCGGACGCCGCGCGCATCTTCTCCACCCTGCTGAGCCAGCTCCCGTCGGCGGAGCCCTCCCCGTCCGTTCCCGACTCGACCACGCTGCTCGACACCCTCGCCCGGCTCGCCGTCGACTCCCTCGACGAACTCCCCGAGGTGGTCCTCGTCCACGAGCGGATCGGCCCGGTGCCCGCACTGGAGCTCATCCGGGAAGTCGCCCTCCGCTTCCCGGCGGTGGGGGTCGTCCTGGTGTCCTCGGACGCCGGACCGGCGCTCTTCTCCGCCGCCATGGACTCCGGCGCCCGCGGCCTCGTCGGCCTGCCGCTGTCCTACGACGAGCTGGCCGCCCGCGTCCAGGCCGCCGCCCAGTGGTCCGTGGGCGTCCGCCGGCACCTGGGCCGGGGCGCCGCCGACGCCGACGCCCTCACCGGGCCGGGCGGGCGGGTCGTCACGGTCACCGGGGCCAAGGGCGGCGTGGGCACCACCTTCACCGCCGTCCAGTTCGCCCTGGCCGCCGCCGCCTCGGGCCGGCGCACCGCACTGGTCGACATGGACCTCCAGGCCGGCGACGTAGGCTCGTACCTCGACGTGCAGTTCCGGCGGTCCATCGCCGACCTCGCCGGCATCCAGGACGTCTCGCCGCGGGTCCTCCAGGACGCCGTCTACGAGGACCGCACCGGGCTCGCGCTGCTGCTGGCCCCGGCCGACGGCGAACGCGGCGAGGAGGTCGACGACCGGGCCGCCCGCCACATCGTCGGCGCCCTGCGCGGCCGCTACGAGCTCGTCGTCGTCGACTGCGGGACCCAGGTGACCGGAGCCAACGCCGCAGCGGTGGAGATGGCGGACGTCGCGGTCCTGGTCACCACGCCCGACGTGATCGCGGTACGGGCCGCCAAGCGCATGGTCCGGCTGTGGGAGCGGCTCCAGGTCCGCAAGGCCGAGGACACCGCGATGGTCGTCAACCGCTGGAGCAAGCACACCGAGATCCAGCCCGCCCTGATCGAGAAGATCACCAAGACCCGCGCCACCCGCACCCCCGTCCCCGCCGCCTTCAAGGAACTCCAGGCCGTGGTCGACGCGGGCCGCGTCCAGGACCTCGACAACCGCTCGACGGTCAAGCAGGCCCTGTGGACCCTGGCCGGCGAACTCGGCCTCCTGGCCGCCCCGGACACCCCCGCGGCGGCCCCCGCCCCGCCGGGCGGCGCCCTGACCCTGCGCGCCGCGGGCACGGTGTCCCGCCTGCGCCGCGGCCGGGAGGGCTGACGGATGCGCAAGCCCGCCCGGAGAGGGACCCGGGGCGACCGGGGCGACCGGGGCCAGGTGGCGATCGAGTTCGTCGGCACGGTGCCGCTGATCCTGCTCCTGGTGGCGGCGGTGTGGGAGTGCGTACTGATCGGCTACGCCTTCTCCCTGGCGGGCAACGCGGCGGACGAGGCGGCCCGGGCGGGGGCGGTGCACGGGGACGCTGCGTGTGTGGCGGCGGCGAAGGAACACATCGGCGACGCCTGGAGGATGTCCGCCCAGTGCACCGAGTCGGGCGACATCGTCAGGGCCACGGTCCGCCTCAACCTCCCGCTCCTCCACCCGGGTATCGACATCGGCGTCCCCATCGAGGGCGAGGCCGGCTCCCCGAAGGAGAGGGAGGACTGAGATGGACCGGTTGCGGAGAAGGAACTCCACCGGGACGAAGGACCGGGGCCAGGCGGCCCTTGAGTACGTCGGCTTCCTTCCGTTCCTGCTCCTGGTCGCGCTCTGCGGGATCCAGCTGGGCTGGGCCGCTTACGTCGTGCAGCAGGCGCAGACCGCCGCCCGTACGGCGGCGCGCGTCGAGGCCCGCGAGCCCGGTGCCGGAGGGGCCGCCGGCCGTGCGGCGATCAGGGAGGGACTGCGTGGTGCGAGCACACTCATCGACATCGCGAAGTCGCCCGACGCGGTCACGGTCACGGTCACCATCCCGATCAAGTCCATCGTGCCCGGCGTGGGCGGCTCGTCGGTGACACGTACCGCCGTCATGCCCAACGACGACCCCGAGGTGACCGGACCATGAGCCTGCGTTCCCGGGTCAGTACCCCCGACGACCGCCACGGCCCGCGCGAGGACGGCCGGCTGGTCTCCTCCTACCGCGCCAAGCTGCTGGAGGAGATCGACCTCGCCGAGATGTCGGCGCTCGCACCCGCCGAGCGCCGGGCGCGCCTGGAACGCGTACTCGGGCACATCATCAGCCGCGAGGGCCCCGTCCTCTCCACCGTCGAGCGCGCGCAGCTCATCCGCCGCGTCGTCGACGAGGCCCTCGGACTCGGCGTGCTCGAACCGCTCCTCGAAGACGCCTCCATCTCCGAGATCATGGTCAACGGCCCCGACCAGATCTTCGTCGAGCGGGCCGGCCGCGTCGAGCAGCTTCCCATCCGGTTCGCCTCGCACGAGCAGCTCATGCAGACCATCGAGCGCATCGTCTCGACCGTCAACCGCCGCGTCGACGAAGCCAATCCCATGGTCGACGCCCGCCTGCCCAGCGGCGAGCGCGTCAACGTCATCATCCCGCCGCTCTCCCTGACCGGCGCCACCCTCACCATCCGCCGCTTCCCGCGCGCCTTCACCCTGCACGAGATGATCGCCCTCGGCTCCCTCGACGAGCAGATGCTCCTGCTGCTCTCGGGGCTGGTCCAGTCGAAGATGAACGTGATCGTCTCCGGGGCCACCGGCACCGGCAAGACCACCCTCCTCAACGCCCTCTCCGGTCTGATCCCGGAGGGCGAGCGCATCATCACCATCGAGGACTCCGCCGAACTCCAGCTCCAGCAGGCCCACGTCATCCGCCTGGAATCACGCCCGGCGAACGTGGAGGGCAAGGGCCAGATCACCATCCGCGACCTCGTACGCAACTCCCTGCGCATGCGCCCCGACCGCATCATCGTCGGCGAGGTCCGCGGCGGCGAAACCCTCGACATGCTGCAGGCCATGTCCACCGGCCACGACGGCTCGCTGGCCACCGTCCACGCCAACAGCTCCTCCGACGCCCTCACGCGCCTGCAGACCCTGGCCTCCATGTCGGAGGTCGAGATCCCCTTCGAAGCCCTCCAGGACCAGATCAACAGCGCCGTCAACGTCATCGTGCAGCTGACGCGCTTCGGCGACGGCTCGCGCCGCATCACGGAGATCTCCATCCTCGAATCACACGGCCGCGAACCCTTCCGGATCACCACGGTCTGCCGGTTCGCCGCCCAGCCCATGGGCCCGGACGGCCGCGTCCACGGCTACTTCGAGTACTACCCGCTGCCCCGCCGCATCGCCGAACGCCTCTACATGAACAACCAGCCCATCCCGCAGGCCTTCGGCGTCGCGCTGCCCGACGACCCCCTCACCACCCCGCACATCACACGGACCGCCCTGTGAACCCACTGATCCTCCTCACCCTCGGCGTCACGCTGCTGGCCTGCGTACTCGCGGTCGTGGGCCTCCAGGCGTACGCGGCCGGCCGCGCCCAGCACGCCGCCCTCGTCGAACGCCTCTCGGCGAGCGGCCTGCCCGAACCGCTCGGCCGGGTGCGCCGCTTCCGGAAGATCGACCGCCGGCTGCGGCGGACCGCGCTGGGGCGCCGCATCGAGATCAAGCTCGCCGTGACCGGCCTGGACCTGACGGTGGGCGAGTTCTTCGTCTACATGTGCGCGGCCGTCGCCGGACTCTGGATGGTTTCGGCCTCCTTCCTGGCTCCCTTCTTCGGACCGGTGGCCGGGCTGATCGGCCTGTGGGCGGCCAACGCCTTCCTCAACTGGCAGCGCACCAGGCGCACCGAACGGTTCGTCAACCAGCTTCCCGACCTCGCCCGTATCCTCGCCAACGCCACCCAGGCCGGGTTGGCCCTGCGCACGGCCATCGGGATAGCCGCCGAGGAGCTCGACGCCCCTGCGGGCGAGGAACTGGCACGAGTCGCCGACCGGCTCGCCGTGGGCCACTCCATCGAGGAGTCCCTGGGCGAGATCGCCGAACGCCTTCCGTCGCGCGAGCTGGTCGTCCTCGTCTCCACTCTCGTCCTCTCGGCCCGGGCCGGCGGCGCGATCGTGGACAGCCTGCGCAACCTGACGGTGACGCTGGAGCAGCGCAAGGAGACCCGTCGCGAGATCCGCACCCAGCTGTCCCAAGTCACGGTGACGGCCTATCTGGTACCGGTGATGGGCGTCGGCTCGCTGCTGCTGGTGGACACGATGATGCCGGGCGCCCTGGACCGCATGACTGGTTCCGTTATCGGTCAGACCGCGGTCCTGGTGGCCATCGGCCTCTTTGCGCTCGGCTTCGTCCTCATCCGCCGCCTGTCCAAGATCGACGTATGAGGAGGCCGGGATGATCGCTCTGCTTCTGGCATTGGCCGTTGCCCTGTCGGTCCTCGGTGCCTTCCACGGCATCCGGCTCTACCGCGCCGACGTGAAACTACCGACGGATCTGGCGCTCGCCCTGGAGGTCGGCGCGACCCGTACCACCGTGGTCGGCTCCCTCGTCGACAGGGCCGGCATCCGCTACGCCCCGCTGATACTGCGCCTCATGGGCCCCGAACGGGTGGCCCGTAAGCGGCGACAGATCGACAGTGCCGGGAACCCGTCCGGCCTCACCATCGACCGCTATGCGGCCCGCCGAGCCGTCTACGCTTTCCTCGGCGCGATCGGCGCCTTCTCGATGCTTCTCAACGGCCAGCTGATCCTGTCGCTGCTCATGGTCGCCTTCGGCTTCTTCTGGATCGAGGTGGGTCTCTGGTCGGCCATCCGGATCCGCCGCGACCACATCGAGCGGACCCTCCCGGACTTCCTCGACGTCCTCGCCGTTGTGGTGAGCGCTGGTCTGGGATTCCGTCCCGCGCTCGAGCGGGTGGCGGACAAGTACAAGGGCCCGTGGTCCGACGAGATCCGGATCACCCTCCAGCAGATGGCCATGGGAGTCAGCCGTCGGCAGGCGTTCGACGAGCTGCGCCGACGCAACGACTCCGAACAGGTCGCGCAGTTCGTCACGGCCCTCCAGCAGGGTGAGGAACTCGGGTCACCCATCGTCGAGACACTGATCGCGATCGCCGAGGACATGCGCCGCACGGATGCCCAGAACGCTCGCCGCCGGGCAGCGCGGGCTGTCCCGCGGGCGACGCTCGCCGTCACGATGTTCATGCTTCCCGGGACGATGATCCTGCTGATCGGCGGGTTCGTGTACGGAGCGAACGTCGACTTCGGCGCGATGCTCGGGGGCGGCTGATGCAAGTGGTGCCTGCTCCGGTGCCGACCCCGATCCGCGTCCTGGTCGCCGATGCCAACCCGGTCGTCCGGGCCGGCCTGGCGGCGCTGCTGAATGCCATCCCCGACATCGAGGTGGCGGCAGCCGCATCCGACGGGCGCGCGGCTCTTCACATGACGCGCCTGCATACCCCGGATGTGGTTCTCCTGGACGTGCGCATGCCCGGCGTGGACGGCATCTCGGCCCTGCCGCACCTCGTGCAGCTCGCTCCGGTACTGATGCTGACGTACAGCCAGGAATCCGAAATCGTCAGGGAGACCCTGCTCCTCGGTGCGGGTGGCTACCTGGTACACGGCGAATTCACGCCGGACCAGCTGGTCGCGGCAGTAAGGGACGTTCGCGCTGGCCGGGCGCACTTCAGCCCGACGGCGGCGAGCGCGGTCCTCGCCGAGCTACGGGCCTCTTCGCACGCGCAACGAACTGTGGCACAGTCGTCGGAGCACCACCGTCTCAACCGCATTGAATTCGGGCTGAGTTCGCGTGAGGAGGAGGTCATGGATCTCATCGCGTCCGGGATGAGCAACCAGCAGATCGCGGCCACCTGCTTCATCAGCGAGAAGACGGTCAAGAACCACATCAACCGCATCTTCGCGAAGCTCCGGAGCGCGACGCGCAGCGAGGCGATAGCGCGTTGGCTGGGAACCGCCCGTCCAGGGGTGACGGGACATGGGTAGACGGAGTGCGCAGTGGGTCCGTATTTGGGCCCCGGGGCCCTTTGCACCTGCTGGTACCTCGCCGTACCGTCCGCGAATCGACAACGGCGCCGGCCCTGGAGGGGACCCAGATGCAGAATTTCAAGCTGCTCAAGTCGATCGTCGAACGGCAGAACCGACTGCGGGCGGGGCGAGGAGGAGACGAGGGCCAGACGGTCTTCGAGTACCTGGGGATCATCGTGATCATCGTGCTGATCATCGGGGCGATTGTGGGCTCCGGCCTTGCCGCTGCCATCGCCAACGCCATCACGCAGGCCCTGGCGGACATTACGGCCAACTAATGCTCGCGGGGTCGGCGCGCGAACGAGGGCAGGCCTTCCCCGTCTACGTCGTGGTGATCACGGGCCTCCTGTTCGCCGCGTTCGCCTTCGTCGTCGTCGGAATGGCCGGAGCCACCCGCAGCGAGGCGCAGGGGGCTGCGGACGCGGCAGCGCTCGCGGCTGCCCGGGAAGCGCGGGATCGGGCATTCACGGGTGTGGACCTGCTCGCCCTCCAGCAGAGCGACTGGGAGGCGATCCTCGATGGCGACCGCCTGGGTGGGGCAGGGGCATGCGCGAAGGCCTACTCTTTCGCGGCCATGAACGACGCCACCGCGACGTGCCAAGCGAACATCCCGGAGTTTCTGGTTTCGGTGACGACCAATGGCACGGTCGGACGTTCGGTGATTCCCGGCACTGAGGGGATGCACGGCCGAGCTGAGGCCAAGGCCGTGATCGAACCGCAGTGTTCTCTGAAACCGGTTCCGACTCCGACGCCTGCGCCTACGCCGACCCCGACGTCCTCTCCTGACCCTGGAGGCGGCGGTGCCGGAACACCTCCGTCCGTCGGCTTTCGCTGCAAGGGTGGTGTGGCACTCACGGTCGACCCGGCGAAACCCGGTTCGTTGACCCAGCTGGCGAGGAAGCTCTTCAGCGTGCGACTGACCGATTGAAGCGTTCTAGAGACAAGGAAGCGGCGTACATGAGCATTCGGCAGAAGGTGAAGGTCCGTGGGGGAGCGGCCGTAGCGGTTGCGGCGCTCTTGGCCCTCGCGTTGGCCGGATGCGGAGGAAACGAGAAGCCGAAGGAGCAGCAGAAGCCCTCCCCCGGTCAGAACCAGGGGAGCACACCTCAGAAGTCTGCGCCGACGGGGGACGGGAGCCCTGCCCCGGTCGAGGTGATCGCTACGACGCAAGGCCAGTCCGGCATCGTCCTAGAGATCAACTCTGCGGAACGCGACCAGGACGGCTACCTCACCGTCAACGGTCGCATCAAGAACACCGGTTCCACGCCCTTCGCGCAGACAGCTGCTTGGCGGGGCGACGAGAAGACTGCCAGCCCGGCCTCGGTCGCAGGAGCCACCATCGTCGACAACGCAGGCAAGAAGCGGTACTACGTTCTGCGGGACACTGAGGGACGGTGCGCATGCACCACCGGGCTCATGGTGATCAAGGCTGGAGAGTCCATCCCCTTCTTCGCACAGTTCCCCGCACCGCCGACCACCACGACCGAGGTCGTTTTCGGGCTGCCCACGTTCGCCGCGACCCCCATCAAAATCTCCGGGTGACGCCATGACTACACGCCATCGCACCACCGCAGCCTCGGCCGTTGTCGGTCTCGTCATAGCCGGCGTCCATTTCGCCGGCGTCAGCAGCGCGCACGCCGACGACGTCAGTCCGTCCGTACCCCCCGGGACGGAGGCATCCGCATCCGCGCCCGTACCCGTCAAGGCCGACTCCCCCCGCCTCAAGCTCCCGCAGGGCGGTACGCTCGCGCCGCCCAAGGTGCTCGATCTGGTCGAGGTCGTCGAGGACCTCGGCGGTGAGCAGCGGCGGCAGGAGACGAACGAGACCGTCATGATGGCGCTGCAGTCCGAGGTGCTGTTCCCCGAGGACAGTGCCGTGTTCAACGCGCAGGCGGCCGCCCGGATCCAGGCCATCGGGAACGAGATCAACCAGTCCAAGGCGACCCGCATCCGGGTCTTCGGCTTCACCGACGACCAGGGCAGCTACGAGCACGGCAAGGAGTTGTCCAAGCGGCGGGCCGACGCCGTGCACGGCGAGCTGGCCAAGACCGTGACGAACCCGAGCGTCGTCTTCGACGTCCGCGGCTACAGCGAGGACTACCCGATCGCCGACAACGGCACAGAGGAAGGCCGCAAGAAGAACCGCCGGGTGGAGATCACCTTCCCGCGCGGCGCCGGCTGAGTCAGCTCGGCCGCGGTCCGGCGGGCCGCGGCCGCTGCCGGAGGCGGCCGCGGGAGGCCTCCACGATCGTTCCGAGTACGAGGGACTGGACCAGCACGCACAGGACGAGTTCGGTGATGAAGAGCCACGCCGCAGGCTGGCCGTCCCCGTGGATCAGCGCCATGAGCATGAACAGCGGGAACGCGCACAGCGCGGGCAGCACCCACACGAACCCGGGATCCTGGGCGAACAGCGTGACGGCCGTCGCGACGGCGACGGCGACACCGACGAGGCCCAGGTAGATCGCCGAGGCGGGGTTCGCGAAGGTCAGGCGGGCGAGCGTGCGAGCGGTCATCGGTTTCCCCAGGTGGTGTGGACTCCCTCCATGGTCCGCAAGACCCGGGGGCCTGTCCTGAGTACGCGTACCCAGACCGGCGAGGCCGGGGTACGCGTACCGCGCCGTACGGCGCCGACCCGGGGGAGGGGTCAGCCGAACTGTCCCGGCTGGTAGTCGCCGGCCGGCTGCTGGATGATCACGTTCATCCGGTTGTAGGCGTTGATCAGCGCGATGAGGGACACCAGCGCGGCCAGCTGGTCCTCGTCGTGGTACTTGGCGGCGTTCGCCCACGCCTCGTCCGTGACCCCGCCGGCCGCGTCGGCGATGCGCGTGCCCTGTTCGGTCAGCTCCAGGGCCGCCCGCTCGGCGTCGGTGAACACCTTCGCCTCGCGCCAGGCCGCGACCAGGTGGAGGCGCTGCGCGCTCTCCCCGGCGTGTGCGGCGTCCTTGGTGTGCATGTCGGTGCAGAAGCCGCAGCCGTTGATCTGGCTGGCCCGGATCTTCACCAGCTCCTGGGTGGCGGGCGGGAGGGTCGAGTCCGAGACGACCTTGCCCGCGGAGTTGATGTACCTCGCGAACTTGGTGGCGACGGCGTTTCCGTAGAGGTGGAGTCGGGCGTCCATGCTGGTCTCCTGGTCTGCTGCCGTGTCGACGGTTACGCAGCTCTGACGGATGCCATCGGGCGGATGTGACGGCCCACGGTGGCATGCGGAAGTGACCTGCGTCACTGTCGCAGGAGGGTCTCCGCGACCTCGCGCGCCCTGAGGGCCGGTTCCGGGCCGGGGCTCAGGGCCGCCACGGTCGTCGCGCCCTCGACGAGGATCAGCAGCTGGTCGGCGAGCGTGGGCGGGGCCCCGGCCGGGACCAGTTCGGCCAGCAGGGCGCGGAGCTCGGCCTTGTGGACGCGTACGACCTCGGGCGCGGCCTCGCCGAGCTCTCCGTACGCGTTCAGGAACGCGCAGCCCCGGAAATCCGGCTCCGAGAACCACCGCGCCAGCCAGTCGAAGACGGCGGGGACCGGCTCCGCCGCGCCCGCCACCGCCTCGCGCAGGCCGGCCGTCCAGCGCCGGTCGCGGCGTTCGAGGTATGCCGTGACCAGGGATTCCTTCGCCGGGTAGAGCCGGTAGAGGCGCTTGAGGGGCACTCCGGACGTGGTGCGGATGCGGTCCATGCCCACCGCCTGGATGCCGTGGCGGTAGAACAGCTCCTCCGCCGCGTCCAGCAGCCGGGTCCGTGCCTCTTCGTCGTCCATGAGGGCAGCGTAGCCCGATTTCCCTTGCGGCGAGAACGGTCGTTCTCCTAGGGTGGGCGCCACGTGGAGAACGATCGTTCTCCACACCCTCCGACCCGGAAGGATGCACCATGTCCCGTCCGCCCCTGCCCCCCTTCACCGAGGAATCCGCCCGCGCCAAGGTCCAGGCCGCCGAGGACGCCTGGAACAGCCGCGACCCCGAGCGCGTCGCCCTCGCCTACACCGAGGACTCCGTCTGGCGGAACCGCGACCGCTTCCTGGCCGGCCGGGACGAGATCCGCGCGTTCCTCGCCGACAAGTGGGAGCGCGAGCTCGACTACCGGCTGCGCAAGGAGCTGTGGGCCCACACCGGCAACCGCATCTCCGTCCGCTTCGAGTACGAGTGGCACGACGCCTCCGGCCAGTGGTGGCGCAGCCACGGCAACGAGCAGTGGGAGTTCGACGACGACGGCCTGATGCGCCGCCGTGAGGCCAGCATCAACGACGTCCCGATCACCGCCGAGGACCGCCGGATCCTCTGAACGGACGGCTGGGTGCGGGCACTCGGGCGCGGGTCGGGGTCCGAGTACGCCCGGGCCCCGACGAGCCCGACGCCGTTCTGGTCCGCCGCGACCCCGGTTCCGTAGCCGGCCCGTCTGACAAGATGATCAGAGCTCCGCGGGGAGGCCGGCAGGGCATCGGACAGGGGGACCAGGCATGGCTCGGACTCGTGTGAACGGCGTCGACCTCTTCTACGAGATCAAGGGCGAAGGCGAACCGCTCGTGCTCGTCCACGGCTCCTGGACCGACCACCACAGCTGGCACGCCGTCCTGCCGCACCTCACCCGCGCCCACCGCGTGCTCGTCTACGACCGCCGCGGCCACAGCCGCAGCGAGCGCCCGCCGGGCCAGGGCACGCGGGCCCAGGACGAGGACGACCTGGCCGCGCTCGTCGAGATGCTCGGCGCCCCGGTCCACGTGGCCGCGAGTTCCTTCGGCGGGTCGGTCGCGCTCGGCCTCGCCGCCCGGCGGCCCGAACTGCTGCGCAGCCTCGCCGTCCACGAGCCGCCCCTGACCGCCGTCGTGGCCGGCGATCCGGAGCTCGACCGGCTGATGCGCCAGGCGCAGGCCCCCATCGACGCCGTCATGGCGCAGGTGCGTGCGGGCGACTCCGAGGCCGGTGCGCGCCGGTTCGTCGAGGAGGTCGTGTTCGGGCCGGGCGCGTGGGACGGCATGCCCGACCCGGCCCGGCGGACGTTCGTGACCAACGCCCCCACCGCCGCGGACGAACAGGGGGACCCGGACTGGAACACCGTGGACCTCGCCCGGCTGGCCGGTTACGCCGGCCCGGCGATGCTGAGCAAGGGCACCGACAGCCCGCAGTGGTTCGGCGCGATCGTCGACCGGCTCGCGCGGGTGATCCCCGGGGCGCAGGCGCGGACCCTGCGCGGCGAGGGACACGTCCCCCACCTCACCGCCCCGCAGCGCTACGCCGACAACCTCCTCGCCTTCCTCGCCTCGACGAGCTCCGCCCCCAGTCCCTGACCGCCTGGCGGGGTCGGCTCGGAGCGTCCCGCGAGCCCTGCGGCGACGCCCGCACCCGGGGTGAGCCGGACCCGGAGCGGGGTCGGCCGGAGGCGTGTGGCCCGGCCTGAGGGGCATCGGCAAGGTCGAAGCCGGACGCGGGCGCGGACGTGCCGCGAACGGAGGCACCGAAGGTCGCCCCCCGGCCACCAACAGGGTCCCGGAGCGCGAATCGGCCGGAGTCGGCGGTCGCGGCGGCGGCGACGCCATCCGCCCCGGCTCCGACATCTCCGACCCCTTCCACGCCCTGGACAACGGGGTCAGCTGCGGGCAGAGAAGGCCCTGGCCATCTACAACGGGACCTATCCGTGACGTACACCCTCCTTACTGTCGACTTAATCAGCCCCAAGGCCATGGCTCCCGCGCTCGCAGGATGCCTCGGCATCGCGGTCGGCGATGTGGATGTGGCCGACCCCGACGGCGACCCCGACGTCCGGAATTGGGATGCACTCGTTTCGTGCGAACACCGGGCAGTTTTCGGTGATGTCTCGTGGTCGCTGGACATCTACGCCGACGAGCGGGTCGCCCGACGGACGCCGGAGTCCGATCTTGCCGTGAGGTTCGCGAGAGCCGCAGGGACGACCGTCCTGTTTCCCGCCTCGGAGGCGCCTCCCAGCGCCTTCTGGGTGGCGACGCAGGAGGGTTTGCTCACCCGTGCCCGGCTGGAGCTCTCAGACGGCGAACCTCACCGCTATGCGGTGACCGCTGTCGAAGCACCCGTGGCGCAGCTCCCGCGAGCGACTGTCACGCGCTTCGCCGAGATCGTGCGAGAGCAGCGGCCGCCCACTCCGCTGGTCGATTCCTTCGGGGCCTCGGTGGAGCGGATGAGGGAGTCGGCTTCCGAACCGGCGCGGTCCGCCTTCGACGACAGCACGCGCAGCCCCCTGTGGGCTGCGAGGGACAGTCTGGTTGCATGGGAGAGGGTCATCGTGCAGATGGAGTCCGGTTGGGCGCCCTCGGGTTGGTATCCGGCCGAGCTCTATCGTGAGCGCCTCCAGGCGCGCGATGTGCTCGCGGACATCGGGAGCCTCTTGCCCAGTGAGGTGTCTGTTCTGCTTGACGAGACCTTGGAACGGTTGGACGGACGTTTTGCCGCGGCCACAGAGGACGATGAAATGGGCCTCCTGCGCAAAGAGCTGTCCGTGGACACTTCACTCGACCAGGCGCCGACCGGTTGGTGGTGGCACCGCCGCCCGGCCCCCGTACCGTGGGAGCAGACCTGATTCCTCGACTGTCCCCCGGCCGGCCCGAACGCCTCCGGAGCCCGGCGGGAATCGAGCTCAAGTGACCGACCGGACCGCATCCGTCATGTTGAATCGGCTCCGTGCGGTGGAGTGGGTCGGTGACTGGGACCACGTGCTCGCACGCGTCATGTCCCGGCGCGTTCTCATGCGCGAGTACCTGAGGCGCGCCGCCCTGTGGGCGCAGGAGTATTCGGCCGAAAGCGCCTGGCCCTTCTTCGATGTCTCGGAATACGTGGACCCCGGGTTCCGTCTTTCACCCGAAACGGCAGCGGAACTCGACGCGTACCTGGGCCGTGTGCCGGGTTCGGAGATCCGGGAGACGTGTGCGGGCGCCGTACGCCTGGCAGAAATGCGCGAGCAGAACCCGGCCGCGCTGCCCGACCTGCCGGACCTCTATGAACCGCTGGTCCTGTTCTACGAGCGGGGCGGGGAGTTCGTACGGGACAACGCGGGCGGCCTGGACCTGACCGGGGTGTCCTTCCGTCCGGGAACCCCGCAGGGAAACCTGAGCACTCCGCCCTTCCGGGCGCTCAACGAGACGGTGCTCGATGCTCTGGATGCCAGAGGCCGTGTCTCGTACTACGCCGTCGACGGGCCCCAGGCCCTCCTCGTGCGGCGCCGCGTGGTGCGGGGCGAGCGCCACGACGAGCTGTTCGGCCCGGACCTGCGCTGGGAGCCGACGGACCGCCTCCCGGAGACGGAAGAGGCGATCAAGGGTGCAGGCCTGGTCCCGCTGGACGAGATCGCGGCGGCCGAGCTCATCGGTGACGCGGTGGACCGGGCGTCCCGTTAGCCGGATCGTGCGCCGGCCGAGCTGCGCGGTCGGCGCGAACCGGCTCCGTGGGCAGGCCGGCTGGTGAACAGGGTGCCAAGCCGCTCGCCAGGCGGAGTTGACCTCCGCCTTGCTGCAGCCGGTCCTAGACCCCGGTTCCTCTGCGCCCGGGCGTTCGCCTATTCGTTGGTCAGGGGTGGGAGTCGCTCTGAGGGTGGGGCCGGCGCCGCTACGACTCCTCGTGATGCGCCTGCGTGATGAGGTCCGTGGCGACCTCCAGGGCGGCCAGGCGGGTTTCCTCCGGGTCGCCCTCGACGTGCTGGAGGAACATCATTCCGGCGTGCAGCGTGAACAGGGCGCTGACGCAGCGCACCTGGTCCGTCAGCGGGCCGTCCTCCGTGCGCAGCAGCTCCACCAGGCGGTACAGCCGCTTCTTCACGGTCTCGCCGATGCTCAGCTCGCGCGTCGTGGCCTGGTTCTCCTGCATGAAGCGGTACAGGGCGGCGCCCGCCGCCATCGCCTCGCTGTAGCGGCGCAGCACCTCACGCTTGGTCTCCAGGGTGCGCGGCTGCTGCTCCGCCCACTTGATCAGCTCGTCGATGGGACGCGTGACGTCCTCGAAGAGGCTGATGATGATGTCTTCCTTGGTCTTGAAGTGGTAGTACAGCGCCGCCTTCGTGACCTCCAGCCGCTCCGCGATCTCGCGCAGCGACGTCTTCTCGTACCCCTGCTCGACGAAGAGCTCCAGTGCGATGTCCTGGATGCGCTGGCGCGTGTCGCCACGACGGCGCTGCGGACTGCTGCTGGACATGACTCTCCTCGATTACTTACTTGACGCCCGGCAAGTTACGGGTCTACGGTCCCCAGTGTAGTGAACTAGCCGGTCGGCAAGTAAGTGCCGTTCCGGCAGGTAGTACCCAGGGGAGTGGACAGGAAATGGTGGAGACAAGCAAGCCCGCGGAGACCTCGCAGGAGGTGAAGCCACGCAGCGTGCGGGTCGTCCTCATGGCCCTCATGATCGCAATGTTGCTGGCGATGCTCGACAACATGATCATCGGAACGGCGATGCCCACCATCGTCGGCGAGCTCGGCGGCCTGGCGCACCTGTCCTGGGTGGTGACCGCGTACACCCTGGCCACGGCCGCCTCCACCCCCATCTGGGGCAAGATCGGCGACATGTACGGCCGGAAGGGCTCCTTCCTCACCTCGATCGTCATCTTCCTGATCGGCTCCGCGCTCAGCGGCATGGCCCAGGACATGGGCCAGCTCATCGGCTTCCGCGCGATCCAGGGCCTCGGCGCCGGCGGTCTGATGGTCGGCGTCATGGCGATCATCGGCGACCTGATCCCGCCCCGCGAGCGCGGCAAGTACCAGGGCATGATGGCCGGCGTGATGGCCCTCGCCATGATCGGCGGCCCGCTCGTCGGCGGCACCATCACCGACCACATGGGCTGGCGCTGGTCCTTCTACATCAACCTGCCCCTGGGCGCCGTGGCCCTGGCCATGGTGACCGCCGTACTTCACCTGCCCAAGCAGGCCGAACGGCAGCGCCCGAAGATCGACTACCTCGGCGCCGCACTGCTGACCGTCGCGATCACCTCCACCGTCCTGGTCACCACCTGGGGCGGCACCGAATACGACTGGGCCTCCGCCGAGATCATCGCCCTCGTCATCGTCGGCGTGGTGTCGACCGCCGCGTTCCTCTACGCGGAGACCAAGGCGGCCGAGCCGGTCATGCCGCTGCACATCTTCCGCAGCCGCAACTTCACCCTGATGTCCGTGATCGGCTTCCTGGTCGGTTTCGCCATGTTCGGCGGCGTGCTCTACCTCCCGCTGTTCCAGCAGTCGGTCCAGGGCGCCTCCGCCACCAACTCGGGCCTGCTGCTCCTGCCCATGCTGCTCTCGATGATGCTCGTCTCGCTCATCGCGGGACGCGTCACCACCAACAGCGGCAAGTACAAGATCTTCCCGATCGTCGGCGGCGGGCTCATGGTCGTCGGCATGTTCCTCCTCGCCACCATGGACACCGGCACCACCCGCCTCGTGTCCGGCCTCTACATGGCCGTCCTCGGCGCCGGACTCGGCTTCCTGATGCAGATCACCATGCTGGTCGCGCAGAACAGCGTCGAGATGAAGGACATGGGCGTCGCGTCGTCCTCGGCCACCCTCTTCCGTACGCTCGGCGGCTCCTTCGGCGTGGCCCTGATGGGCTCCCTCTTCACCTCCCGGGTCACGGACGCCATGTCCGAGCGCCTGGGCCCGGAGGCCGCCGGAGCCGCAGGCTCCGCCCAGCTGGACGCGGCGAGCCTGGCGAAGCTGCCGGAGGCCGTGCGCGAGGCCTACCAGCACGCGGTCGCCGCCGGCACGCACTCCGCGTTCCTGCTCGGCGCGGCCGTGGCCGTACTGGGCTTCCTGGCGGCCTGGTTCGTCAAGGAGGTCCCGCTGCGGGGCGCGGGTCCGGCCCCGGCCGACGACAAGTCCGCCCCGGCCGGCGGCAAGTCCGTCCCGGCCGACGGCAAGTCCGTCCCGGCCGACGACAAGTCCGCCCCGGCCGAGGCCAAGTCCGCCTCCGCGGCGCAGGAGTCCCTCGCGCACTGACCCGCGCGGACCCCACCGCACACGATCCCGGCCCCGGGGACGCACGCGTCCACCGGGGCCGGGGTCGTTTTCAGCCACGCCCGTCCGGGAAGGAGAGGTGGGCGATCAAGGACCAAAGTCCCATGAGCCCCATCGGTCCTGTCAGTCCCATTACGGGGAATTTATGGGTGATTTGACTGGAACTCCACTGCGGCGACGGACGTCCTGATCCACGGAACGCTCGCACAGCGGAACGCTCGCACAGCGGATGGGGAGTGGACGGTTCATGGGTTTCTCGGCGTACACGAACAAGAAGGGCGTCCGGGCCGGTGCGGCCGTCGTCGCGTCGGCCGTCGCCGTGGCGGCGACGGTCTGGGGGGTGGCGACCCTCGTGGAACCGGGAAGCGCCGGTGCGGCCTCCCGGCAGAACGCGGCCCAGCCGAACGGAACCGACAAGTCCGGCCACGGCCCGGCGGGTCGGCCGGGGGCGCAGCAGGGGATACCCGAGGGCATAGCCCACTCCTCCGAGAGCGGCGGCAACGCCGTCAACATCACCATCGACGACGGCCCCGACCCCCGCTGGACCCCCCAAGTGCTCGACGTACTGCACAAGTACGACGTCAAGGCGACCTTCTGCATGGTCGGACCCCACGCCAAGGCCCACCCCGACCTCGTCAAGAAGGTGGTCGCGGCCGGCCACCGGCTCTGCGACCACACCATGGCCCACGACACGGCCATGGACAAGAAGCCCGTCGACTACCAGGAGCGGCAGATCCTGGACGCGAAGAAGCTCATAGAAGAGGCCGCGGGGGGCGGCGCGAAGGTCGAGTACTACCGGGCCCCCGGCGGCGCGTTCACCCCCGACAGCCGGCGCATCGCCGCCGCGAACGGGATGCGCCCGCTCGGCTGGAACGTCGACACCAAGGACTTCCAGAAGCCCGGCACGGCCGCCATCGTCGACGCCGTCAAGCGCGAGATCGGCAACGGCCCGACCGTCCTCTTCCACGACGGCGGCGGCAACCGCGCCCAGACCGTCGAGGCCCTCGACCGGGTGCTGGCCTGGCTCAGGGACCAGGGCCGGCCGACCGGCTTCCCGGTCCGCACCGCCCCCGACACCCCGTGAGCCGCCGTCCGCCCGGCCGCCCCTGACACGCCGTCCGCCGCGCGAACGGGTGAGGGTCGACGACGCGGACCCGCCCGCGTTGTTACCTGGTCGGGCACGGACGAACGTACGCCCGACCAGGAGGCTCCTGTGGCCATCGCCCCCGGCAAACTGTCCGACCCCGTGGTCGGCGCCCTCGTCACCGCCGTCAACGCGCACGACAAGGACGCCTTCCTGAAGCTGCTGACGGCCGACGCCACCATGTCCGACGACGGGTCGGACCGCGACCTCCACGACTGGGTCGACCGGGAGATCTTCGACTCCAGGGGGCACATGGACGTCCTGTCCGAGTCCGACGGCGGCCGCGCTCTCGTCATCGACTACCGCAACGACACCTGGGGCGAGATGCGCACCGCCTGGCGCTTCACCATCGCCCCCGGCGGCGGCCGCATCAGCCGCTTCGAAACCGGCCAGGCCTGACCCGCACGGGTCGGGCCCACGGGCCCGACCCACAGCGGCCGGGTCCGCCCGCCCGCTCTACAGGCCCCGCGCCACTTCCAGCACCGCCGCCGTCAGGCGCCCGTTCTCCGGGGCCAGCCCGCCCGGGAAGCCGTAGCGGCGGCGCGTGTACCCGTACGCGATCCCCGTGACCGGGTCGGCGAAGCCCTGCGCGCCCGCCGCACCGCAGTGCCCGAAGGCCTGCGGCCCCACCGCGGGCTGCCGCTCGAAGCCCAGCCCGAAGTGGTCCGTCTCCCCGGTCAGGACCTCCTGGCCCGGCGTGTGCAGCCTCGCGACCTCGGCCGCCGTCTCCGGCTTCAGCAGCGCCGCCCGGGCACCCACCTGGCTGATCGCCGCCGCGTACAGGCCCGCGACGCCGCGCGCCGAGCCGATGCCGCCCGCCGAGGCAGGACCGAGCTCCCGCGTCCGCGGGTGGTTGGCGTGGGCGACCAGGTCCATCGGCGGCTCCCGGTGCCAGTTGAAGGCCACCGCCAGCAGCTCGGGCACCGGTCCGTCCGCCGCCTGCGCCGCGGCCTGCTCGGGCGTCGGCAGCATCTCCAGGACCGGCTTCCAGCGGCCCTCCTCCGAGGCCGGGAGCCCCATGTAGAGGTCCAGCCCGTACGGGGCGCGCACGCGCTCCTCGTACAGCTCCTGTATCGACCTGCCCGTCGCGCGCCGCACGACTTCGCCGGTCAGCGCGCCGATCACGAAGGCGTGGTAGCCGTACGCCGTCCCCGGCTCCCAGTACGGCTTCTGGCCGGCCAGCCGCGCGGCGATCAGCGCGTCGTCCGCGATCTCCTCGTAGTCGAAGCCCCCGTCCACGTTGATCAGCCCCGACTGGTGGCTGATCAGCTGGCGCAGCGTCAGCCGCTCCTTGCCGTCCCCGGTGAACTCCGGCCAGTACGCCGACACCGCCCGGTCCAGCTCCAGCGTGCCGTCCTGCACGAGCAGCGCCACCACCAGGTGCGCGGCACCCTTGGTGATCGAGAAGACCCCGCTCAGCGTGTCCCCGTCGGTGTCCTCGCCGGCCCACAGGTCGACGACGCGCCGGCCCTGGTGGTGGACGGCGAGCTGGGCCTCGGGCGAGTGCGGCTCGGCCGCCGCGAACGCCTCGAACTCCTCCCTCACCCGCTCCCACCCGGCCGCCACCGTGCCGTTCACGCCGACGCCCGCACGCGCTCCCGCTCCCGCGCCCGTGCCCGCGTTCTGGTTCCCGCCCATCGCATCCCCCTCGGATCGGATCGTCGTTCCGCTGCTCCCGAACCGAAGTCGATCATCGGATATTCCGGTGGCAGGGGGGCTCCCGTACGGGTGAAAGGCCGCGCGGCGTCGGTTCCGGCCCGCGGCGGGGCCCGTTGGTCCGGGCATGAAGCGCACCCGCACCGCCGCTCTCGCCCTCGCCACGGCCGCCGCGGCCCTCGCCCCCGTCCTCGTCCAGCAGGCCACCGCCGCCGAGGCGGCGATGTACCTCCAGGACCCGGCGGGCGGAGAGAAGACGATGAAGTCGATGTGGACCGAGGACGAAATGCACAAGTTGGAGGGGCAGTTCCGCTTCCACCCCGGCGTCCGGTACAAGACGGTCACCCGCCCCGGCCACGCGGCCGCGCCGGACCACGAGCGCAAGGTCGGCGACCCCAGGACGCTGGCGTGGGAACCCTCGTACGAGTTCGCCTGGTCGGTGTCGGACTCGACCGTGGTGAAGAAGGCGGTGACGGTCAAGGAGGGCGAGCACCCGATCGCCGTGCACGCCGTCCTGCGCCGCGCGGACCGGTCCGCGGTGGCGGAAGTGCGCAAGGAGCTGACCGGGAAGCCGGCGACGGGGCGCGAGAAGGTCGCGGGCGGCAAGCGGATCGCCTGCGACACCGGCGAGTACACGGTGGAATGGTCGGTCACGCGCTCGGGCTACGGGACGCTCCACGGCTCCCTGCGCTGGAACTCCAGCTGCGAGCAGTACCGGACGGCGTTCTCCCAGGACCACGGGAAGCAGCGCTGAGGCTTCCGCCGGGGCCGGCCGCCCCGCGCACCTCGTGAGTGCTCGGCGGGCGACTGGGCCGCGGCCCCGGATCGAGGGCCGTAGTGGCCATGGTGCCGCACGGGGTGGTCTGCGGCCCGGGTCGAAGGTCCCGTGTCGTGGGGGACTTCAGTGCGAACTTCAGTGCTTCTTGGAGGCCTGGGAGGCCTGTGCGGCGATGTCCTCCAGGACGCCCTTGGGGCTGCCGGTCGGTTCCACGGCGCGTCCGATGTTGCGCTTGATGGTGTCGCTGACCGTCACCCAGGACGGGTCGTTGACCGGGTAGAGCTGGGCGCCGCGCAGCGCGTTGAGGAACTGCTGGTCGTTCTTGTCGAGTCCGCCGCCCGCCGGGGTGCGCGAGGCGGTCACGGTGGAAGGCAGCAGGTGGTAGCGGCTGGCGAAGTCCGACAGGTTCTTGTCCTGGTAGACGAAGTCCAGGAACTTGCCGATCTCCGCGCGCTTCCCGTTCTGCTTGAAGGCCATCATCCAGTCGGCCACGCCGACGGTCGGCGGGGTCTCGCCGGTGCCGAGGTCGTCCGAGACGGGCATGGTGGTGGTGACGACGTTGATGCCCTTGGCGCGCGCCTCGTGGGCGAGCGAGGGATAGCCGTTGAGCATGCCGACCTCGCCGCGCGTGAAGGCGGAGAAGGCATCGGCGCGGTTCAGCCGGGACGGTGCCGTGGCGCCCGTGTAGCCGGTCGCGACCATGTTCTCCTTGACCCATTCCCAGGTCTTGATGTTCTGGTCGGAGGCCAGGCTGTAGTTGCCGCTGCTGTCGGCGTAGCCGCCGCCGTTGCTGAGTTCCCAGATCAGCGCCTCGGCGTGCGCCTCCTCGGGCCCCAGCGGCAGGGCGTACGGGTACTTCACGCCCTTGTCCTTGAGCGCCTTGGCGGCGGCCTTGAGGTCGGACCAGGTCTTGGGGGCCTCCTTGACGCCGGCCTTGGTGAACAGGGCCTCGTTGTAGAAGAGCAGGCGGCTGCTCGCGACGAAGGGCAGGCCGTAGAGGGTGTTGCCCACCGAGCCGGCGTCGGCCAGCGGCTGGAGGAAATTCGCCTCGGCGGTGACCGAGAGGAGTTCGTCCGCGGGATAGAGCTGCCCCTGGGCGGCGAAGTCCGAGTACGAGCCCATGAGCGCCATGTCCGGCGCCTTGCCGGCCTTGACCATGCGGGAGACCTCGCGGTCGATGTCGGCCCACGGCAGGAGCTGGACCTCGACCTTGATTCCCGGATTCTCCTCGGTGAAATCAGCCGTCACCTTGTCCCAGAAGGGCTTGGAACTGGTGGCCGGACTGTCGCCGTATTCGGCGACGACCAGTTGCAGCGTGCCTCCGTCACCTGCGTCGTCTCCGGAACCGCCACATCCGGCCAGCGGTATCAGCAGGCCGAGTACGGTCGCGGTGGTGGTCGTGCCGAAAATTCTCCGTCGCACGGGTGTATTCCCCTGAATTTCTTTTGCGTCTCGTTATTACTTATGGGTTGCTCCGAGCCGGGTGATCCCTCGATGGCCCGTTGGCCGGAATTCTCTCCTGTGTGAGGGGTGGTTTTTCCATTGGGGTCGCACTTGTGGTGAATGCTCCAACCGGCGCTTTTCCGGCTGGTGTTTTCCGATATGCGATCGGGAAAGTAGACGCGCGTAGACATGCCGAAAAGCCCGTTTCCCCTCGGGAAACGGGCCGGCAGGCGGGTGGTGGCGGGACCGGTCGGTCAGTCGGTGAATTCGCCCGCGTACGGGTCGGGCTCGCCCGTCTCCGGGTTGCGGCCCTCCTGCCAACGGCGCTGCGCCTTGCGCCAGTGCACGAAGCTCAGGTGCCCGCCGTCCCAGAAGGTGATGCTGACCGGGCTCACGTCGAACTCGTCGGAGCAGAGCAGGTAGAGGAACTCGGCCATGCCGTACGGGTACACGGCGAAGGAGTCGGCGGTGTGCCGGCCGCACACCAGCACCGGCCAGCGGTCCGGATCGGGGTCGGAGGTCAGCCAGCACAGGATGTCCGAGCCGCCCGTGACGCCCCAGGCGATGATCGCCTCCGGGTCCACGTCGAAGGCCGAACGACCGCCCTCCGCCACCCACATCTGCCGGGCGTTCTCCGTCTCCTCGGCCATCTCGGCCGGATCCCACTGCAGCCCGGGCTTGGGCATCGGCAGCAGGATGCTCGCCTCGCCGTTGATGGAGCCGGCGCCGAACCGGCCCATGAACGCGATGAAGTCCGCCGGGAAACGGGTTCCCCACGCCGTCTCGGCCGCGGGCCAGTCGACGTCCTCGTCGGCGCCGTGCGTCGCCGGCATGATCTGCTCCAGCGCCTTGATCCGCGCGTTCTCCGTCATGCCGCTCCCCTGTTGCCCCAGCTCAACCGCCCCAACCTACTGCCGGCGGCGAGCTCCTCCTAGGCGGTGTCCACTTCCAGCGTGGTCCCGGCCGCCAGACCCCAGCCGGCCATGGCGCCCGCCGACGCCTCCAGGACGTGCCGGGCGCGCAGCCGGGGCAGTCCGAGCCGCCCGGGAGCCATGGTGACCACGTCGAGCACGCGCAGGTTCCGGTCCAGGTACGCCACGTCGATCGCGAACCGCATCCGGAAGGTGTGCACGCTCGCCGCGGGGGTCAGCAGCATCGCCCCGTCGATCCCGTCCCGGCCGAGCAGCCCGCGCGTCCTCGCCCGGTAGGAGGCGGCGACCTCCAGCGGGATCGGTGCGGGGTCGGAGCCGACCCGCAACGCGGCGGGACCGTCATGCCAGTGCGCCATGGCGGCCACCCTAGGGGACCGCCTACCTTCACCGGATGGGTGTGGTCGTGATCGTTCTCGCCGCCGGGTACGGCGTGGCCGCCGGGCTGCTGCTGCCGCGCGCCGCCTACCGGCTGTCCGTGGACCCCGGGGACCCCTGGCGGGAGAGCTGCCCGCAGGGGCACCGGCTGCGCGGCTGGCTCGGCCCGGCCCGCTGCCGCCCGCCCCGGACGGAACCCGCCGGGCCGGGGCCGGCGCACGCGTACGGGCCGCGGACCCCGCTCCCGGCCGTCCTCACCGGAGCGGTCTGCGCCCTGATCGCGGCGGCCGTCGGGGTACGGCCCGAGGCGGCGGCGTACGCGGGGCTGGCCCCGCTCCTCGTCCTGCTCGCCCTCGTCGACCGGGCCGTGCACCGGCTGCCCGACGTACTGACCCTGCCGCTCGCGGCGGGGGCGGCCGCGCTGCTCGGGATCGCCGCCCTGCTGCCCGGCTCGGCCGGGTCCTGGCGGCTCGCCCTGCTCGGCGGGGGCGCGCTCGGGGCGGCGTACCTGGTGCTCCATCTGATCAACCCCGCCGGCATGGGCTTCGGCGACGTCAAGCTGGCGCTCTCGCTGGGGGTCGCTCTTGGGTGGTACGGGTGGGGGGTATGGGCGTGGGGGGCCTTCCTGGGCCTCCTCTACGGTGCGCTGTACGGCCTGACGCTGCTCCTGCGCGGCTCCGCGACCCGTGACCAGGGCTTCGCCTTCGGCCCCTTCATGGCGGCCGGCGCACTCACCGGAGTGCTGCTGGGTGGTTTCGGAGCGTAATCGTGGCGCGCCGATGCACGCAGCATGCTTTACGAAGGGTTATGGTGGAACCCCCCCTCGGGCCGGTCCGTATCCCCCCCACGGACCGGCCCGTTTTTTGTTCACCCGTTCCCGGCGCGGGTGTTGGGGCGAAAATGCAGGTCAGCCGCGCTGGGCCCAGATGTTCGTGCCGGGAGTGGACACCGCGAAGGAGTCGATCTCCTTCAGCTCCTCCTCGGAGAGCGGCGCGCCGGCCAGGGCGGCCACGTTCTGCTCCAGCTGCCGGACGCTCGACGCGCCGATCAGGGCCGAGGTCATCCGCTCGTCGCGCAGCACCCACGTGAGCGCGAGCTGGGCCAGGGACTGGCCGCGGTGGGAGGCGATCTCGTTCAGCCCGGCCAGTCGGCGCAGCACGTCGTCCGAGAGCAGGTCGGGGTTGAGCGACTTGCCCTGGGCGGCGCGGGAGTCGGCCGGGATCCCCTTGAGGTACTTGTCGGTCAGCAGGCCCTGCGCGAGCGGCGCGAAGGAGATGCACCCCATGCCGGCGTCCTCCAGGGCGTCCAGCAGGCCGTCCTCCTCCGTCCAGCGGTTGATCATGGAGTAGGAGGGCTGGTGGATGAGCGGGCGCACGCCCATCCCGCGCAGGATCCGCACGGCCTCGGCCGTCTGCTCGGCCGTGTAGGAGGAGACGCCGACGTAGAGCGCCTTGCCCTGCTGGACCGCGGACGCGAGGGCGCCCATGGTCTCCTCCAGCGGGGTCTGCGGGTCGAAGCGGTGCGAGTAGAAGATGTCGACGTAGTCCACGCCCATCCGCTTCAGCGAGGCGTCGAGCGAGCTGAGCAGGTACTTGCGGCTGCCCCACTCGCCGTACGGCCCGGGGTGCATCAGGTAGCCGGCCTTGGTCGAGAGGATCAGCTCGTCGCGGTAGGACGCGAAGTCCTGCGCAAAGATCTTGCCGAAATTCAGCTCGGCCGAGCCGGGCGGCGGTCCGTAGTTGTTCGCGAGGTCGAAGTGGGTGACGCCGAGGTCGAAGGCGCGGCGCAGGATCGCCCGCTGGGACTCCAGAGACCTGTCGTCACCGAAGTTGTGCCAGAGGCCGAGGGAGATGGCGGGGAGCTTGAGGCCGCTGTGGCCGGTGCGCCGGTACTCCATGGAGTCGTAGCGCGAGGGCTCTGCCCGATAGGGATTGGTATCAGTCACGTTGTCCTCCCTATCACGGAGTTGTGACAGACCGAGTTGGGTACCCGATCCCACCGCGCAGTAATGTGGCGGACTCGGGGGAGGGACCGCATTTCGCACGGGGGCAAGGCACGGAGGGGCTGGAAGATCGTGAAGCTGCGCGACCTGGTGTACAGGCTTTACGCACGCCGGGTGGAAGGCCGCCTCGACCATGATGCGGCGCCCAAGCACATCGGCGTCATCCTGGACGGGAACCGCCGCTGGGCTAAGGCGTCCGGAGGTACGACGGAGCAGGGCCACCAGGCCGGAGCCGACAAGATCTCCGAGATGCTCGGCTGGTGCACGGAGACGGACGTCGAGGTCGTCACCCTGTGGATGCTCTCCACGGACAACCTGGACCGGCCCGAGGTCGAGCTCCGCCCGCTGCTCAACATCATCGAGAACACCGTGCGGGGCCTCGCCGCGGACGGCCGCTGGCGCGTCCACCACGTCGGCAACCTGGACATCCTGCCCGCGGGGACGCAGACGGTCCTCAAGGAGGCCGAGCAGGCCACCCACGACGTCGACGGGATACTCGTCAACGTCGCCGTCGGCTACGGCGGCCGCCAGGAGATCGCCGACGCCGTGCGCTCGCTGCTGCTGGAGCACGCGCGGAAGGGCACCTCCTTCGAGGAGCTCGCCGAGATCCTCGACATCGACCACATCGCCGAGCACCTCTACACGCGCGGCCAGCCCGACCCGGACCTCGTGATCCGCACCAGCGGCGAGCAGCGGCTGTCCGGATTCATGCTGTGGCAGAGCGCGCACTCCGAGTACTACTTCTGCGAGGTCTTCTGGCCGGCCTTCCGCAAGGTCGACTTCCTCCGCGCCCTGCGCGACTACGCGGCCCGCCACCGGCGCTACGGCACCTGACGCCGGGTAGGGGGTTCCGGCCGTCCTGGTGCCCCCTCAGCCCCGTCCTCCCCTCCCCTCGAAGCCTTCACCAGGGATTCACCGAGCGTCCGTCATATGCCATGGCATGGCCTGGCCTGATCGGGGAATATCCCTTTCAGGTCGATGCCCGATCCACGGGTGTCGAGTCTCAGCGGACGGCATGGGGTCGTCCGCCCGGGAGGCCCTTTGCACCAGGACGCACGTGCGGTTCGCACGGACGCAGTGGAGGGCCGGAAATCGGCCCTGGCATGGGTGCCGATGACCGGTCCGGTCTTCATGGCCCGACCTCTTCCGAGGGGGTACGTCCTTCCGTGGTGACCAGCACAAAGCGCCGCCTGCCCGACAGGCGGACCTACGTCCTCGACACCAGCGTCCTGCTGGCAGACCCCAACGCGATCTCCCGCTTCGACGAGCACGAGGTCGTGCTCCCGATCGTGGTGATCACCGAGCTGGAGGCAAAGAGGCACCATCCCGAACTCGGCTACTTCGCGCGCCAGGCCCTGCGCCTGCTCGACGACTTCCGGGTTCGCAACGGTCGCCTGGACGCACCCATCCCATTGGGCGATCTGGGCGGCACCCTGCGCGTCGAGCTCAACCACTCCGACCCGGGCGTCCTGCCCGCCGGCTTCCGACTGGGGGACAACGACTCGCGGATCCTCGCCGTCGCCCGCAACCTCCAGGCCGAGGGCTACGACGTCACGGTCGTCTCGAAGGACCTCCCCCTGCGCATCAAGGCCTCCTCCGTGGGCCTGATCGCGGAGGAGTACCGCGCCGAACTCGCCATCACCGACGGCGGCTGGACCGGCATGAGCGAGATCGGCCTCTCCGGGGAGCAGGTCGACCTCCTCTACTCGGAGGAGCGGCTCTACGTACCGGAGGCCGCGGAAATGCCCGTGCACACCGGGCTGGTCCTGCAGTCCGAGCGCGGCAAGGCCCTGGGCCGGGTCACGGCGGACGGCAACGTCAAGCTCGTACGGGGCGACCGCGACGCCTTCGGGCTGCACGGGCGCAGCGCCGAGCAGCGCATCGCGCTGGACCTCCTCCTCGACCCCGAGATCGGGATCATCTCGATGGGAGGCCGGGCCGGCACCGGCAAGTCGGCGCTGGCGCTCTGTGCCGGCCTGGAGGCCGTGCTGGAGCGCAGGCAGCACCAGAAGGTGATGGTCTTCCGGCCGCTGTACGCGGTGGGCGGCCAGGACCTCGGCTACCTGCCCGGTGACGCCTCCGAGAAGATGAGCCCCTGGGCGCAGGCGGTCTTCGACACGCTCTCGTCGGTCGCCGGCCGCGAGGTCATCGAGGAGGTGCTGAACCGCGGGATGCTGGAGGTCCTGCCGCTCACGCACATCCGCGGCCGCTCCCTCCACGACGCCTTCGTGATCGTGGACGAGGCGCAGTCGCTGGAGCGGAACGTCCTGTTGACCGTTCTGTCCCGGATCGGGGCCAATTCGCGGGTCGTTCTGACCCACGACGTCGCCCAGCGGGACAACCTGCGGGTCGGCCGGTACGACGGAGTGGTCGCCGTGGTCGAGAAGCTGAAGGGGCATCCGCTCTTCGCGCACATCACGTTGACGCGATCCGAGCGCTCCCCGATCGCCGCTCTGGTCACCGAGATGCTGGAGACCCTCTGACACGGGTGAGCCCGGCGAGGCCGCGCACCCGGAGGCCGAAACGGTCAAAAACCTCATAGTGGGAAGGTGAGTTGGCGCCGCCCGGCAAAGGCCCGAGAGCCTAGCCGGGCGGCGCCGTGCTGCACAGTCCTTTGATGAAATCGACGACGACATGCCAGGTGTGACCTTTCACACGCAGGGGGGAATTGCCTTGCGGTGTCGAGGTCCGGCAGAGTCTGGTTTCCGTCAGGCCCCGCATACGGCACACCTGTATCTCCCGTGAGGTACGCGCAGCACCACAACTCCACAGCCGATGGCCGTATGCCGCCCGAGTTTCACGCGGCAGCCCCCGCAGGGGAGTTGCCCACGGGCCCGCGCCTCCAGTGACCGTCGAACCACGGAGGCCAGAGTCGAGGGCACTTTTGCGCCCGCGCGGTCACTGCGGACGCTGCTGGAAGGACACCGTGTGAGCCGGATCTCGGTCCGGGGGTTCGCAGTGGCTTCGGCCACCGCGGTCACCACCGTCGGCGCAGTCGTGGGCGTTGCCACCGGCGACCCCACGAACGATCTCGAGACGACCGCGTCCGGGGCGACCCTCCTCGCAGACATCCCGGTCGGCGACCAGGCGCAGGTCCAGAGCGCGTCCCTGACGCAGCAGGCCGACACCATCGCGCACGCCGCCGACGCCGACGCCAAGCGCTCGGCCGAGGAGGCCGCCCGCCTGCAGGCCGCCGAGGACGCCAAGAGCAAGAAGGCCGAGGCGCAGAAGGCCGCTGACGAGAAGGCGAAGAAGGAACGCGAGGAGAAGGAGGTCGCCAGCCGGTCCGCCGCCCGCGACGCCGGTGACTTCGCAGTCCAGAGCTCCTACACGGTCGCTCAGGTCAAGGCCATCGCCCAGCAGATGGTCCCGGCCGGGCAGTTCCAGTGCTTCTCGAAGATCATCAACCAGGAATCCACCTGGAACTACCTGGCCGTGAACAAGTCCTCCGGGGCCTACGGCCTGGTCCAGGCGCTGCCCGGTTCGAAGATGGCCTCGGCCGGCGCGGACTGGCGCACCAACCCCGCCACGCAGATCAAGTGGGGCCTGAACTACATGGAAGACCGCTACGGCAGCCCCTGCGCCGCGTGGACCTTCCACCAGGCCAACGGCTGGTACTGACGGCCGCCGCCGCACCGCGGCGCCACCGCTCGACCCCGAGGAGCCCCGCACCGTCGTACGGTGCGGGGCTCCTCGCGTGTACGGTCGTCGGGGTGTGCCCGTAGACGGGGGGCGGGGGAAGGAAGCGACATGGCGAAGAGGGAAGGCTGGCTCGGCCGGCTGGGCAACAGGCTGACCGAGATGGAGGCGCGGCTCAACGCGCGGCGCGCCGAGGTCGAGGCCGAGACCGGAGGCGAACTGCCGGAGCCGGCACGGCAGGCCGCGGCGGACCCGGCGGCTCCCGCGCGGCCGGACGCCCCGGCGGAGGCGTCCGCGGTCCGGACGGCCGCCCCCGAGCGCTACCAGCGGCCCGAGCGGCCCGATCCGGCGAGCGTGGTCCCGTGGGGCATGCGCGTCGCCGCCGAGGCCAGCTGGCGGCTGCTGCTGCTCGCCGGGATGCTCTGGGTGCTGATGAAGGTGATCAGCGAAGTCCGCCTGGTCGTCCTCGCCTTCGCGGCCGCCATGCTCGTCACCGCGATGCTCCAGCCCTTCGTCGTCCGGCTGCGCAGACTCGGTCTGCCGCGCGGCCTGGCCACGGCCGTCACGGCGGTCCTCGGCTTCGTCGTCATCGGGCTCGTCGGCTGGTTCGTGGTCTGGCAGGTCATGGAGAACCTCGACGACCTCTCCGACCGGGTCCGCGACGGCATCAACGAGCTCAAACTCTGGGCACTGGACAGTCCGTTCCACGTGACCGAGAAGCAGATCAACGACATCGCGAAGAACCTCAGCGAGACCATCGGCACCAACACCGAGCAGATCACCACCGCCGGACTCCAGGGTGTGACGGTCCTCGTCGAGATCCTCACGGGCATGCTGCTCGCGATGTTCTCGACGCTCTTCCTGCTCTACGACGGCAAGCGCATCTGGAACTGGGCGCTCGGCCTGGTCCCGGCGGCGGCCCGCACCGGTGTCGCCGGCGCCGGTCCGCGCGCCTGGCGCACGCTGACCGCGTACGTGCGCGGCACGGTCATCGTCGCGCTCATCGACGCCATCTTCATCGGCCTCGGGCTCTACTTCCTGGACGTGCCGATGGCGGTGCCGCTGGCCGTCTTCATCTTCCTGTTCGCCTTCATCCCGCTGGTCGGCGCGGTGATCTCGGGCGCCCTCGCGGTGGTCGTGGCCCTCGTGACGCAGGGGGTGTTCACCGCCCTGATGGCGCTGCTGGTGGTCCTGGCGGTGCAGCAGATCGAGGGGCACGTGCTCCAGCCCTTCATCCTCGGCCGGGCAGTACGGGTCCACCCGCTCGCGGTGGTGCTCGCGGTGGCCGCCGGCGGGATGATCGCGGGCATCGGCGGAGCGGTGGTGGCCGTTCCGCTGGTGGCCGTCACGAACACGGTGGTGGGATACCTGAGGGCGTACTCGCGGGAACAGCACCACCTCGGGACCGGGATGATCGGCCCGGCCCCGCACGGCTCGACGGCGCTGGGCGTCATGCCCGACGACGACGAGGGCCACAGCAGGCCCTAGGCCCGGGGGGCCGGGCCGGACAGGGGGACAGAGATGATAGGCGAACCGGAGCTCGACGCGGCGTGGGAGACCGACCACGCCGCGCGGCCGGCGGAGGAACTCGCACCACGCGAACGGGAGGCGGGGGGTCCGGGGGCGCGGCGGCCGTGGCTGTGGGCGCTGGGCGGGGCCGCGATCGCCTCCGCGGTGTGGGCGGGCGGGCTGTACGCCTTAGGGGACCGGCTGGCTGCGCCGGAGCTCTCGTACCGGGCCACGGAGAACCTGTGCCAGGACTTCGAGGCGCGGGCACTGAGCAAGATCGGGGGGAACCTGCACCGCTACCGGCCGATGAACCAGCAGAACGACCACCCTGCCGTGCGCGGGGCGATCTGCGTGCTGCAGGACGGTGAGACCACGTCGACCCTCAGAGTGCGGGCGCAGGTCGACCTGCACAAGAAGACCGACCCGGCGGCCGAGTTCGACGTGCCGTCGCTCTGGCTCGCCGCCGAGATCGGCGCTGGGCGCACGGAGGCGGTGCAAGGGCTGGGTGAGCGCGCGGTGCTCCTCGTGGCCCCCGGGGACGCGGTGGTCCAGCTCAAGGTGCTGGACGGCGGCGCGGTGTTCACCATCGAGGCCTTCGGCACCGGCAGTACGGGCAACACCCCGGCCGACACCGCCGCGCTCCAGGCGGCGATGGTCGAGGACGCCCGCGCGCTGTTGGCCGCGCTGAAGAAGTAGGGGGTGTGGGGTGATCGGCGAGCCCGAGCTCGACGGGGCGTGGGAGTCGGCGCGCCCGGCCGAGGTCGCGCAGGACGACGCCGTGCCCGCGCGGGGGCCGTTACGGCCGTGGCAGTGGGTGGCGGCGACGGTCGTGGCCACCTCCGCGCTGTGGGCGGGCGGACTGTACGCCTTCGGGGGGCTGCCGGTGGCGGAGCCGGAGGTCCGGTACGCGGTCACGGACGACCTGTGCGGGCAGTTCAAGGCGCCGGCCCTCGGCCGCGCGGTGGGCGGCTTCACGGACTCCACCTCGAACAAGGCCGGCCGACATCCGGCCATGGACTGGGCGTCGTGCAGCTACGACGGTGACAGCCCGGACGGCTCGGGCGGGTTCTCCTTGATGGTCCTGGTCGAGCTCCACAAGAAGACCGATCCGGGCCCCGAGTTCGCGCTGGGTTCGTACTACGAACGGATCCTCGGTGCCGACGTTCCCTGGGAGGAGATGCCCGGCCTGGGGGAGCAGGCCCTGGTGCGCTCCTCCGAGGCCGGTGAAGGGCTCCAGTTGCGCGTCCGTGACGGAGGCGCGGTGTTCAGCTTCGAGGTGATGTTCTTCGGCTTGAGCGAGGGGGAACCCGGCCTCCGGGGGAAGGAGGCGCCGCCGCCCGACCAGGACGCCCTGACGGCGGCGGCGGTCGAGGACGCGCGGGCGCTGATGGCCGCGCTGCGGAAGGGCTGACGACGACGAGGGCCCCGCGACCGGAATCGGTCGCGGGGCCCTCGTCGCCGTACGGGGTGCTGCTACTCGCCGGCGATGGCGGCCTCGGCGTCGAGGGTGACCGCGACGGCCTGGATCACCGAGGCGATCTTGAAGGCCTCCTGGATCGTCTCGCGGTCGACGCCCGCCTTGCGCAGGACCTGCTCGTGCGAGTCCAGGCACTGGCCGCAGCCGTTGATCGCGGAGACCGCGAGCGACCACAGCTCGAAGTCGACCTTCTCCACGCCCGGGTTGCCGATGACGTTCATCCGCAGGCCCGCGCGCAGGGTGCCGTACTCCGGGTCGGAGAGCAGGTGCCGCGTGCGGTAGAAGACGTTGTTCATCGCCATGACCGCGGCGGCGGACTTGGCGGCGGTGTACGCCTCCGGCGAGAGGTTCGCCTTCGCCTCGGGCTCCAGCTCACGCAGGACGCGCGGGGAGCGGGCGGCGATCGCGCAGGACAGGACCGTGCCCCACAGCTGCTGCTGCGGGAGGTCGCTGTTGCCTATGACCGAGCCGAGGTTCAGCTTCAGGTCCTTGGCGAAGTCCGGGACGGACGCCTTCAGGGAGTCGAGGGACATCCGTCACTCACCGGCCAGCAGCGCGCCGGCGTCGATCGTGGCGTCGCCCTTGTTCCAGTTGCAGGGGCACAGCTCGTCGGTCTGCAGGGCGTCGAGGACCCGCAGGACCTCCTTGGGGTTACGGCCCACGGAGCCGGCGGTCACCATCGAGAACTGGATCTCGTTGTTCGGGTCCACGACGAAGACGGCGCGCATCGGCAGGCCGTCCTCGCCCAGGATGCCCAGCTCGGCGGAGAGCTCGCGCTTGATGTCCGACATCATCGGGAAGGGCAGGTCACGCAGGTCGGCGTGGTCCTTGCGCCAGGCGTGGTGCACGTACTCGGAGTCGAGCGAGAAACCGAGGATCTGCGCGTCGCGGTCGGCGAACTCGTCGTTCAGCTTGCCGAAGGCGGCGATCTCCGTCGGGCACACGAAGGTGAAGTCGAGCGGCCACGCGAAGATGACCTTCCACTTGCCCTCGTAGGTCTTGTGGTCGATCTGCGCGAACTCGGCACCGGCCTCGAGCGAGACGCAGGCGGTCAGGTCGAAGGCGGGGAACTTGTCACCAACAGTGAGCACGCGCTCTCCTTGTTCAATGGGAAAAGACCCCTTTTGGGGGTTTTCCGATGGGGTTGGACGTGTCTCACATGCTGGCACAACCTGCATTGATTATGGAAATAGCTAGTCTTGCTGCGGGTGATCGGAGGTACCTATCAGTGGCTGTGGGTAATAGGGGAGCGAAGCAACCGACTCTCGCTCAGTTGCGCGCCTTCGCGGCCGTCGCCGAGCATCTGCACTTCCGTGACGCCGCCGCGGCCATCGGGATGAGCCAGCCGGCGCTCTCCGGCGCCGTCTCCGCGCTGGAGGAGGCCCTCGGCGTGCAGCTGCTGGAGCGCACCACCCGCAAGGTGCTGCTGTCCCCGGCGGGCGAGCGGATCGCCGCCCGGGCGCAGGTGGTGCTCGACGCCGTCGGCGGGCTGCTGGAGGAGGCCGAGGCGGTACGGGCCCCCTTCACCGGGATGCTGCGGCTCGGGGTGATCCCCACCGTGGCGCCCTACCTGCTGCCGACCGTGCTCGGGCTGTTCCACCGGCGCTATCCGCGGATGGACCTCCAGGTGCACGAGGAGCAGACCGGCTCGCTGCTGGAGGGGCTGGCCGGCGGGCGCCTGGACCTGCTCCTGCTGGCGGTGCCGCTCGGCGTGCCCGGCGTGACCGAACTTCCCCTCTTCGACGAGGACTTCGTCCTGCTCGCCCCCCGGGAGCACGCGCTGGCCGGCCGCCGGGACATCCCGCTCGACGAGCTGCGCGACCTCCAGCTGCTGTTGCTCGACGAGGGCCACTGCCTGCGGGACCAGGCCCTCGACATCTGCCGGGAGGCCGGACGGACCACCGGGGCGGACGTCACCACGACCGCCGCCGGGCTGTCCACGCTCGTACAACTGGTCGCCGGGGGACTGGGGGTGACGCTGTTGCCGCGTACCGCGCTGCGGCTGGAGACCGCCCGCAACGAGTACCTCTCCACCGGCTGCTTCGCCGAACCCGCGCCCTCGCGGCGGATCGCCCTGGCCATGCGCACGGGGACCGCCCGCCAGGAGGAGTTCGAGGCGATCGCCGCCGCCCTCCGCGAAGCCGTACGCCCGCTCCCCGTGTGGCCCACCGACTAGGGGGAGTCGTCGGGCCTCCGGGAACGGGCGTACGGGTTCAGGGGCGTACGGGGATCACTCCGTACGCAGGCCGTCCGGGCGCATCAGGCGCAGCAGCGGCGGCAGGCTGAGCAGGGTCACCGCGGCGACGACGCCCGCGCCGACGCCGGTCATCGCGAGGACCGACGGCCAGTCGATCCGGACCGGCTGGGCGGCCATCGACATCAGGACGGCTCCCAGCCCCACGCCCGCACCGGCCGCAAGCACCAGGCCCACCGTGATCGGCACGGCCGTCTGCCACAGCACCGACAGGCTCAGCGTGGAGCGCTTGGTGCCGAAGGCGACCAGCGAGGACAACAGTTTCCGCCGCTCGCGCAGCTGCTCCAGCTGGGAGACGAACAGGCTCCCGCCGATCAGGACCAGCACGGCAGCCGCCCCGAAGAACAGTCCGGTGCGGATCGAGGAGAAGCCGGCGGCCTGCGTGCTGTCCCGCAGCGTCATCGCCGTGACGAACGGGTCCGTCTTGAAGACGGCGTTGCGCGCCCGGTCCAGGGCGTCCGGACCGGACTCGTCGACCTGGACGAAGATCCGCATGTCCGGGAAGTCGCCGAGCTCCTTCGGCGCGGCCGACGGGGTCACCAGCAGGCCGCTGCGCAGCTGCCCGGTGGGGTCCTCCCGGCTGGGGACCGTGCGGGCGCCCGCCGGGACCTTCCACTTCACCGGGGCGGGGCTCTCGGCCGTCTCGGACTCGTACCGCCTCACGTTGCCGACGAACAGCTCGTCGCCGGGCTCGGCCCTGCCCCCGTAGAAGTCGTCGGTCGAGGTGGAACCGGTCAGGACGAAGGCGTCGCCCTCCTTGCACGATTCGAGCACCGCGACCTCGCCGAGCGCCTCGCAGGTGCCGATGGTGACGTGGACCGTCTCCGCCTCCGCGGGCACCTGGTGGGCCGCCTGCGTGGAGGTCAGCGGGACCGCGCGGGTGACGCCCGGCACGGCGGAGATCCGCTGTGCGAGGCCGTCCATGCTGCTCCGCGCGTCGCTGTGCACCATGACCGCGACGGCGGCCCTGCTGGGATCCTGGCCGGTCGACTTCGTGTAGTCGCCCTCGACGCCCGCGAAGAGCATCTGGAGGGCGATGGCGCCCGCGACGGCCACGGCGATGCCGTTGACGAGGCGGGCGGCGCCGCCGGTGTCGACCTGGAGCCGGCGTACGGCCAGCTGCCAGGAGACCGGGCCGCCGGAGACCTTCCCGACGAAACGCTCCAGCAGCCAGGGAAGCAGGACGGTGATTCCGACCAGCAGCAGCACCACGCCACCGCTGACCTGCCACTGGTTGAACCTGCCGTGGTCGTTGCCGCGGCCGCCCATGGGCAGGAGCAGGCCGATGCCGACGAGCGGGAGGAGCAGCCGCCACCAGATGCGGCGCCGGGAGGGCTTGGCCGTACGGACGACGCCGAGCGGCTCGATGACCACACCGCGCAGCGCGAACAGGGTCACGGCCACCGCCGCCGCGGGCACCGCGACGGCGACCAGGGCGGCCAGCCAGGGCGCCGGGTCGAGGTCGGCGGGGAAGACGCTGCGCTGCCGGAGGCTGACGCTGCCGACCAGGGAGCGGCCGACGGCGAAGAAGCCGGTGCCCAGCACCAGTCCGACCAGGGAGCCGGCCAGTGCCTCGCCGGCCGCGATCCGGCGCACCATCCTGCTGTCGGCGCCGACCAGCCGCAGTGCGGCGAGCCTGCGGTCGCGCCGCTCCCCGCCGAAGCGGACGGCGGTGGCGATGAACACGGCGACGGGCATCAGCAGGGCGACGAAGGTCAGGACGACCATCAGCATGAGGACGGGGTCGAGGCCGTCGCGCTCCGCGTCGTAGCCGAAGGTGGTGACGCGGTCGACGCGGTAGTCGTCGGGGCCGTTCTTGGCGAGGCTGTCGTTGCCGAGGTAGAAGAACAGTTCGCCGGGTCCGACCAGCCCCGGGTCGCCGATGGTCTCGCTGACCGGCCCGTCCAGCCGCTCGCGCAGCAGGGAGCCTTCGGAGGACTCCAGCAGCTCCTCCAGGGCGGGGGAGACGGCCATCTCGCCCGCGCCGGGGATCTTCTTCAGGCCGGGCGGCAGCGGGGCCTGCGGGCCCTCGGCCCGCAGCGCGTACCCCTCGATGTCCTTGCCGCGGTACGTCTGGCTGATCCGGGTGATGAGCAGGGTGTCGGGCCCGGGGGCGTCGGCCCGCTCGGAGCTCATCGTCGACCGCGCGTCGCCGCGCTCGTAGCGCGCGGCCAGGGCACCGGGAATGGCGGTGCTGATCAGCAGCAGCGCGACGCCGAGACCGACGCCGACACCGGTGAGCAGGGTGCGGATCCACCCCTCGCGGCCGCCGCCGAAGGCGAAGCGGGCGCCCATGCCGAGATCGCGGGTCCATACCTGGAGCCGGCTCATACGATCCGCTCCATGTCGCGGGACCTGCCGTCGCGTACGACGATCTCGCGGTCGGAGTAGGCGGCCACGCGCGTCTCGTGCGTGACGAGGACGACGGCGGCGTTCGCGGACCGGGCGGCCTCCGTGAGCAACTGCATGACGAGTTCGCCGTTGAGGGAGTCGAGCGCTCCGGTGGGCTCGTCGGCGAAGATCACCCGGGGGCCGGTGACGAGGGCGCGGGCGACGGCCACGCGCTGCCCCTGGCCGCCGGATATCTCGCCGGGGCGCTTGGCGCCGAGGTCCTCCACCTGGAGCTGCTCCATCCAGTGCAGGGCGGTGCGTTCGGCCTCCTTGCGCTTGACGCCGGTCAGGCGCAGCGGGAGGGCGACGTTCTCCACGCAGGTCAGCTCCGGTACGAGCTGCCCGAACTGGAAGACGAAGCCGAACTCGGTGCGGCGCAGTTCGCTGCGTTCGGCGTCGCTCATGGCGGTGAGCTCGCGGCCGGCGTAGGCGATGGAGCCGGAGTCGGGCGGGACGATCCCGGCGAGGCAGTGCAGCAGGGTGGACTTGCCGGAGCCGGAGGGGCCCATGACGGCGACCACCTCGCCCGCGTGGATGGAGAACTCGGCGCCGTCGAGGGCGTTGGTGGTCCCGTACGCCTTGCGCAGGTCCGTGGCGGCGAGCAGGGAGCCGGCCGGGGCCGTCATCGGCGTACCTCCTGGGCGAGCTGGCCGAGGCGGGCGGCGGTGAGCTCCAGCCACCGCAGGTCCGCTTCGAGGTGGAACAGGGCGTGGTCGCAGACGAGCTGGTCGGCGAGGTCGCCCTTGCGCTTGCGGGTCGTCAGCACGCGCATGAGACGAAGGTGCTCGGCCCGCTGGGTGTCCAGCAGTTCGTCGGCGCGGCGGCCGGTGAGCAGGGCGAGGACGACCTTCGTGTAGAGGGTCGAGTGGAGGTACGGATCCGGCTTCTCGGGCTGGGAGAGCCAGGTCTCGACGTCGGTGATGCCGGCGTCGGTGATGGCGTACCGCTTGCGGTCGGGGCCGCCGCCGCTCTCTATGCCGTCGACCTCGACGAGGCCGTTCTTCAGCAGCCGGGACATGGTCGAGTAGACCTGCCCGTAGGCGAGGGGGCGGTCGTGGCCGAACTTCTCGTCGAAGGCCCGCTTCAGGTCGTAGCCGTGGCGCGGGCCGGCCTCGAGGAGGCCCAGGAGGGTGTGACCGATGGACATGGCAGCGACTATACACCGCGTGTATACGCACTGTGTATAGAAGCCCGGCCTGCGGAAACGCGAAAGCCGCTCCCGTGCGCGGCACGGGAGCGGCTTCTCGGCCGCGGTCAGTTCGTGGGCTTGGGCGGTCGTCCCCGGCGGGGAATGGGGCCCGGGGCGGAGGGGAGCCGGCCGGCCTCGGCGAGGGCCCGGCGGAGCAGGAACTCGATCTGCGCGTTGGCGCTGCGCAGCTCCTCGCCCGCCCAGCGGGCCAGTGCGTCGTACACCTGCGGGTCGAGTCGCAGGAGCACCTGCTTGCGCGCCTGGCGGCCCGTCGGCTTCTCCTCGCCGGAGGGGGTCACTGGTAGAGGGTGCCCGTGTTGAGCACCGGCTGGGCGGCGCGGTCCCCGCACAGGACGACCATCAGGTTCGAGACCATGGCCGCCTTGCGCTCCGAGTCGAGGTCCACGATCTCCTCCTCCGCCAGACGGGTCAGGGCGAGCTCGACCATGCCCACCGCGCCCTCCACGATCTGCTTGCGGGCCGCCACGACGGCGCCCGCCTGCTGGCGCTGGAGCATCGCGGAGGCGATCTCAGGAGCGTACGCGAGATGCGTGAACCGGGACTCGATGATCTGCACACCGGCGGCCTCCACCCGGGCGTGCAGTTCGACCGCGAGCTTCTCGGTGATCTCCTCGGCGTTGCCGCGCAGCGACAGGCCGCCCTCCTCGTGCGCGTCATACGGGTACTCGATCGCGATGTGCCGGACCGCGGCCTCGGTCTGCGTCTCGACGAACTCGGTGAAGTCCTCGACCTCGAAGACGGCCCGCGCCGTGTCCTCGACCCGCCACACCACGACCGCCGCCAGCTCGATCGGGTTGCCGTAGGCGTCGTTGACCTTCAGGACGGCCGTCTCGTGGTTGCGCACCCGGGTGGAGATCTTCTCGCGCGAGGTCAGCGGGTTGACCCAGCGCAGTCCGTCGGCGCGGATGGTGCCGCGGTAGCGGCCGAAGAGCTGGACGACCCGGGCCTCGCCCGGCGCCACCGTGTTGAGCCCGCTCATCGCGATCACGGAGGCGAGGCCCAGGAGCACGCCGGCCACGATCAGGGCCGCCTTGGCGGCGGTCGCCGCCGTCACCGCGCCCGCCACGACCAGACCCGCGCCAGCGAGCAGACCGGCGAGTCCGAGCAGCAGCGCCAGTCCGCCGCCGACGCTGCGCGCCGCGAACTCCCTTACGCCTGCCGGATCGGCTATTTGGTTCGTCATGGTTCGCCCCGTTTCTCTGCACGCGGCCGGTCGAGCCGCTTAGCAAAGTGATATCACTTTTTTGCGAATAGGCAACCCATCGGCTTATGTGAGCGTCGGTTCCTGTGACGTGGGTGCTGATTCTCACGTCCGAAATGACCGGTAATAATCCGAATTGGCCAATCTTTGTCACAGCCTGCGGTGTTAGCTTTCTGAGTTGACGTCGGGGGGGTAATCGAGCGGAGCGGGAGCGATGGGCCGAGCAGAAGTGCGTAAGGCGCAGCAGCGCGGTGCGCGGCGGGCGCCGAGCGGACGCGCGAAGGGCGCCAAGGGGAGCGGGGGTACCGGCAAGCGCACCGGCATACGCCGCTTCTTCACCTGGAAGAAGATCCTGGGAACCTTCTTCGGGGTGATCCTGCTCCTCATGGCCGCGGCGATCGCCCTGTACTTCTCGGTGAACGAACCCACCGACCCCAACAAGCAGGCGACGCTCCAGAGCAACACCTACCGGTGGTCCGACAACTCGATCATGGCCAACACCGGCAAGATGAACCGGGAGATCGTCACCCTCGACAAGATCCCGCAGGACGTCCGCACGGCCTTCATCGCCATCGAGAACAAGTCCTTCTACCAGGACCGCGGCATCGACCTGATGGGTGTGGCCCGAGGTCTTTTCAACACCGTCAGGGGCAAGGGCACGGCCGGTGGTTCGACGATCACCCAGCAGTACGTCAAGAACTACTACCTGACGCAGGACCAGTCGGCGACCCGAAAGCTCAGGGAACTCGTCATCTCCCTCAAGGTCGACCAGCGCATGGAGAAGGACGACATCCTCGCCGGCTACCTGAACACCAACTTCTACGGCCGCAACGCCTATGGCATCCAGGCCGCGGCCCAGGCCTTCTACGGCGTCGACGCCGGACAGCTGACGCTGGAGCAGGGTGCCTACCTGGCCTCAGTCATCCAGGCCCCCAGCCAGTACGACCTGGCGACGGCCGGGCCGAACGGCACGAAGCTGGTCAACATCCGCTTCAACGCCGTCCTCGACAACATGGTTGAGATGGGCAAGCTGGACCCGGAGAAGCGCAAGACCATGACGCTCCCGCCGCCCATCAAGCCCAAGCCCCGGCCGGGCATGGACGGGCAGAAGGGCTACCTGGTCCAGGCGGCCAACGACGAGCTGAACAAGCAGGGCATCACCGACGCGATGATCACGGCGGGCGGCTGGAACATCACGCTCAACGTCGACAAGAACAAGCAGTCGGCGCTGGAGAAGGCGGTCCAGGACGAGCTGGAGTCCAAGCTCGACCGCAAGGACACCAAGGGCAGGCCGCAGGACCAGAGCGTCCAGGCCGGCGCGACCTCCGTGGACCCGAAGACCGGTGCCGTCGTCGCGATGTACGGCGGAGTGGGCCTGGAGGAGAAGTCCGCGAGCAATGCCCTGCGCACGGACTACCAGCCGGGCTCGACCTTCAAGCCGATCGTCCTCGCCTCCGCCCTGGAGAACGCCTCGAACACCCAGGACGGCAAGCCGATCACCCCGAACGCCCTCTACGACGGCACGAGCAAGCGCCCGGTCGTCGGCAGCAAGATCCCGTTCAACCCGCAGAACCAGGACAACACGAACTACGGCAATCCGATGATGACGGTCCAGGAGGCGACCAACTTCTCGGTGAACTCCGTCTACGCGCAGATGATCGTGGACGTGAAGCCGCCCAACGTGAAGAAGACGGCCCTGGAACTCGGCATGCAGGACCGCGAGGGCTGGCCCGAGGACAAGCCGGCCATGGCCCTGGGCACGATGAGCGCGAACACCCTGGAGATGGCGGGCGTCTACGCCACCCTCGACAACCACGGCAAGAAGGTCACGCCGACCATCGTCAAGAAGGCCGAGCACAAGGACCGCGAGTTCACCCCGCAGGAGGCCGTCGGCAGCCAGGCCATCAGCCGCAAGACCGCCGACACCGTCACCAAGGTGCTCCAGGGCGTCGTGGAGGACGAGGGCGGCTCCGGCAACAAGGTCCGCAGCAGCGCCTACCAGGCCGGCGGCAAGACCGGAACCACCGAGTCCAACGTGGCGGCCTGGTTCACCGGCTACACGCCCGAGCTGGTCACTGTCGTCGCCATGTTCGGCGAGGACCCCAACACCCACAACCAGGTCACCCTGACCGGCACCGCCGGCCTCGGGCGCGCGGGCGGATCCAGCTTCCCCGCCTCGATCTGGAAGGCGTACACCCTCGCCGCCCTCAAGGGTGTGGACACCGGCAAGTTCCAGCTGACCGAGGCCGACATGGGCGCCGTGCAGACGCCGTCCCGCAGCGCCTCGCCGTCCGCCTCGCCGAGCCAGTCCTCCAGCGCGCCGGCCGTCACCAACAGCCCGACGCAGTCGCCGACGCAGACGTCGCCGACCCCCACCACGACCAAGACGGGCGGCACGCCCACCGGGACGACGTCTCCGACGGCCACGGCCACGAAGACCAACGGCCCCAAGCCGCCGGACCCGCCGATCCTGGGCCAGGACCCGGGCAACAACTGAGAACACCGCCGCCCCGCAGCCGACAAGGCTGCGGGGCGGCGGCGTTTCACAGGTCCGGTCCGGGCAGGTCCGGTCCGCCGGCGGTCAGCGCCGTTCGCCCGCCCCCGGCAGGGGGAGTTCGAACCAGACGACCTTTCCGCTGCTGAGCCGGGTCGCGCCCCAGCGCCGGGCCAGCCGGTTGACCAGGAACAGGCCGCGGCCGCCCTCGTCGGTGTCCCGCGCGCGGCGCTGGCGGGGCAGCTGCGGGGAGTCGTCGCCGACCTCGCAGCGGAGCACGTCCGTACGCAGCAGACGCAGCGTCACCGGCCGCTCCGCGTACCGGACGGCATTGGTGACGACCTCGCTCACCAGCAGCTCCAGGGAGTCGCTCAGCTCCTCCAGGCCCCACCGGGTCAGCGCCCGGCGGGCGAACCGCCGGGCCCGGCCCGGTGCGGTCTCCTCCGGGTCCAGGAACCAGTACGCGACGTCACTGGGCGCGATGCCGTCGAACCGGGCCGCGAGCAGCGCGATGTCGTCGTCCCGGTCGCCCGGGCCCAGCATGTCCAGCACGTCGTCGCAGAGGGCCTCCAGCGGCGGCGGGTGGTCCAGGCCGGTCAGCTGCGCGGTGGTGGCCAGGCGCTCGCGGAGCTGCTCGATGCCGGTCCACACGTCCCGCAGGCGCGACTCCACCAGGCCGTCGGTGTAGAGCAGCAGGGTGGCCCCGGCGGGCGCGTCCAGCTCCACGGCCTCGAAGTCCACACCGCCGACGCCGATGGGGGCGCCGGGCGGTACGCGCAGCACCTCGGCCCGGCCGCCCAGGTGCAGCAGCACCGGCGGCGGATGGCCGGCGTTGGCGATGGTGATCCGGTGCGCGACGGGGTCGTAGACGGCGTACATGCAGGTGGCCATGCGGTCCGTGCCGAGCCGCTGCGCCTGTTCGTCCAGGTGGTGCAGCACCTCGGCGGGCGGCAGGTCCAGCTGCGCCAGGGTCTGGGCGGTGGTGCGGAGCTGGCCCATGATCGCGGCGGAGGTCATCGAATGGCCCATGACGTCGCCGACGACGAGCGCGACCCGGCTGCCGGGCAGCGGTATGGCGTCGTACCAGTCGCCGCCGACCCGGGCCGTCTCGGCCGCGGGCAGGTAGCGGGAGGCCAGCCGCACCCCGGTGGGCTGCGGCAGGCTGTCGGGCAGCATGGTGCGCTGGAGCTCGTCGGCGATGTACGCCTCGCGGCCGTAGAGGACCGCCTTGTCGATGCCGAGCGCGGTGTGGGTGGCCAGCTGGGCGGCGACCAGCAGGTCGTTCTGCTCGAAGGCCGGGCGCTCGGGACTGCGCAGGAAGACGGCGGCGCCGATCACCCGGCGGCGGCCGCGCAGCGGCGCGAGGACCGCCCGGTTGCCGCGCGGCAGCGGGTGGTCGAGGCCGAGCAGCTCGGGCAGCGCGGCGCGGGCGGCGGCGGAGGACCCGAAGACGGGCCGTACGCCGCGCAGCACCTCGGCGAGCGCGCCGCCGGGCCGGATCTCGCACAGCTCGGCCGCGGGCAGGTCACCCTGCGGTCCGACCAGCGGCAGCTGGCTGAAGTCGAGCTCGCCGGTGGCCCCCGCGGCCCCGGCGAGGTCCATCCCCGCGCCGATGGTGCTGCTGATGTCGGTGAGGTCGTCGATCGGCCGGAGCCGGTCGGTGCGGCGCAGCCTTAAAACGACCGGGCCGACGGGCCGTTCGTCGCCCACCGGGAGCGGGTCGCGCAGGTAGACGAGGATGGCGTCGGAGAAGGTCGGGACGGTGGCCCGGCACAGGCCGAGCACGATCTCGTCGAGGTCGATGCCGCGGGCGATCCGCCGGGTGGCGGCGCCGACGAAGCGCAGCCGGTCCCCCTCGCGGCGCGCGGCGGTCGCGTCCGGACCGCCCCCGCCCGCCGGTGCGGACCCGCCGGCCCCGTGGAGGCCCGCCGTGCCGCCCCCGCCGCCCGCGGCGGCCGGGCCGGCTCCCGCGGGCGGGGCGGAGGCGTCGTGGGCGTCCTCGGCCTCCCGGGGGCGGGCGTTGTCGTGGTCCTGGCCCGGGCCGGAGCCCGCGGCGGCCGGAACCTCCGCCGACGCCGCTCCGCGCGGCCGGGGGAGTCCCGAGGCGGAGCCCGCCGCCGAGCGCGCGGCCCGTACGTCGGAAGCCGCCGCCGCTGCCGCAGCGCCCGGCTCGGCCGCTGGGCCGGCGCCGGTGCCCGCGGCATGCGTGCGTACGGCCTCGGTGGCGGCGATGGGCGCCTTGCCGTGGCCGGCCTCGTCCGTACCTCCGCCGGAGGCGACGGGCTGCGGGCCCTCCTGGGAGGTGGGGTACTCCGTCACGCGTGGAATTCCGTCCGTTTGCGCTCGATGTGCGCTGCACTCAACTCGGTCAGTCGCGGTATACCCGCTCAGCGGCCCGGGCACCATCACCCAGAGGTTCCTCGCTCGAACTTCTCCCCCGGCCTGCGGCCGGGAGCTCCCCGGGCGGGCCCCCCGCCCCGTCGTCGCCTCTCCTCGTGTGCCGACCTCCGGTCAGATCCCGTGTACAGAAAGACACTTGTCGATGTGCGGCCCGATCGCGCCGCCCCGCGTGCGCGACCTCGCGGAGGACGATCCTACGTTTGAACCCCGGGGGCGCATCAAGGGTCTCATGAGGTCATATGCGTCGGGGTGCGGTCCCAGTCCTCGGGCAGGACCGGAATCCTCCAGGCGGGATCCGGCCGCCACTCCTGCCAGCCGGCCGAGAACGGAGCACCCCATTCCTCGATCAACGCGACCGCCGCACGGCCTGCTTGCCTTACCCGCCGTGCCTGCTCACGGCCCATCAGACCGGACCGCTGGGCCTGCGCGAACTCGTCCTCGTCCAGCCACTTCCAGCTGCGGTCGGGGTAGACGGCGATGTCCAGGAAGTGGTCCTCGGAATCCACTCCACCGGCCCATCTCGACCGCGGCGCCTCCAGGTTCACGTACCAGTTCTTGAACGTCCAGCCCGGTCCCCAGAACAGCCAGACCGACCAGGGGTCCCCGGGACGGGCCAGTTTCAGGACACCGCCGCCGAACCAGCGCGAGCGCACGGTCGTGCGCGGCGCGGTGTACCGGGTGGCGAGCGGTTCCTCGTGGACGGGGGTGCCGTCGGCGAGGACCGGCTTGACGCATTCGGTGCCGGGGGCCATCCAGACGGCGAGCACCTCGTCGGTGTCCTGCACCACGGTCACCGGGCGGCAGATGTGCACGGCGCCCTTCAGACCCGGGGCGTGGTCGCGGTAGCGCCACAGGATCTGGTCCCCGGGCGCCCAGCGCGTGCCGCGCGCGGGACCCGGCTGCGCGCCCGGCGCCCGGCCGCTCCCGGGCTTGAAGGTACCTGTCATGCGCAGATCTTAGGGCGGGGGCCCGTACGCCCGCTGCGGTGCAGGTCACGGAGCGGTTCGGGGACGGTGAACGACCGGATCCGGCCCCCGCCCCCGGGGTGGCGGCGACCGGTCAGGGACGCGTCATGCGCAGGACGTCCAGGGCCTCGTCGAGCTGCTCCAGGGTGAGGTCGCCGCGCTCCACGTAGCCGGACTCCAGGACGACCTCCCTGATCGTCCTGCGCTCGGCGAGGGACCTCTTGGCGACCTTCGCGGCCTCCTCGTAGCCGATGTAGCGGTTGAGCGGGGTCACCACGGAGGGCGAGGACTCGGCGTACTCCCTGGCCCGGGCCTCGTCGGCGGTGATCCCGTCGACCGTGCGGTCGGCCAGCAGGCGGCTCGCGCCGGCCAGCAGCCGGATCGATTCGAGGAGGTTCCTGGCCATCACGGGGAGCATCACGTTGAGTTCGAAGTTGCCGGCCGCACCCGCCACCGCGACGGTGGCGTCGTTGCCCATGACCTGAGCGGCGACCATCAGGACGGCCTCCGGAACCACCGGATTGACCTTCCCGGGCATGATCGAGGAGCCGGGCTGGAGGTCAGGGAGGCTGATTTCGGCCAATCCGGTCCGCGGACCGGAGGCCATCCAGCGCAGGTCGTTGCAGATCTTGGTGAGCGATACGGCGACCGTGCGGAGCATTCCCGAGGTCTCCACCAGCGCGTCCCGCGCACCTTGGGCCTCGAAGTGGTTGCGCGCCTCCGTCAGCGGCAGCCCGGTGGCGACCGCCACCTCGGCGATCACGGCGGCCGAGAAGCCGGGCGGGGTGTTGATGCCGGTGCCCACCGCGGTCCCGCCCAGGGGGAGTTCGGCGAGGCGGGGCAGGGACGAGCGCAGCCGCTCGACGCCGTAGCGGATCTGGGCCGCGTAGCCGCCGAACTCCTGGCCGAGGGTGACCGGGGTGGCGTCCATCAGGTGGGTCCGGCCGGCCTTGACCACCCGGTCGAACTCGACCGCCTTGCGCTCCAGCGCGGCGGCGAGGTGCTCCAGCGCCGGGACCAGTTCGTTCGCGACGGCGGCGGTGGCGGCGATGTGGATGGACGACGGGAAGACGTCGTTGGAGCTCTGCGAGGCGTTGACGTGGTCGTTGGGGTGCACGTCCCGGCCCAGGCGCTCGGTGGCCAGGGTGGCGATGACCTCGTTGGCGTTCATGTTGGACGAGGTCCCCGACCCGGTCTGGAAGACGTCCACGGGGAAGTGGTCGTCCCAGCGCCCGTCGGCGACCTCGGCGGCGGCGGACCGGATCGCGTCGGCGACGTCCTGGTCCACCACGCCGAGGCGGGCGTTCACGAGGGCCGCCGCGGCCTTGATCCGGGCGAGGGCCCCGATGTGGGCCCGCTCCAGCCGCTGTCCCGAGAGGGGGAAGTTCTCCACGGCGCGCTGGGTCTGCGCGCGCCACTTGGCGTGCAGCGGCACCCGTACGTCGCCCATGGAGTCGTGTTCCGTCCGGAACCCGTCGGTCTGCTGATCATCTGTCATGTCTGCTGCCTCCTAAAAAAGTTGAGCAATTCTCTTGTCGGCGGTGTTCCCAACTCCCCTACTGACCAGTAAATACCGGGGGTAACACCGATGTCCGGGGAGGCGTCCATGGCACGTGCCCGCACGAAACCCATGCTCAGATCTACCTTCGCCGCCGTCGCGGCGTTCGCGGCCGCCCTGGGGGGTGTCACCGCCGTCACCCCCATGGCCCAGGCGGCCACCACCTCCGGGGTCGTCGCACCCCTCTCGCCCGAGCTGGAGGCGATCCGCGCCGCCGAAGCCGTCAAGATCTACGGCGACCCCGCCGTGCGCCCGCAGGCCGACCGCAAGACCGGCCTGATCTCGCTGGGCGACAGCGAGATCTCGGGCGAGGGCGTCGGCCATTACGACCCGGCGACCAACACGCCGAACAACCAGTGCCACCGCTCGCCCGATGCCGCGATCCACCGCACCGGCATCCCGGCCGACCTCACCTTCAACGTCGCCTGCTCCGGCGGCTACACCGGCAACATCAGGATCGGCGGCAGCAAGCAGTACGCCGACGAACTGGTGCAGAGCGACAGCCTCGCCATCAAGGCCCGCAACACCAGGATCAAGATGGTCCTGCTGGTCGCGGGGGCCAACGACGACCTGCAGTTCGGCCCCGTCATGACCGACTGCGTCACCCGCTGGATCCTCAGCCAGGGCACCTGCGAGCCCAAGTACGCCCCCGGCTGGCAGGCCCGCGTCGACGGCCTGAGGCCCAAGGTGGAGGCCACGGTCGCGGACCTCAGGACGGTCATGCGCGACGCCGGCTACGCCGACGCCGACTACAAGCTCGTCGTGATGGGCTACCCCAGCCCCATCGGCCCCGACTTCCACGACAACCCGGACTTCCCCGGGAAGCTGCCCGGCGGCTGCGCCGGCTACGACTCGGACGCCACCTGGGGCCGCAACTACGCGGTACCCACCTTCGAGAAGGGCATGCGCGCCGCGGCCCTGGCCTCCGGCGCGATCTACCTCGACAACTCGCGCCTCTTCCACGGCCACGAGGTGTGCATGGAGGACACCTGGGCCCGCGGGCTCTACCTGGACCTCGGGGACCACTTCCCCTGGGACGAGAACACCGCCCGCCAGTCCTTCCACCCCAACTACCGCGGACACGGGGCCTTCGCGTCCTGCCTGACCCAGCTCTACGACTCGGGCCTGCGCGAGGCCTCCTGCGCCGATCCCGCGAGCACCGGCAGGCCCGTCCTCCAGGCCGGAGCCTGGGACGACAAGTTCAAACCGCTCAGGAACGAGGCCACCGGCAACTGCCTCGACTCCTTCGGCGGCTCCAGCGCCAACGAGACGAAGATCGTGGGCTGGGACTGCCACAGCGGCCGCAACCAGGGCTGGTGGTACGACACCGCCCGCAAGTCCGTCCACATCGAACTGACCCAGGACCGCTGCCTCGACACCCCCGGCGCCAACTACGGCTCCGGCACCGGCCTGATCATCTGGAACTGCCACGGCGGAGCCAACCAGCAGTTCGTCCGCGACGGCGCCACCCTGCGGCCCGCCGCCGCCCCCGGCATGTGCCTGACCGTGGCCGCCGCCCACGAGCCGCTGCGCCTGCAGAGCTGCAACGGATCCGCGAACCAGCGCTTCGCATAACCGCCCCGCACCGCCAGACCCCCCACGCCCGGCCGGCGCACCCCGGCCGGGTGTTCCCGTACCCGTACCCGTACCCGTGCCCGTGCCCGTACCGGTGCCGGTCACAGGGAGCCCAGGTACTCCCGCACCTCGCGCGGCCGGTTGGTGATCAGGGTGTCCACGCCGAGCCGCACGCACAGCTCCACGTCCTCCGGCTCGTCGACCGTCCACACCCGCACCCGCAGCCCCTTGGCCTTCAGCCGCCCCACCAGCCCCGGATCCTTGCGCACGAGGTCGATGCCCGGCCCGGCATGCCCCGCGAACGGCGGCCGGACCGGCCGCAGCCGCCGCTCGATCAGATAGACGGCGGGCAGGCCGGGCGCCAGCCGGTTCAGCCTGATCAGGGCGTTGCGCGAGAAGCTCATCACCTCGACCAGGCCCGCCGAGCCGTCCGCCAGCCCGTGGTCCTTCAGGACCCGTACGAGCTCCGCCTCCAGCCGGCCACCGGCGCGCGTGGGGTGCTTGGTCTCCACGGCCAGCCCGACGGGCCGGTCGGCGGCAAGCGCCTCCTTCAGCAGGTCCTCGAAGAGCAGCACCTGCGCCCCGCGGTGCTCCTCGCCCTTCCACCTGCCGAAGTCCAGGGCGGACAGCTCCTCGTACGTCATCTCCGAGACCACCCCGCGCCCGTCGGAGGTCCGCTCCACCCGCCGGTCGTGCACGCAGACCAGTTTGTGGTCGGCGGTCAGCCGTACGTCGCATTCGAGGGCGTCGGCACCGTCCGCGACGGCCTGCCGGTAGGCGGCCAGGGTGTGCTCGGGGTGCTCGTGGGAGGCCCCGCGATGGGCGACGACCCGGACGGCGCGGTCGGTACGGAGCTGCGTGTGCGTCATGCCCCCGACGTTATCCGCATGCGCGGGGCGCCCCGGTAGCGCATCCTGCGCGGATGGCGGAACAGCAGATGTACCTGGTCGCACACTGCGAGCCCTGCGAGGAGTGCGTCCGGGAGGAGTGGCAGTTCGTCCGGGACGGCGAGCTGCGCTGGGAGGGCTACGACCACTGCCCCCGGTACAGGACCTACGCCTGCGACCGCGGCCGGGGCGTCCCCCCGCCCTGGATCCGGGAGCGCATCCTCGCCCGCGAAGGCACCGTCCACCTGCCCGTCGGCGGGCCCGGCGGAGTGCCGATCGCGCTGCTGCGCCGGCTGTACGGACTGAGCATCGCCGAGGTCGTCGCCGCGCGGGCGGAGGGGTACCGGGCCACCCCCGTTGAGGCCCGGTACCTGACGGACCCGGCGCCGTGACTACGGCTGCGGCTTCGGCCGGGGGGCCAGCGGGGCCGGGGTGACCTTGAAGCCGCCCTTGGTGACCTCGGTGAAGGGCGCCGGGGCCATGCAGGTGCCCACCGTCGGTTGGGCGACCGAGCCGTCGGGCTTCGCGTCCACGTTCACGATGCCCCACGAGAAGCCCACGCGGTCGGGCGCGCCGCGCTCGCCGTCCTGGATGCTGAGGCCGATCCGCCTGCCCTCCCAGCCGACGTTCGAGCTCCTGACCACCGCGGTGACCGTCGCCGTCCTGCCGCCCGTCACCAAGCAGTCCACCTCGGCCTCGGCGACGGCGGTGACGTTCTCGTCCGGCATCGCGTGGTAGACGGTCACCCGGCCGCGCGCGTCCGTCGGCAGGCCCTGCTCCAGGTTCTCGGCCTTCAGGGGCCTGCTGAACGGCACCGACTCGGCGTCGACCGTGAAGCGGATGTCGTGCGAGGCGGGTACGTACGGGTAGTGCACCGTGCCGCCCCCGTGCACCGAGGCGATCTTCGGCGCGGCCGGGGCCGCCGGGGCGGGGGCGGCCGCCATCAGGGTGCCCAGCAGGGCGGCGGATCCGGCGACGGCCAGGGCGCGCGTGCGGTTCTTCATCGTGAACTCCCGTGTTCCAAAGGCTGATCGGGTACGGGAAGAGCCTCGCCGTCCGGCGCCCCCGGCTCCATCTGCCGATCGGCGGAAACACCCGAGGGGCCCTCTGCCGTTCGGCAGAGGGCCCCTCGTCGCAAGAGCGCTGCTACAGGCCCGGGCCGCGGACCGGGATGTGGGTGAACGTCGGCTCGGGGGCCGGGTTCTGGAAGAAGTCGTTGCCCTTGTCGTCGACCACGATGAAGGCCGGGAAGTCCTCGACCTCGATCTTCCAGACGGCCTCCATGCCGAGCTCCTCGTACTCCAGGACCTCGACCTTCTTGATGCAGTCCTGGGCCAGGCGGGCCGCGGGGCCGCCGATCGAGCCCAGGTAGAAGCCGCCGTGCGCGGCGCACGCGTCCGTCACCTGCTGGGAGCGGTTGCCCTTGGCCAGCATGACCTTCGAGCCGCCCGCCGCCTGGAACTGCTCGACGTAGGAGTCCATGCGGCCGGCCGTGGTCGGGCCGAAGGAGCCCGACGCGTAGCCCTCGGGGGTCTTCGCGGGGCCGGCGTAGTAGACCGGGTGGTCCTTCAGGTACTGCGGCATCTCCGCGCCCGAGTCCAGCAGTTCCTTGATCTTGGCGTGCGCGATGTCGCGCGCCACGACCAGCGGGCCGGTCAGCGACAGACGGGTCTTGACCGGGTGCTTCGTCAGGGTCGCCAGGATGTCGTCCATCGGCTGGTTCAGGTCGATGGAGACGACGTCCGAGGACTCGGACAGGTGCTCGTCCGTGGTCTCCGGCAGGAAGCGCGCCGGGTCCCGCTCCAGCTGCTCCAGGAAGACGCCCTCGGCGGTGATCTTCGCGGTGGCCTGGCGGTCCGCCGAGCAGGACACGGCGATCGCGACGGGCAGGGAGGCGCCGTGGCGGGGCAGGCGCACGACGCGGACGTCGTGGCAGAAGTACTTGCCGCCGAACTGCGCGCCGATGCCGATCTTCTGCGTCAGCTCGAAGACCTGCTGCTCCAGGGCCTCGTCGCGGAAGCCGTGGCCCAGCGGCGAACCCTCGCGGGGCAGCTCGTCCAGGTAGTGCGCGGAGGCGTACTTGGCGGTCTTGAGCGCGTGCTCGGCGGAGGTGCCGCCGACCACGATCGCCAGGTGGTAGGGCGGGCAGGCCGCCGTACCGAGCGAGCGGATCTTCTCCTCCAGGAACTTCATCATGGAGGCCTCGTTGAGGACCGCCTTGGTCTCCTGGTAGAGGAAGGACTTGTTGGCCGAGCCGCCGCCCTTGGCCATGAAGAGGAACTTGTAGGCGCCGCCGTCGGTCGCGTACAGCTCGATCTGCGCGGGCAGGTTCGAGCCGGTGTTCTTCTCCTCCCACATGGTGAGGGGGGCCATCTGCGAGTAGCGCAGGTTCAGGCGGGTGTAGGCGTCGTAGATGCCGCGCGAGAGCGCCGCCTCGTCGCCGCCTTCGGTCAGCACGTTCTGGCCGCGCTTGCCCATGACGATCGCCGTACCCGTGTCCTGGCACATCGGCAGGACGCCGGCCGCGGCGATGTTCGCGTTCTTGAGGAGGTCGAGCGCGACGAACTTGTCGTTCGACGAGGCTTCCGGGTCGTCGATGATGCGGCGCAGCTGCGCGAGGTGCGCGGGGCGCAGGAAGTGCTGGATGTCGTGGATGGCCTCCTCGGCGAGCTTGCGCAGCGCCTCCGGCTCGACCTTGAGGAACGTACGGCCGTCAGCCTCGAAGGTGGACACGCCCTCGGCGGTCACCAGCCGGTAGGGGGTGGTGTCCTCACCCAGGGGCAGCAGGTCGGTGTACGCGAACTCCGGCATTGGGGCCATTCCTCACTCGGCAGACAGCACTGACGACCAAATTGGCAGCGCAGTCCACCAGCGTAGAACCTCCCGCCCGGCGTGTGTTTGTGAGGTAGGGCTCAGTCGGCTGGACTCGGTAGTATCGCGATCTATCGTGTCTCGCTATGCTGGCGTCGTGGACCTGGAAAAGCACCCCGCCGCCCCCGCGCCCGGCCCTGCCGCTCTGCGCGCTTCCGACGCCGACCGGGACCGGATCGCGCAGATCCTCGGCGACGCCCTCGCCGAAGGCAGGCTGACCGCCGAGGAGCATTCCGAGCGCCTGGACACGCTGTACGCGGTCAAGACCGTCGGCGAGCTGGAACAGCTCGTACGGGATCTGCCCGCGCCCGGCGGCGTCCACACCCCGCCCGCGTCCGCGTACGCGGGTGCCGCCACCGGACCGGCCGCCGAGACCATCGTCGCCGTGTGCAGCAGCTCCAGCCGCAAGGGCCGCTGGCGGCCGGGCGCACACACCCGCGCGGTCTCGGTCATGGGTGACATCACCATCGACCTCACCCAGGCGGTCTTCGAGCAGCAGGTCACCGAGATCAACGTGACCTGCGTCCTCGGCAACGTCGAGGTCCTGGTCCCGGAGAACGTCACCCTGCGCGGCTACGGCAGCGGGGTCCTCGGCAACTTCGAGGTGCGCGGCGAGGGCCGCGGCGAGACCGACCCGCAGGCGCCGGTGGTGATCGTCCGGGGCTTCTCCCTGCTCGGCAACATCGAGGCGCGGCCCAAGCTGGGCGCCCGCTTGGTCGACCTGGCGCGCAAGCTGCGCAAGCACCTCGACGGCTGAGACGGCGCCGAGACGGACGGCGGTCCATCCGGATGCGGAGGGTCTCGTTTCGGACGAACCCCGGGTGCCCCGTGGCACCCAGTGCATAGGGGCGCGTACAGCGGGTAGGGACAGGTGCGTCGTCTCTCGCTCACGTATACGTCGTCAGGAGTAGACCGTGCCGCATCCGCCGCATCAGTCCCTGCAGGTAGCCGCCGTGAAGAGCCTTCAGGGTCCTGCGGCACGCCCATCGGCCGTGCCGCAGCCGCGGGTGCCGGCCAGGGCCGAGGACGGCCCCTGGCACGCGGAGGCGGTGTGCCGCCGCGACGAGGCGGGACTGTTCTTCGCGCCGTCCAAGGAGCCCACCGCCGCCCGGCTCTCCCGCGAGGAGGCCGCGAAGCGCGTCTGCGCCCGCTGCCCGGTGATGGTCGCCTGCCGCGAGCACGCGCTGCTCCAGCCCGAGCCGTACGGGGTCTGGGGCGGTCTCACCGCGGCCGAGCGCCGGGTGGTGCTGGCCCGGATGCGGCGCCGCTCCGCCGAGCTGCGGCAGGCCCCGGGGGCGGGGTCGATAGCCGCGGCGGGCTGAGCCGGTCGCCGCTGCCGGCCGAGCCGGTCGCCGACCGGGCAGGCTGCGGTCCGCGTCGCACGCCATCGACGGCCATGGACGGCCATGGACAGCCGCGGACGCCCCGTGGCGTCCCCCACGCCCTCCATGCCCTCCACGCCTCGTACGCGGACACGCGAGAGGGGCGGTCACCCCCGCACAGGGTGACCGCCCCTCTCGCGTTGTGCCCCCGCCTGCTTACTGGGCGCGGTCGAAGTCGATCGCGCTGTACGCGCGCAGCTTCGACAGGCGGTGCGTGGAGTCGATCTTCCGGATGGTGCCGGACTTGGAGCGCATGACCAGCGAGGACGTCGTCGCGGTCTCCGAGCGGTAGTGCACGCCGCGCAGCAGCTCGCCGTCGGTGATGCCGGTGGCGACGAAGAAGACGTTCTCGCCCGAGACCAGGTCGGTCGTGGTGAGCACGCGGTCCAGGTCGTGGCCGGCGTCGAGGGCCTTCTGGCGCTCGGCGTCGTCCTTCGGCCACAGCTTGCCCTGGATCACGCCGCCCAGGCACTTGATCGCGCAGGCCGAGATGATGCCCTCGGGGGTGCCGCCGATGCCCAGGAGCAGGTCCACGCCGGTGCCCTCGCGGGCGGCCATGATGGAGCCGGCGACATCGCCGTCGGAGATGAACTTGATGCGCGCGCCGGTCTCGCGGATCTCCCGGACGATGCCCTCGTGGCGGGGGCGGTCCAGGATGACGACCGTGACGTCCTCGGCGTGCATGCCCTTGGCCTTGGCGACCCGGCGGATGTTCACCGAGACCGGGGCGTTGATGTCGACGAAGTCGGCGGCCTCGGGGCCGGTGACCAGCTTGTCCATGTAGAACACGGCGGACGGGTCGAACATCGTGCCGCGGTCGGCGGCCGCCAGGACGGCGATGGCGTTCGGCATGCCCTTGGCGTTCAGGGTGGTGCCGTCGATCGGGTCGACGGCGATGTCGACCTCGGCACCCGTGCCGTCGCCGACCTGCTCCCCGTTGAAGAGCATCGGGGCTTCGTCCTTCTCGCCCTCGCCGATGACGACGACGCCGTTCATCGAGACGGTGGAGATCAGGGTCCTCATCGCGTTGACCGCGGCGCCGTCCGCGCCGATCTTGTCGCCGCGGCCGACCCACCGGCCGGCGGCCATGGCGGCCGCCTCGGTGACCCGTACGAGTTCGAGCGCGAGGTTGCGGTCGGGGGCCTCCGGAGAGACTTCGAGCTGGGGCGGCAGGTTGTGCTCGGTCATCGGAGCGCACCTTTCTGTACGGCGACGGCCGGGAAGTGAGGGTGCTGGAACTCTATCGGTACGTCGACATATTGAGCAGGGCGGGTCACGTATGAGCGGAATATCGGTCATTCGATTGTCCTGAGCGGACGCCTTGCGTCCCGTGCGGGGACCGGGTGGGGCGAGTCCAGGTTGCGCCGCGCGCCGCGCCCGCGCGACCCCGGCGGTGATCGCCCCCCGCTGATGCGGGACGATGGTGCCGTGGCAGGTATGAAAGGCAAGCAGACGATCTGGGACATGGTCCGGTCGCTGGCGGTGATCGGCGTCGTCGTCGCCGGGATCTACCTCTTCGTCCCGCATGACGACAAGGCCGATCCCACGCGCACGGTGGACTACCGGGTGGAGACCATCACGGCCCGGCGCGCGGCCCCGTACCCGGTGGCCGCCCCCGTGGGCCTCCCGGAGCAGTGGCGCGCGACCTCGGTGACGTACGAGCGCAAGAAGGCCGACGCCTGGCACCTGGGCTTCCTCGACCCGGAGCAGCAGTACGCGGCGGTCGAGCAGTCCACCGACACCTCCGTGAAGTACCTGGAGCGGGTCACCCACAAGGCCACGGCCTCCGGGCAGACGCAGCAGGTCGGCGACACGGCCTGGGAGCGCTGGGACGGCGAGAAGTACGACGCCCTCGTGCGGCGTGAGCAGGGCTACGTCACGGTGGTGACCGGCACCGCCTCCTTCGAGCAGCTCGGCACGCTGGCGGCGGCGCTGGAGTTCAAGCAGGGCCGCTAGGGACGCCTCCTGGTCCTCGGCGGCGCGGCCCTCGCCGGCCATGAACCGCCAGACCGGGGCGTGCCCCAGCATGATCAGGCCGATCAGCATCAGCGCCTCGGCCCGGATCGGCCGCAATCCGAACGGTTCGGCGAGTTCGGGGAAGGCGCCGATCACCGCGATCAGGGCGTGGAGCAGCGCGGCCGCGGCCCGCTGCCAGATCAGGAACCGGTCGCCGCGCGCCCGGGCCGGCAGCCGCAGCGTGCAGACGCAGCCGAACACCGCGAGGACGACGAAGGCCGCCCGCCGGACCTGCGGCTGCTCGGTGCCGCCGATCTGGGGAACAGGCCCATCAGGGCGGGCAGCAGGAACGACGGGTAGATCCCGCCGACGACGCGCCGCAGGGCGGGGTCGCGCATCCGGTCGTGGTGGCTCTGGACGACGTTCCACCACAGCCCGACCAGGGTGGAAGCAGGTGGCGGAGAAGAGTGCGTGGAAGGTGCTGCATCCATGGACGACGAGGGTGGGCAGCACCGGCGCCCCCCCCCCCGCGGCCGTCCCACGCCCGCCGCCCGCCCTTCCCGCCGGGACGGACGTGCGCGAAGGGCCGTGGCCCCCGGTGATCCGGGGGCCACGGCCCGTTTCGCGTGCCTGCTGTGGCGCTCAGACGGTGGTGATGACCTCGTCGAAGGCCAGGCGCGGGGAGCGGTCGAACCAGGCGCCCTCGGCGGCCGGCTTGCCGATGTTGATGACCATGATCGGGGTGTGGTCGGCGTCCAGGAACTCCTTCTGGATGCCGGCGAAGTCGGCGCCGGTCATCGGGCCCGCGGCCAGACCGGCGGCGCGGATGCCGATGATGAAGTACGCGGCCTGCAGCGCGGAGTTCAGCAGCGCGGACTGCTCGCGGACCGGGCGCTCGGAGAAGAACGCGTCCTTGGCCTGCGGGAAGTGCGGAAGCAGCTGCGGGAGCTCCTCGTGGAACTCGTTGTCCGCCGAGAGGATCGCGACCAGCGGGGCGGTCGCGGTCTTGGCGTCGTTGCCCGTGGCCATGTGCTTCACCAGGCGCTCGCGGGCCTCGGGGGAGCGGACCAGGGTGATGCGCAGCGGGGTCTGGTTGAAGGCGGTCGGGCCGAACTTCACCAGGTCGTAGATCGCCTGGACCTGCTCCTCGGTGACCGGCTCCTCGGAGAACGCGTTGGCGGTGCGGGCCTCGCGGAACAGCAGGTCCTGAGCGGCGGGGTCGAGAACGAGAGACATCGGGAAAGCCTTCTTCCGTACGGAGGTGAAGCGATGCCCATGACTCTACGGCCGAAGTAGATGAATTTTCAACTAAACTGCCGTGGCCGTGGCCGGGATCACTCCCCCTCGGCGGCCTCGCGCGCGGCCAGCGCCGAGTCCAGCCGGGCCCGGGCCCCCTCCAGCCAGTGCCGGCACACCTTCGCCAGCTCCTCACCGCGCTCCCAGAGCGCGAGGGAGTCCTCCAGCGAGGTCCCGCCGGCCTCCAGCTTGCGGACGACCTCGATGAGCTCGTCGCGCGCCTGCTCGTACCCCAGCGCCGTTCCGGCCTCTGTCATTCCCGTATCCATCCTCTGTGTGTCGTGCGACCGCGTGATTGCGGCCGTGTGGCGCTACTGCGAAGCCTCGGCCGTGTCCGAGGCGTCGGCCTCCTCCGCCCCCGCCGCCTCCTCCGCCTCCTCCGCCTCCTCCGCCTCCTCCGCCGCGTCCGGCGGGGAGACCTCCACGGAGAACGTGCCCTCCGCGACCCTGGCGCGCAGCACCTCCCGCGCCGACACCTCCTGCGGCGAGCGCACCACGTGACCGTCCGCCCGCTGCAGTACGGCGTACCCGCGCTCCAGCGTCGCGGCCGGCGACAGCGCCACCACCCGGGCCAGCGTGTGGGCGAGCTCCGAGTCGGCCCGGTCCAGCAGGTGCCCCAGCGTGCGCCTGCTGCGCGCCAGCAGAGCGTCCACCTCGTCCTCCCGCATCTCCACCATGCGCTGCGGATGGACGAAGACCGGCCGGCCCAGGGCGTGGGCGAGCCCCCGCTCCTCCCGGTCGAGCAGGGAGTTCACCGCGCGCAGCCCCCGGCCCTGCAACTGCCGTACCCGCTCCAGCTCCTCGCCGACGTCCGGGACCACCTTCTTCGCCGCGTCCGTGGGCGTGGACGCCCTCAGGTCGGCGACCAGGTCCAGCAGCGGGGAGTCCGGCTCGTGGCCGATCGCCGACACCACCGGGGTGCGGGCCGCGGCCACCGCCCGTACGACCTCCTCGTCGGAGAAGGGCAGCAGGTCCTCCACGCTGCCGCCGCCGCGCGCCACGATGATCACGTCGACCTCGTCCAGGGCGTCGAGCTCCTTGACCGCCCGGACCACCTGCGGCACGGCGTGCACGCCCTGCACGGCGACGTTGCGCACCTCGAAGCGGACCGCCGGCCAGCGGCGCCGGGCGTTCTCCAGCACGTCGCGCTCGGCCGCCGAGGCCCGCCCGACCACCAGCCCGATCAGCTGCGGCAGGAAGGGCAGCGGCTTCTTGCGCTCCAGCGCGAAGAGGCCCTCGGCGGCCAGGGAGCGCTTGAGCCGCTCCAGCCGGGCCAGCAGCTCGCCGATGCCCACCGGCCTTATCTCCGTCGCCCGCAGGGACAGCTGCCCGCGCGGGGCGTACCACTCGGGCTTGGCCAGCAGCACGACCCGCGCGCCCTCCGAGACGACGTCCGCGACCTCGTCGTAGACCTGGCGGAAGCAGGTCACGCTGACCGAGATGTCGTGCGAGGGGTCGCGCAGCGTCAGGAAGACCACCCCCGCTCCCGGCCGCCGCGAGAGCTGCGTGATCTGCCCCTCCACCCACACCTGGCCCAGGCGCTCGATCCAGCCCCCGATGAGCCGGGACACCTGGCCCACCGGCAGCGGCGCCTCGGCCGACGTATTCAGACCCATGTGCGCAGGCTATCCGGCGCCGCCGACAGTGTGTCAGGCCCCGGCGCCGGTGTCGCCGGGCAGGTCCCGGCGTCCGCGCTGGACGAAGAGCACCGCCAGGCCCACCGCCAGCCACACCGCACCCACCAGCTGAGCCGTCCGGGACGCCTCGACGATCACGGTGACGGTCACCGCCGCCCCGAGCACCGGGACGACCAGGTGCTTCCACCAGTTCGGCGGCCCCTCCCGGCGCCGGACCACGAACCAGCCCACCACCGAGGCGTGCAACAGGGTGAAGGCCACCAGCGCCCCGACGTCCACCACCGACACCAGGTGGTCGAGCCCGTCGTCGCGCCGGGCCGCCCACACCGCGGCGACCAGCGTCACGGTCGCCGCCACCAGCAGGGCGGCCCGCGGGGTGCCGTCCGAGGTCCGCGCCAGCGCCCGCGGCAGCCGCCGCTCCCGGGCCATGGCGAACACCAGCCGGCCGGCCGCCGCCTGCCCCGCCAGGGCGGCGAAGGCCGCCCCGACCGCCTTGCTGATCGCCACCAGGTCGTGCAGCCAGAAGCCGACCGAGGCCTCCGCCGCGGTGTAGAAGGCCGGGCCCTGCTGCACCGGATCCGCCGCCAGCTCCGCCGCGGACACCGGCATCAGCAGCGCCGCCAGGTAGCTCTGGACGACGAACAGCGTCCCGGCCAGCGCAAGGCAGAACAGCAGCGCCCGCGCCACGCGCTCCGATCCGCCCGTCACCTCCTCGGCGAAGGAGGCGATGGCGTCGAAGCCGAGGTAGGACAGGACCGCCACCGACACCGCGCCCAGCACCGCGGCCGTGCTGAAGCCCAGCGAGCCGTCTCCGGTCAGCGGCGAGAGCCAGCCGCGCCGGGGGCCGTCCTGGACCAGCACGACCGCCGCGGCCACCACGAAGACCAGCAGGACCAGCACCTCCATGACCAGCACGGCGAACCCCACCCGCGCGGCCGCCCGTACGCCCCACAGGTTGAGCGCGGTGGTCACCACGACGGCCAGGGCCGTCCACACCCACCGGGAGACCTCCGGCACCAGCGCGTTCATCGCGATCCCGGAGAAGAGGTACGCGACCGCCGGGATCAGCAGGTAGTCCAGCATCGCCATCCACCCGGCGATCAGCCCCGGCCCCTCGCCCAGGCCCTTGCGGGCGTAGGTGAAGACCGAACCGGCCTGCGGGGCCACCCGCACCATCTGCGCGTAGGAGAAGGCCGTGAAGGCCATCGCGACGGTCGCCACGAGGTAGACCAGGGCGACGGCGCCGTGCGACCTGGCGTCGAGCGTGCCGAAGACCCCGACCGGGGCCATCGGGGCGATGAAGAGCAGCCCGTAGACGACCAGATCTCGGAAGCCGAGACTCCGCCGCAGTGCCGCGGGCGCCGGGGCCCTGCCGGAATCCGTAGCGGACGCCATCAGTCCTCCGGGTGACGGGTGGGACGTTCTTACGGAACCTCCCGGCCAGTCTGTGCCGAACGGGCGACGTTCGGCCTGCTGGAGACCCCCGTACGATGGAGGCTATGACTGCTCCCGCCCCTGCTCCCGCTTCCCGCCGTGTCCTGCTCGCCGCGCCCCGCGGCTACTGCGCGGGCGTGGACCGAGCCGTGATCGCCGTCGAGAAAGCCCTTGAGCAGTACGGGGCGCCGGTGTACGTCCGCCACGAGATCGTGCACAACAAGTACGTCGTCCAGACGCTGGAGCGGAAGGGCGCCATCTTCGTCGAGCGGACGGAGGAGGTGCCCGAGGGCAACATCGTGATGTTCTCCGCGCACGGCGTGGCCCCGGTCGTGCACGACGAGGCGGCGCGCGGCAAGCTCGCGACGATCGACGCCACCTGCCCGCTGGTCACCAAGGTGCACAAGGAAGCCATCCGGTACGCCAACGAGGACTTCGACATCCTCCTCATCGGCCACGAGGGCCACGAGGAGGTCATCGGCACCTCCGGCGAGGCCCCCGACCACATCACCATCGTCGACGGCCCGCACGACGTGGACAAGGTCACCGTCCGCGACGAGTCGAAGGTCGTCTGGCTCTCGCAGACCACGCTGTCGGTCGACGAGACCATGGAGACCGTCGACGCGTTGAAGACGAAGTTCCCGCTGCTCGTCTCGCCGCCGAGCGACGACATCTGCTACGCCACCTCGAACCGCCAGGCCGCCGTCAAGGTGATGGGCGCCGACTCCGACCTGGTCATCGTCGTCGGCTCGAAGAACTCCTCGAACTCGATCCGGCTGGTCGAGGTCGCCAAGGACGCGGGCGCGAAGGCCGCGTACCTCGTCGACTTCGCGAGCGAGATCGACGAGGCCTGGCTGGAGGGCGTCGCCACCGTCGGCCTCACCTCGGGCGCCTCGGTGCCGGAGGTCCTGGTCGAGGAGGTCCTGGAGTGGCTCGCCGCGCGCGGCTACGCGGACGTGGAGATCGTCAAGACGGCGGAGGAGCACATCACCTTCTCCCTGCCCAAGGAGCTCCGCCGCGACCTGCGCGCCGAAGCCGCAGAACTGGTCGCCGACAAGTAACTCGTTTCGTACGGTATGTCCATGCAGATCTTCGGCGTGGACATCGGCGGATCAGGGATCAAGGGCGCTCCCGTGGACCTGGAGCGCGGCGACCTGGCTCAGGAGCGCCACAAGGTGCTGACACCGCAGCCGGCCACCCCCGACGGGGTGGCCGGCTGTGTCGTCGAGGTGGTGCGCCACTTCGACTGGGACGGCCCGGTGGGGGTGACCTTCCCCGGCGTGGTCACGGCGGGCGTCACCCGCACGGCGGCCAACATGGACAAGTCCTGGATCGGCGTCGACACCGCGGCGCTGCTCGCGCGCGAGCTCGACGGCCGGCCCGTCACGGTGCTGAACGACGCGGACGCGGCGGGCGTCGCGGAGATGACGTACGGGGCCGGGCGCGGGCGGGGCGGCACGGTCATCCTGCTCACCCTGGGCACGGGCATCGGGAGCGCCCTCTTCACGGACGGGCGGCTGGTCCCGAACACGGAGCTGGGCCACCTGGAGCTGAAGGGCCACGACGCGGAGACGCGGGCGTCGGTGAAGGCCAAGGAGGACGGGGACCTCACCTGGGAGCGCTGGGCGCACCGGCTGAGCAAGTACATGCAGCACGTGGAGATGCTCTTCTCCCCGGACCTCTTCGTCATCGGCGGCGGCGTCAGCCGCAAGCCGGAGAAGTTCCTGCCCCTGATCGAGGGCGTCCGCGCCGAGATCCTCCCGGCCCGGCTGCAGAACAACGCGGGCATCGTCGGAGCGGCGATGGCGGCGAAGGGGTAGAGGAGCTGGGTAGGGGAGCCGTACCGGTCAGGCGACGCGGCGGGGGACGCGGCGCCGGCCGATGAGCACCGCCTTGCGCACCAGCGCGATGAGGGCGGCCACGAGCGTCCCCGCGTACAGCCATCCGGCGTGCAGGGACAGCGCGGAGACCAGCCCCATCAGCTGTCCGCCGAAGCCGCCGGAGCCGCCCGAGATGGGCCACACCCCGGCGGCGAAGGCGATGGGGACGCCGATCGGCGCGGTGATCAGGTCGGCCGGCCGGACCCAGAGCGCGGTGGCGGCCGCTACGGGCGGGAAGAGCAGCCCGTAGACGAACAGCGAGGAGCCGAAGAGCAGCCAGCAGATCCCGGCGACGAGCACCATGGAGGTGCACGCGAAGAGCCCGCCGCCCAGGCCGGTCAGCCGGGGGCGGGGCATCCGGCGCGCGGGCGCGGGCCGCGGGGCGCCGCCGCCCTGGGCGGGCACGCCCGGGGGCCGCGGGCCCCGGCGCTGGGCCGGGGGTCGCTGCGGGTGAGGGGCCGGTCGCGTCCTGTATTGCTCCACCCCACCAAATTAGGCGGGAGGGCGCCCGGATCCGGGCCCGGACACGCGTACATCGACCGCCACTCATCGGAAAGTAAACTGTCCGGTGGCCCACTCCCGGGCCGCCGCCCCCTCCAGCTACGGGAAGTCGCCAACGTGTCGCTCACGATCGGAATCGTCGGCCTGCCGAATGTCGGCAAGTCGACCCTGTTCAACGCCCTGACCAAGAACGACGTGCTGGCGGCCAACTACCCGTTCGCCACCATCGAGCCGAACGTCGGCGTCGTCGGCGTCCCGGACTCGCGCCTGGCCGTCCTCGCGGGCATCTTCGGCTCGCAGCGCGTCCTCCCGGCGACGGTCGACTTCGTCGACATCGCGGGCATCGTGCGCGGCGCCTCGGAGGGCGAGGGCCTGGGCAACAAGTTCCTCGCGAACATCCGCGAGTCGGACGCCATCTGCCAGGTCATCCGCGCCTTCAAGGACGAGAACGTCGTCCACGTCGACGGCAAGGTCTCGCCCAAGGACGACATCGAGACGATCAACACCGAGCTGATCCTCGCCGACCTCCAGTCGATCGAGAAGGCCGAACCGCGCCTGACCAAGGAGTCCCGCCTCCAGAAGGAGAAGGTCGCGGTCCTCGCGGCCGTCGTCGAGGCCAAGAAGATCCTCGAAGCGGGCGACACCCTCTTCTCCAAGGGCATCACCAAGGGCACGGAGCTGGGCGACCTCCTCCACGAACTCCACCTGCTCACGACGAAGCCCTTCCTGTACGTCTTCAACGTGGACGAGGACGAGCTGACGGACGACGCCTTCAAGGCGGAGCAGTCGGCGCTGGTCGCCCCGGCCGAGGCGATCTTCCTCAACGCCAAGCTGGAGCAGGACCTCTCCGAGCTGGACGACGAGGAGGCCCTCGAGCTCCTCCAGTCGGTCGGCCAGGACGAGCCCGGCCTCGCCACCCTCGGCCGCGTCGGCTTCGCCACGCTGGGCCTGCAGACCTACCTGACGGCCGGCCCGAAGGAAACCCGCGCCTGGACCATCAAGCAGGGCGCCACGGCCCCGGAGGCGGCCGGTGTGATCCACACCGACTTCCAGCGCGGCTTCATCAAGGCCGAGGTCATCTCCTTCGCGGACCTGGTCGACTGCGGCTCGGTGGCCGAGGCCCGCGCCAAGGGCAAGGCCCGCATGGAGGGCAAGGACTACGTCATGCAGGACGGCGACGTGGTCGAGTTCCGCTTCAACGTCTGATCGCGTATCCAGATGCGGCCTGACCTGCGAGGATGGAGGTCAGGCCCTTCTGCTGTCCGCAACAGTCCGCAGGACCGGGAGCGGCCAGGTGTCGTAGACCGTGGAGCGGTGTCCGACCCACACCACCAGCTCCCCGTTGTCGATCGTGTAGACGACACGGTAGTCGCCGACCCGTAGGCGGCGGCGCTCAGGCTGGGATACGAGTGCCGTGGTGTTGAAGCCGAAGGGGTCGCTCTCCAGCTCTGTCAGTCTGGCCAGGATGCGAAGCGCCATGTCGCGCGGGATCTTGCGCAGCTCGGCCTGGGCCTCGGGTCGGAACACCGTGCGGTAGTCACTCACTGCGCGCCAGGGTCTCCCTCATCACGTCCTCGATCGGGACGCCGGCGGCCGGGCTCGCCATGCGCTCGTCGATGATGCGGTTGATCTCGCGCTCTTCCCACTCCTGGTACTTGCGCAGCACCTCGATCGAGACCACGGCGGCGACTTGCTTGCCGCGGCGGGTGATGACAGTGGGCACGTCGTCGCGGTCGGCGCGTTCGACGACTTCGGCCAAGTGGGCGCGTACGTCGCGAATGGACTCTATGTGCAGCGGCTGAGTCATGCCTACCGAGTGTGCCATGTGTACACAACGTGGGTTGCGTGCACTCGTGGTGAGCCGCCGATTGGGTGGCTGATTCCGGGGACGGAGATCCCGCGGCCCTACGGCGTGCAGGGGCACCCGCGTACGAGCCACGCCCCCGGCCGATGGACTGATTTCGCAAGCGTGCAGGTCAGAAGGGGCCGGACTCGTCGAGTTCGCCCCTTCTGCATGCCCATGCCGACTTGGTGCTGACTCGCGATCGCGCAGGCGGAGGCAGGCTCAGGCGTGGGGTACAGCCGTGGCGAGGACCACCTCGAATTCCTCGAGGCTGCGGGTGGTTGCGCGAGCCTTCGCCGTGGCCTCTCCGCGGACCGCCGCGACGGCGCCACGGGATGCCACGAGTGCGTTGCGGTCGGCGTAGAGCGCGCCGACGGCGACTCTGCCGCGGTCGCGATCGATGAGCAGGGAGATGCCGGCCAGTCCGGGAATTTTCTGGATCCTGGGCAGTGAGGTGTCGCGGAACGTGTCCACCAGCAGGTCGATGTCGGCCGGCTCGACGTCCATGTGGACCAGCCGGAACCCCGCGCCTGGCGCGAGTTCCTCTGCGCGCCGGGCGACCGCCGCTTCCCAGTTGTCGACCGTCACGGTCTGCGCGAAGGGTGCCATCATCTCGGCCCGCCGCTTGCTCAGGTTCTCGTAGCTGGCCTGCCGGGAGGCCTCGTCCTCCCACCACGATCCCACCAGGAGCTTGCCGAGCTCGCGGTCGGCGAACAGCCCCATCCCGCGAAAGCCCGGTTGCGCCGACAGCAGCGCACGCCCGTCGGTCCGTAGCGCCTCGGCGACCCCGTCGAGCTCGGCCGGATCACCCGTTGCGTAGATGCTGCGAACGTACATAGCGCCCTTTCCTGCCTTCCGGTGGCCCCGCGCGGGCTCGTTTTCCCACTCCACGCGATGACCGGGGCGGATGGGGGGCGACGCGGCAGGGGCATTCAGGTGAAGAGGTGAGCCGTTGGCCCCTGCTGTTTCCCGTGCTGGGCCGGCGCTGGGCATCTGGTCATCCATCAGTCGTTCGGCCCGCCTGAAGGACGCCGGTGCGCGGTCCAGCGGGACGAGGAGACCGTGACGCTTCACGGTGCTGAGCCTGGCGCGCTACGGCCGAGTCCCTGGAGAGGGCTCTGAGGGAGACATTCCCGAGCCCACGTTGCGCGGTGGCTCCGGGACTCCTGTGCCCGCACCGCACCTCGTCTGGTTCGCGAGCGGCCTTGCTGTGGCGAACGGCGAGCAGGACCCGTGGCCGCTGCCGGCCGAGGGTGGCGACGAAGACATCGCGGCTGAGCTGCGCAGGCACCTCGATTCCGTCGAGACCTCGTAGGCCAGTCCGCAGACAGTCCGCAGGTCAGGAGTGGGCCGCAGACATTCCGCTTCAATGTGTACGCATTCCCGTGCTGACTGGGTGCTGACTTCTCAGGTGCTTCGGGGCGGCGTGAGCTGGTCGAGGTCCAGGTTGACCTGGAAGGGCACCGGGCGCTGGAGGGTGCCCCGGAAGATCCCGGCGGGCGCGTAGGCGCCGGTGGGTTCGTCGAGCTCGTAGACGTGGGCGACGGGTGCCCCGTCCTCGTCCTCGATGCACCAGTAGTGCGGGATGCCGGCCTCCGCGTACTTGCGGAGTTTTACCGTGCGATCGCGATGGGCGGACTCTGGGGATACGGCCTCAACGACGAGCTTCACGTCCTCCGGGGCGTACCAGGTGCGGTCGGGGTCGTAGGGCAGGTTCGTCAGCAAGAGGTCCGGCTCGGGACGGTTGCGGGCATCGAGGCGGATCGTCATTTCCCCCTCGACCTCGAATCCGGCTGGCGCCTGCGCCATGAGCGTGGTGGTCAGGGCGGTGACGAGGCGGCCATGCCAGGACCGCTGGGGCGACATCATGAAGACGAGGGCTCCGTCGATCAGCTCGGTGTGGCGGGGTGCCTCGGGGAGGTGGTCCAGGTCCTCCGCGAACCAGCCTTCCGGGCGCGGCGGGCGCATCCAGTCGGGCAGTGCGGTCATGAGCCGACCCTAGCGATTGCGGCCGGATGAGACGTCGCTTCCGGCGGCCGGACCGGCGACGGAGCCGCGGGTTGCGGGGTACCGGCATAAAATGGGTGTAAAGGTACTTCAGGTGGGTCCGGGAGGCGTGATGTCCGTACATCCCGACGCGGCACCGCAGCGCGCGCAGCATGACCCCGAGGACACGCTCAAGCAGCTCGGGAGTTCCTGGCACTGGGCACTCGGAGTCGCTCTCGCGACCCTGATCCCGGGCATCCTCGTGCTCGTCTGGCCCGACGAGACGCTGCACATCCTGGCCGTGATCATCGGCCTGCAGCTCCTGGTGGCGGGCGGGTTCCGCTTCGTTGCCGCCTTCTCGCACAGCAACGACGCCGGCGGCAGCAGGCTGGCGAGCGTGCTGATCGCGGTCCTGGCCTTCCTGGCCGGCGTCCTCGTGCTGCGGCATCCGATGCAGACGATCGGCGCACTGTCCCTGATCGTCGGCGTGTTCTGGCTGATCACCGGAGTGCTCACGGCCTACGTCGCGATCGCCGACCGCCTCCTCGTCCACCGGGGGCTGCTCTTCGGCCTGGGTGCACTCGGCACCGTCGCCGGAATCGTCGTGCTCTGCTTCCCGGTGGACTCCGCGGTCGCCCTGACACGGCTGCTCGGGCTGTGGCTCGTCCTGCTCGGCGTGTTCGAAGTCGTGATGGCGCTGGTGATGCGTTCCGCCACCCGTCGGGTCACCGCACCGAGATAGCCGACCCCGCCCATTGCCTTGCGGCACAAGCTAGTTGCTGACTATCTTGTGCCGCATGACAAAGGAGCCGCCGGCGACCGGTGACCAACGGCGCAGCCAGCTCCTGCGCGGAGTGCTCGACCTGTGCCTGCTGTCCCTGATCGCCGAACGGCCCAGGTACGGCTTCGAGTTCGCCGAGGCCCTCGCCACCGGCGGACTGGAGCTGGTCAGCGACGGCAGCATCTACCCGCTGCTCGCCAGGATGGAGCGGGCGGGGCTCATCTCCTCGTACCGCGCCCCGTCCCCGAGCGGCGGCGCCCCGCGCAAGTACTACCGGCTGACCGACGCGGGGCACGCCGAGCTCGGCCGCGGCCGGGCCGACTGGCTCGCCTTCGCCGGACCGGTGGGCCGGATCCTGACCGCCACCACGCAATCCACGGGGGAGAACACGGCATGACGAACGCGCAGATACTCGCGGCCTGCCGCAGCAACTGGGAGTACCGCGGGATCGACGACGCGTCCATGCGCGAGATGCTCGACGAGCTCTCCGCGCACCTGGAGGACGCGGAGGCCGCCGGCCGCACCGCACAGGACGTCGTCGGCGGGAACGTACGCACCTTCGCCGCGGCCTGGGCCCGGGCGCGCGCCCCGCTCCCGCGCCGCGTGCTGCGCGCCGCGTCCATCGGCTGCTACTTCGCCGCCTGGGTCCTGCTGATCCCGTACCTGACCCGGTGGACCACTCAGTTGGACGTGACCCCCGGCAACCTCTCCTTCTGGGTGGTCCTCGCCGCGGTCACCGTCGCCTGGAACCTGCGCCGGGGCAGCCTCGGCCTCCTCCGGAGCTGGGGCGTCGCCCTCCTCGTCGCGCTCCCCGCGGGGATCCTGGTCGACTGGCTGGCCGGTGACGGGCCGCTGTTCACGCTGCCGCTGTGGGCGCCGCCGCTCCTGCTGCTGCCCGGGCTGCCGTACGCCGTCGCCGACGCGCGGGCCCGCAAGAACGCCGCTGCCGCCGGCGCCGCCTGACGGCGCGGTCCGGTCCGGTCCGGCCCGGTCAGAGGCCGCGCACCGAAGCCACCGTGAAGGTGGTCGGGGTGCCCGTACCGGGGTTCATGGGGCCGCCCTTGTCGAACTGCGAGCGGACCACCAGGGTGCGTCCCGGGACGTGCGCGAGCGTCGTGGGGATCTGTAGGGACGGGTCCGTGACCGTACGGGTCAGCCCGGCGCGGGTCCCGTCCGCACCGAGCTGCCACCGGGTCAGCGTGTTGGTGACGTTGTGCGCCACGCGCAGGGTGCCGTCCGGGGCGAGGTCGAGGCCGTCGGCGGCCTTCAGGTCCCCGCCGGTGAGGGCGACGCGGCGGACGGCGCCGGTCCGCAGGTCGACCCGGTAGAGGTCGCCCGCCGTCATGTCGACGGTGAGGAGGTAGCGGCCCGCCCGGTCGGAGGTGATGCCGTTGAGGCGGAACGCGCCGGCCGGACGGGGGCGCAGGGCCGGGGTGAGGTCGTAGGCCTCGGTCAGGACGCCGCTGCCGGCTGCCAGTTGCCGCGGGGTCACGCGGTAGATCACGCCCCGGATGCTGTCCGTCAGGTACGCGGTGCCGTCCGGGGTGATGGTGAGGTCGTTCACGAAGCGGGCGGCGGTCCCCGCGGCCACCTCGAAGTGGGCCAACCGGGTCCCGGTCGCGGTGTCGTACACGGCCACGCCCGCGGTGGAGTCCGTGACCCACAGCCGGCCGAGCGCGTCGACCCGCAGGCCGTTGGCCGTGTGGCGGCCGTCGGTGCCGGAGGGCAGGAACACCTCGGCCTCCGCCCGCCCCGGCCGGGCCCGGTAGACCGTGCCGTCCGCGTACGAGCCGACGTAGACCGTGCGCGTGCGGGGGTCCGCGGCTATGCCCTCCGGGTAGACCTTCGCCCCGGGCAGGGTGAAGGCGGTGGATATCCGGGCGCCGCCCGCCGGGCCCCCCGCCCCGGCCAGGGCCGGAGCCGGCGCCGCCGCACCGAGGGCGAGCGTCCCGGCCAGTGCCGCGACCAGGAGCGACTTCTTCGCAGCCGTCCTGTTGGCCTTGTTGTTCGTCTTCGTCATCTTCGTCGTCTTCATCGCCCGCCCCATCGGATGTCCTCTACTGGATAAGTGAAGGCGAATGTATGTTAGAGCTCTAATGCATGCAAGGGTCGTATGATGCCGTCATGACCTCCATGGCCCCCGAGGAGCGCATCGGCTCTCACGTCAAGCGCGCCGAGCAGGCACTCCTCGCGGCGAAGAACGCGGCCTGCAAGCCGGCCGCAGTAACGGTTCCGCAGTACGCGGCACTGCTCTGGCTCGCCGAGAAGCCCGGGATCTCGGCCGCCGCGCTCGCGCGCCTGTGCGGGGTGACCCCGCCGACCATGAACACCGTGCTGAAGAACCTCCAGGAGCGCGGGCTCATCGAGCGGACCCCGCACGAATGGCACCGCAACGTGCTGGAGACCCGGCTCACCGACGAGGGGCGGGCGGTCATGGAACTCGCGGACGCGGGCGCGGTCCGGGTGGAGCGGGCGCTCGCCGCCGCGTTCACCGGGGAGGAGCGGGCGCAGCTCATCGAACTGCTCGGGCGGTGCGCGGAGGCGCTCGACGCCCAGCGGTGAGTCCCCGCCCGCGCGCCTCCCCCATGTTTTTTGCTCGAATTTGGAACTGTGCGGGTGGTTCGCTCATCAGGACTTAGGGGAGACCAGCCGTTCTGCCCTCGGGGGCAGTCAAGACCGTTCGGAGCGAAGTTCGTGCACCAGTACCCGCAGCGCCCGCGGCCTGACGACCAGCCGTCGTACCAGGACCACCCGCCCCAGGGGCATGGCGGCCAGCAGCAGCACACGCAGCAGTACCCGCAGTACCGGCAGGAGCAGCCCTACCAGGAGCGGTACGACCAGCCGCCGTACGGCGAGCCGCCCGCCCCCACCGGGTACCCGCACGACGGTGAGCCCCCGCAGCCCGAGCGGTCCCGGCGCCGAATATGGATCAGCGCCGTGGTCGCCCTCGCGCTGCTCCTCGGCGGCGGCGGTTTCGCCGCCTGGAAGCTCGACTGGTTCTCGGGCAACGGCGAGGCCGTGACCTTCGGCAAGAACCCGCCCCCGGCCGCGGGCAAGTCGGACCCGGGCACACCGGCCGCCGAGGCCAAGCCCTCCGGCGACCCCGACGTGCTGATGCCGACCGGCCCGAAGTCGGACTTCAAGCAGACCACCAAGCTCGACGACGGCACGATCATCGCGAAGACCCGCCTCACGGGCGCGAAGTCCGGCTTCGAGGGCGACGTGTGGGTGTGGGCGCCCAAGGAGTACGACGACCCGAAGTACGCCAAGAGCGGCTTCCCGGTGCTCATCGCGCTTCCCGGCGGCAACGGCTTCCCGGCCAACTACTGGTCCGACCGCAGCCTCGGCCTGCAGAAGGCCATCAGCGAGGGTGCCCAGGCCGGCACCAGCCTGCCGTTCATCGTGATCATGCCGGTGCTCAACCCGGACGCCAAGTACTACTACGACGGCTCCGACATCCCCGGCCAGGCCAAGATGGGGACGTGGATGGCCGAGGACGTCCCGGCCTTCGCCAAGGCCAACTTCCGCACCTACAAGTCCCGTGACGGCTGGGCCTTCATGGGCTCGTCCTCGGGCGCGTTCGTCGGCATGAAGACGGTCCTCCAGCACCCGGACAAGTTCAAGGCCGTCATCGCCAGCGGCGGCGAGATCGTCCCCGACTCCCCGCTGTGGAAGGGCCACCAGGCGGAGATGGACGCGAACAACCCGGAGAAGCTCGCCCAGAAGCTGATCGACACCAAGGGCCCCGAGGTCTACATCAACTTCCAGATCGGCACCAAGGAGTCCGGGAAGGAGCGGATGACGAAGTTCCAGCAGCAGTACGGCAAGGGGCCGATCAAGATGACCATCCGCGACATCCAGAACGGCGAGCACAACGGCTGGCACTACGTCCGGGGCATGAAGGAAGGCTCCCTGGAGTGGATCAGCAAGGTCCTGAAGGCGCCGAAGCCCGAGGCGGGCTGATCGGGGGCGGGGTTCCAGCCCCCTCGGCCCCCACCGCGGGCCCGTGGTTGCCCACCCACCACGAGGCCACGACCTGCCCGGCCGGGAGCGCGAGCCGACGAGCGCGTTGAGGCCGCGGGGCTTTCGGCGGGGCGGGGGCGGAGGCGCGGGGTGGTGTGGGGCGGCGGGGTTTCGGCGGGGCGGCATCAGGGCTGTCTTGGGGGTTTCCCGTCAGTCCCATCGTCTCTCCGGTTCGTGCCGGTCCCTCAAGGCCGCTCCTTCGTCGCGTCGCTGCGCGATGGCCTGCGGCCACCCTTGACCGCCCGTCCCGCCCCGGACATACGAGGACAGCCGGGAACCCCCCAAAGGAACGGGCCGGGCCTTCAAAAGAGAGACGGCCACATCAGTGATGGGCGGGGCGGTCGGGGAAGCGCGTCTAATCGCTACGCGCTCCTGTCGTGAAGCGTCCGCAGGCCTCTTGGGCTGGACATAGGCCGCCATCGATCGCTACGCGCTTCTCCGAGACCGCGTCCGGCCCTTGTTCGGGGCTGGGAGGGGCGGATTTGGGGGGCGGGAGGGCGATCCATCGGCTGAGCCGATGCCAACCCCCATCAAGGGCGAGGTGAGGTCCCAGCCGCCCGCCCAAACAGGTGCAATTGGGGCAATCTGTCGGCTCTTTGGGGTGCGCATCCACCCACACCTGGATTGGCATCGCCTCAGCCGTTATCTGGCGCTTTTCCTCCCCCCAACCGCCCTCGGACGCCCTCCATGAGGAGCGAATCGGGCCTCTGCGGCTTATGGCCAGCCCCAGACGGTCTGCGGACGCGTGATCGAGAAGCGCGTAGCGATCGATGGCGGCCTATGTCCGGCCCAAGAGGCTCGCAGACGCTTCACGACAGGAGCGCGTAGCGATTTGAGGCGCTCCGGGCTCCCGCCCGCGCCCTCCGACGCGCCGTCTCTCTATCGATCGCCCGGCCCGTTCCTTTGGGGGGTTCCCGGCTGTCCTCGTATTTCCGGGGCGGGACGGGCGGTCAAGGGTGGCCGCAGGCCATCGCGCAGCGACGCGACGAAGGAGCGCCCCTGAGGGGCCGGCACGAACCGGAGAGACGATGGGACTGACGGGAAACCCCCAAGACAGCGCTGATGCCGCCCCGCCGAAACCCCGCCGCCCCCCACCTTCCCGCGCCTCTCCCTCCCGGCTCGCCGCCCCGCCCCCGCCCCGCCGCCCCGCCTCACCCCGCCCCGCCCCCCGAGGGCTCGCGTGGTGCTCGACACGTCACTCCCGTCCCAGGCAACCCGGACCGTCGTTCATACCTCTGTAAAGGGTGTAAGGGGGACCGATCGGTCCGGCCCGCGCTCCGAGGTGAGCGCCGGAGAAGGAACGGGACAACAACCGTGCAGCATGACCAGCAAGGCGACGGCAGCCCCATGACCACGGGTCGCCGCCGCCCCCACCGCCTGCGCCTGCTTCTGATCAGCGGCGGTCTCGCGCTCACCCTCGCCGGGGGCGCAGCAGCGTACAAGTTCGGCCTCTTCTCGGACATAGGGGATCCGGTCTCCTTCGGCAAGGTCCAGGAGAAGACGGCCACCGCCTCCGAGGCCCTGCCGGAGGTGCTCATGCCCACCGGTCCGGCGGCCTCGTTCGTCCGCACCAGCCGGCTGCCCGACGGCACCCAGATCGGCAAGGCCACCCTCACGGGCAAGAAGTCCGGCTTCACGGGCGACGTGTGGGTGTGGGTGCCGAAGGAGTACGACGATCCGAAGTACGCCAAGAGCGGCTTCCCGGTCCTGATCTCCCTGCCCGGCGGCCGCGGCTACCCCACGAACTACTGGGGAACGGGCCCGGGCCTCGGCCTGCAGCAGGCGGTCAGCGACGGGGCCCAGTCGGGGAAGAGCCTGCCCTTCATCCTGATCATGCCGGTGACCAACGCGGACACCAAGCACCACTTCGACGGATCGGACATCCCCGGCCAGCCCAAGATGGGCACCTGGATGGCGGATGACGTCCCCGATTTCGCGAAGGCCAATTTCCGCACCTTCACCTCCCGCGACGGGTGGGCCTTCATGGGCTCCTCGGCCGGCGGATTCAACGGCTTCAAGCAGCTCCTGAAGTACCCCGACCGGTTCAAGGCGGCCATCGCGAGCGGCACCGACATCGTGCCCGACTCCCCGCTCTGGAACGGGAACACGCAGGCCATGGACCAGAACAACCCCGAGAAGCTCGCCGCGAAGCTGATCGACACGGGCGGTCCCGACGTCTACATCAACTTCCAGATCGGCACCAAGGAGACCGGTCGCGAGCAGGCCGAGAAGTTCATGAAGGAGTACGGCAAGGGACCCGTGCACACCTCGCTCCAGGTGATCCAGGATGGTGAGCACAACGGAAAGTCGTACGTGCGCGGCATGAGGGAGGGCTCCCTGGAGTGGATCAGCAAGGTGATGAAGGGACCGACACCCGATCCCGGCGTGCGATGAGCACGGTGGTGAAGGGGGCATCGGCGGCCGCCGCCGCGGGCATCGCGGCGGTGTGCGCCATGGCCTTCATGAAGGCGCCCGGCGAGCCGCCGGTGCTCCCCTTCCCCACCGTCGGAGTGCTCATGGCGGGCGGCGAGCACTGGTGCACCGCGAGCGTCGTCGACAGCCCGAAGGGCAATGTCGTCGCCACCGCCGCGCACTGCGTCGCCCCCGCCGGCGAGGACGGACAGCCCGGCGAGGTGGCTCACGACGGCCTGGCCATCGGCGAGCTCTCCTTCGCCCCGGCCTTCTCCGGCGAGGGCGACGGCACCCAGCCGCTGGGGGTGTGGAAGGTCAAGGCGATCCACGTGGACGACCGCTGGACCAAGTGGGGCGAGGACACCGCCGACTTCGCCTTCCTCACCATCGATCCGGACGAGGACGGGCGCAGCGTCCAGGAGGCCGTCGGCGGCCGCGCCGAGGCGCCCAGGCCCGAATGGACCTCCGGTTACGAGCGGGACGTCACCGTCGTCGGCTACCCGGAGTCCGAGCACAACCCGGAGAACAGGCCCGTCTCCTGCACGACGCAGACCCGTCACGACGATGACGACCCCGACATGCTCTACATGAGCTGCGCGGGCTTCTGGACGGGTACGAGCGGCAGCCCGTGGATCGCCGACCGGGGCGGGGCGGATCCCGCCGGGCACCTGATCGGAGTGCTGAGCGGCGGGGACACCGACGTGGACTCGACGGCCGCGCTGTTCGACGAGCGGGCGAAGGCGCTGTACGAGCGGGCCGCACGGGACTGAGCGCCCCGTGCCCCAGCACCCCGGGTTCCAGCCCCGCCGCTACCGCTTCCTGCGCTCCGTGCTGACGATCACGACCACCGCCGCCACGACGATCGCGCCGCCGACCAGGATCGGCCAGGTCAGGGCCTCGTCGAGGATGAGCGCGCCGAGGGCGACGGCGACGACCGGATTGACGTACGCGTAGGTGGCCACCAGGGACAGCGGCGCTGCCTGCAGGAGCCACACGTACGCGGTGAAACCGACGAGCGAGCCGAAGAGGACCAGGTAGCCCAGGGCCAGCCAGGAGGCGGTGGAGAAGGACGCGGGGTCCAGACCGCGGTGCTCGCCGCGCAGCAGGCCGACGACCACGCCCGCGATTCCGCCGGCGAGCATCTGGTAGGCGCTGCCCGTGAAGGGATTGCCGGGCAGGGACAGCTTCGAGGCGGAGAAGGACCCCAGGGACCACAGCACCGACGCCACCACCACCAGCAGCACCCCCGACAGCCGTACGGTGCCGCTCAGCCCGGGGCTGGTCAGTACCGCGAGCCCGGCGAGGCCGACGAGCACCCCGGCCAGGGTGCGGGCCGGGGGCCGGTCCCCGGTGGCCGTTCGCAGCACCACGACCCACATGGGCACCGCCGCCACCAGCAGTGCGGCCAGGCCGGACGGCACGGAGGTCTCGGCGAGCACGACCAGGCCGTTGCCGCCGAGGATCAGCAGCAGGCCGACCAGGACCGCCGAGCCGAGCTGCGCCCGGGTGGCCCGGAGCGCGGCCGGCCCGTGGCGCCAGGCGACCATGGCGGCCAGCAGCAGGCCGGCGGTGACGAAGCGGGCTCCCGCGGAGAGGAAGGGCGGCATCGTCTCGACGACGATCCGGATGCCGAGGTAGGTCGAGCCCCACACGACGTAGACGAGGGCCAGTGCGGTCCAGACCGCTCCGGTGATCCTGCCGTGCGAGGTGGCCGCGGCTCTGCCGTCCACCGGGGTTGAGGTGCTCATGCCCGGATCCTATGGTCGTTGGCCCATGCAGGCATCTGGGTGTCTCAGTCCTTGAGCAGGTTGTTCAGCTCGCCGTACGGGAGCGATCGCGCGAGCGATCCGTAGGTCCCCTCGGTGATCAGCTCTTCGGCGGCGCGGCGGACGAGCGCGTACGCCGCTTCGGCCACCCAGGAGCCGAGGCTGACGCGGGAGACGCCGAGGGTGCCGAGGGCGGCGACGGTCGGGGCGTCGGGGCCGAGGAGGATGTTGAGGGGGGCGTCGATGCCCTTGGCCAGCTCGGCGACGACGGCCGGGTCGAGGACGCCGGGCACGAAGACGCCGCTGGCTCCCGCCCGGAGGTAGGCGGTGGCGCGGGCGAGGGTCTCGTCGAGGCGGTCGGCGGGCTCGCCCAGGCCCTTGAGGTAGGTGTCGATCCGGGCGTTGATGTAGAGCGGGACCCCGGCGGCGTCGGCCGCGGCGCGGGCGGCCGCCAGGCGCTCGGCCTGCTCGGCGGGGGCGCGGGTGCCGTCCTCGATGTTGATCCCGACCGCGCCGGCGGCGATGACCCCCGCGACGGTCTCGCCGACGGCGGCCGGGTCTGCGCCGAAGCCGCCCTCGATGTCGGCGGTGACCGGCACGGACACGGCGGCGGTCACGCGGGCGATCAGGTCGAGGGCGCGGTCGCGGGCGAGCGCGTCGCCGTCCGGCGAGCCGAGGGACCAGGCGACGCCCGCGCTGGTGGTGGCGACGGCGGGGGCGCCGGTGGCCTCCACGATGCGGGCGCTCGCGACGTCCCAGGCGTTCGCCAGGGCGAGGGGGGCGGCGGGGGTGTGCAGCGCGGCGAACGCGGTGGCTTTGGCGGCGAGGCCGATGTGGGTGCTCATGCCGTCAGTTGAACAGACGGGGTGGGGCGGGGGCTCGCGGATTTCCGACCTCTGCCTTGGCGCTGGCGCTGGCTCGGCGGATTCGGGGGCTGCCGGTGCGTGGCCGGGTGCGGCGCCGTTGCGGGGGCTCCCCCCCCGGGCCCCCGCGCCTCAAAACGCCGGCGGGGCTGGGATTCGGGGCGGCTACGGGGCCAGGCCCGTTTTCGCGCCCGCGCCGCAGAGGGGGATGACCGCCGTGCGGCCCTGCAAGGGGTCGGTCGCGGACGTGGGGCCCACCGCCGCCCAGCAGGCCGCGGCCGTCGGTTCCACGAAGAGGCCGCGCCGGGCCAGGTCCCGCTGGGCCTCGCGCAGCCGGTCGTCCGGAACCGTCACGAAGGTGCCGCCGGATTCCCGGACCGCGGCCAGGATCTGGCGGGCGCGCGGCGGCGCAGGGATCGCGATCCCCTCGGCCAGGGTCGGCCGCTGTTCCACCGGAGCGGCATCGTCCGAGCCCGCCGCGAACGCCTCCGCGAGCGGGGCCACCGCCTCCGACTGGACCGCGATCAGGGCCGGCGGCCTGACGCCGCGTCGGGCCAGCTCCTGCGTCGCCAGCGCGGCCCCGAGCAGCAGCGTGCCGTTGCCCACCGGGACCACCAGCGCCTCGGGCAGCCGCCGGCCCATCTCCTCCCACACCTCGTACACGTAGGTCTTGGTCCCGTGCAGGAAGTACGGGTTGAACACGTGGCTCGCGTAGAAGACGCCGGGGGCGTCCGCCTCCTTGCGGGCGGCCAGTGCCGCGGCCTCGCGGCCGCCCGGGACCACCCGGACGACCGCGCCGTGTGCCCGCATCTGCTCGGTCTTCTTCTCCGATGTCCCCTCGGGCACGAAGATTTCGCAGTCGAGGCCGGCCCGTGCGCAGTACGCCGCCACCGACGTCCCGGCGTTGCCGCTGCTGTCCGCCACGACGCGCTGCGGCGCCAGCCGGCGGGCGAGCTCCACGAGCATCACGGCGCCCCGGTCCTTGAAGGACAGGGTCGGCATCAGGAAGTCGAGCTTGGCGTGAACCCGTTCCCCGAGCGGGATCAGCGGAGTGTGCCCCTCCGCCAGGGAGATGGAGAACGCCCCCGGCAGCGGCAGCACCGGCCCGTACCGCCACAGCGAGTTCGGTCCGGCGGACGGTTCGAGCGCCGCGTCCGGGTCCGGCGTGAAATCGAGGTCCCAGGGCCCGCCGCACAGAGGGCACCCCCAAGGAGCGGTCCGGACGTCGGCGCGTGTACCGTCCTCGGAGCAGACGTAACCGGGGGGTGCGTGCGTCATGTGCGGAGCGCCTTTGGTCGGTCATGGCCGGGGTATGGCACGGATGTTACGCGTTCGTTGTCCTCTTGTCGGGTCGTGCCGAGGGTGGGTCAACCTTTCGGAGGCGACCGCCCGTTGGGCCATCTGCGTTGTCATGGCCACGCTTGCGAGGCTCCGCCGACCCCCGCAATGCACCACCTAAGAGGAGGACCCGTCACATGCCAGTGATGCGTCACAGGCGCCGGAAGATCGCCGGTATCAGCGCGACCGCGGTCGTGGCCCTCGCACTGGGCTCGGCCGCCGCCGCACTGCCCGCCTCGGCCGCCGACAGCGGTGCGCGGGGCGTGGTCCAGAACGCCGGGGCCCCCGGGACCGTGCCCAACAGCTACATCGTGACGCTGAAGGACACCGCGCCCCGCTCGACCACCGCGAGCGGCAAGCTCGTCGCCAAGAAGTACGGCGCGAAGATCGACCGGACCTACAGCGCGGCCCTCAACGGCTACTCCGTCGAGGTCTCCCAGGCGCAGGCCGAGAAGCTCGCCGGGGACCCGGCGGTCCAGTCGGTCGTGCAGAACCGCACCTTCACCGTCAACGCCACGCAGCCCGGCCCGCCGTCCTGGGGCCTGGACCGCGTCGACCAGCGCGCGCTGCCGCTGAACCAGAGCTACACCTACCCGGACAAGGCGGGCGAGGGCGTCACCGCGTACGTCCTCGACACCGGTGTCCGCATCACGCACCAGGACTTCGGCGGGCGCGCCTCCTACGGCTACGACGCCATCGACAACGACAACACCGCCCAGGACGGCCACGGCCACGGCACGCACGTCGCCGGCACCGTCGCGGGCGGAGCGTACGGCGTGGCCAAGAAGGCCAAGATCGTCGGCGTCCGCGTCCTCGACAACAACGGCTCCGGCACGACCGCCCAGGTCGTCGCCGGCATCGACTGGGTGACCCGCAACGCCGTCAAGCCGGCCGTCGCCAACATGTCCCTCGGCGGCGGCGCGGACACCGCGCTCGACACGGCCGTCCGCAACTCCATAGCCTCCGGCATCACCTACGCCGTGGCCGCGGGCAACGAGTCGGCCAACGCCTCCACCAAGTCCCCGGCGCGCGTCGCCGAGGCGATCACCGTCGGCGCCACCACGAACACCGACGCCAAGGCGAGCTACTCCAACTACGGCGCGGCCCTGGACATCTTCGCGCCGGGCTCCTCCATCACCTCCGCGTGGGGTACGGGCGACTACGCGACCAACACCATCAACGGCACCTCGATGGCCACGCCGCACGTCGCGGGCGCGGCCGCCGTCTACCTGTCGCAGAACCCGGCCAGCACCCCGGCCCAGGTGGCCACGGCGCTGATCGGCTCCGCGACCCCGAACGTGGTGGGCGGCCCCGGTACCGGTTCGCCGAACCGCCTGCTCCACGTCACCGCCTTGGGCCCCGTCCCGCCGGGCAAGCGCTTCGAGAACACCACCGACCGCGCGATCGGCGACAAGGCGACCGTCGAGTCCTCGATCGCCGTCAGCGGTGTGGTGGGCAGCGCCCCGACGACGCTGAAGGTCCCGGTCGACATCAAGCACACGTACATCGGTGACCTGAAGGTCGACCTGGTCGCGCCCGACGGCACCGTCTACACGCTGCACAACCGCTCCGGCGAGGGCGCCGACAACATCATCAGGACCTTCACGGTGAACGCCTCCTCCGAGACGGCGCCGAACGGCACGTGGAAGCTCCGGGTGAACGACAACTCCGACGGCGACACCGGGAAGATCGATTCCTGGGCCCTGCAGTTCTGAGGAGCGAAGCAGGCAGCGGTGATTGAGCCGTGAGGAAACAGCGGGGGCGACCGATTGCCGGTCGCCCCCGCTGCGTACTATTCGCGCATCCGTTCGCGCCCGCCGTGGTGCCACCTGGTGCCCCGCGATGCCCTCTGCCACCTGCGATGGAGTCCGACCCCTTGAGCATCCCGCCGAGTCCTCCTCCCGGACCGGGCCACTCCTGGCCCCCGCCGTCGTCGCAGCCGGGGTGGGGATGGGGACCGCCGCTCGGCCACGGGTCGCAGCCGCCGGCGCTCAACGGCTTCGCCCTCGCCTCGCTCCTCGCCGGACTGCTCTGCTTCCCGCCGCTCGGCATCGCCTTCGGCATCGCGGCGCTCGTGCAGATCGCGAAGAAGGGCGACCGGGGCAAGGTCCTGGCGATCACGGGGCTCGTGGTCTCCGTCGTGATGACGGGCGTGATGGTCTTCGCCCTCGGCCGGTTGGCGGAGGCGGCTCCCGGCCGGCTCGACGGGCTGACCGAGTACACCGAAGTCGAGGGCGAACTCAGGGACATCGACGACCTGAAGGCGGGCGACTGCTTCAACGTCCCCGGCGGGGACCTGTTCGACGAGCGGCCCCTCATGTACGCGGTCGACTGCTCCCGCGTGCACCACGGCGAGGTCACCGCGTCGAGGACGGTGGGCGCCGCGGACGCCCCCGATTCGAGCGAGGCCGACCGGGCGTGGGAGGACGCCTGCTGGAAGGCCCAGGACGAGTACGCGATGGACACCTGGGCCCTGCCCGAGTTCGCGGAGATGTTCTACTACGCGCCCTCGCGCCAGTCCTGGCGGGAGGGGGACCGGCGGCTGCTGTGCGTGATCGGCACGACGGAGGAGGAGTGGCGCGGCAGCCTGCGCCGGGACGCGGGCATGCTGAAGCCGGAGCAGGCGGCCTTCCTGCGGGCGGCCAACGGCGTGGAGTTCGTCATGAGCCGGCCGCCCGAGGAGGACGTCGACGACGCGCTCCAGAAGCACCAGGCGTGGGCGCGCGAGATGCATGCGGCGCTGGGCGAGGAGGCGAAGGTCCTCCAGCAGGACGCGACCCGGCCGGGGCTGGAGAAGGCCGCTCCGGCGCAGCTCAAGGAGATCGAGGCGGCCCGCGCGGCCTGGCAGCGCGCCTCCCAGGCGCGGACGGGGACGGAGTTCGACCGGCTGTGGGACCGGGCGCTGGCTGCGATGTCCCTGGAGACGGAGAAGGCGCTGCGCGGCGCGTACGGGCTTTCGACGGAGGTTCCGCGGTGGCTGGAGGACAGCCCGGAGGACACGGAGGACCCGGAGGTCGGGTCCGCCCGGCTGCCCTCGTCGCGGTCGGTGTGACGTCTCCGGGGTAACGCGCGGTAACGGGTTTGAGTGACCTGGCTTCATCACTTCGGGTGAAACTCTGGCCCTTGCTTGCGGTCTACAACCGTCGGTTGCCAGGGTGTAGCTGTCTGTCAACCTGATGGGAGTGGCCAGTGACTTTCGGTGAGCAGCCGGCCTATCTGCGCGTGGCCGGGGATCTTCGACGGCAGATCGTCGACGGTTCTCTGCCCCCGCACGCCCGGCTCCCCTCTCAGGCACGCATCCGCGAGGAGTACGGGGTCTCCGACACCGTGGCCCTGGAGGCGCGCAAGGTCCTCATGGCGGAGGGACTGGTCGAGGGCCGGTCCGGGTCCGGTACGTACGTGCGCGAGCAGCCGGTGCCGCGGCGGGTGGCCCGCTCCGGCTACCGCACGGGCGGCTCTTCGACGCCGTTCCGGCAGGAGCAGGCCGACTCCGGCGCGCGGGGGACGTGGGAGTCGAGCAGCGAACAGGCGGGCGCGCCCGCGGAGATCGCGAAGCGGCTCGGCATCGAGCCGGGCGAGCGGGTGATGCGGACGCGGTACGTCTTCCGCGACGCGGGCGAGGCGATGATGCTCTCGACCTCCTGGGAGCCCCTTGCGGTGACCGGGCGGACCCCGGTGATGCTGCCCGAGGAGGGCCCGCTGGGCGGTTCCGGAGTCGTCGACCGGATGGCCGCGATCGACGTCGTCGTCGACAACATGGTGGAGGAAGTCGGCGCGCGGCCCGGCCTGGCGGAGGAGCTCGTCCTGCTCGGCGGGGTCCCGGGGCACGTGGTGCTGGTGATCGGCCGCACCTACTTCGCCTCGGGCCGCGCGGTGGAGACGGCCGACGTGGTCGTCCCGGCCGACCGCTACCGCCTGGCGTACCACCTTCCGGTGCGCTAGCCGGCCAACGCGGCCAACCGGCCAACCGCCCGGCGTCGCGGATGGCGGCCGGGCGGCGACCGTCGGGCTCGCCGGATCCGGCGACCCGGCGGGTTTCGGCGCGATGGTGATCGCGGCCGGCCGTCCCGAGCTGCGCCTTCCGCGGGCGGGCCTGGCGGCCGCGCCGCCCCCGGCGGCGCCGCAGCTGCGGCCGGAACCGCCCTGTTCCCGGGCCCTCGGGCCGCCCGGACGACCGGTTCCCCCGAAGCTACCTGCGGGTATATCCGTACGCAGGAAGGCAGGGGGCCCGCAGTCCCTTCCCCGGCGCCCGGCGTGCGCCCTGTTCGGACCGGCGCGCGCGGCGCACTCGTACGCATGGCCGGATGCGTACGCCTGCCAGGTATCTCTTCGTGAAAAACCGTATCCGCTCCGTAAAGGTCGGGCGTAAGGTCGGGCATATGCGCAATGCGGTTTCCCGGGCAGATACGTCGGCGGAAGGTGAAACGCGATGAACGACAGCGGTGCACTGCTTCCGTGGCTGGTCATACGTCAGGACGACAACGGCAACCGCTACCGGGTGGGCCGGTACGCCACCCGGGCCGAGGCCCAGAAGGTCGCCGACAGTCTCGACGACCGAGGACACAAGCAGCTCTACTGGGTCGAGCGGATCGGTCAGACCGCCACGATGAACTGAGCTGAGCGGCGCCTCACGGCGCTGGCATAGGCTCCGCCCATGACTGTACGAGTGGTCGTGGGCGGAGCCCTTTGTCATGAGGGGCGCCTGCTGGCCGCCCGCCGCAGCGCACCGCCGGAGCTCGCCGGACGCTGGGAGCTGCCGGGCGGGAAGGCCGAACCGGGTGAGTCCGTCCCCGAGGCCCTGGTGCGCGAACTGCGCGAGGAGCTCGGCGTGGAGACCGAGCCGCTGGAGCGGATCCCGGGGGAGTGGCCGCTGAAGCCCGGGCTGGTCCTGCACGTGTGGACGGCGCGGCTGCTCTCCGGGGTGCCGGCGCCGCTGGAGGACCACGACGAACTGCGCTGGCTGGGGCCGGAGGAACTGGAGTCGGTGGACTGGCTCGACCAGGACCGTCCCGCGGTCGCCGAAGCCGGCCGCCGGCTGCGCGCGGACGGCGGCGGGAGCGGCGGGGGCGCGTGACGCTCGCGTTCTAGGCCGTCTGCGCCACACTGCGCCGGTGGGTTCGGGATCGAGTGGTACGACGCCCTGAATATCGGGTATGTCGCTATTAATCCCTATCTCGTCCCTCTTTCGTCCCAGACGAACCGGACTGGGGTCGCTGCTGGCCCGGGAAGTGATCGGCGTGATCGACACAGACGGTGAGTGCGCCGAGTGGGCCTTCCCCGCCGAGCCCGGCGCCGTCCGCACCGCCCGCCACGCCGTCCGCGGAACCCTGCACGAGTGGGGCCTCGAAGCCGTCGGCGATGTGACCGTCCTGCTGGTCAGCGAGCTGGTGACCAATTCCCTGCGCTACGCCTCCGGCCCCATCGGCGTCCGCCTGATACGGCGGAATCCGGCCGCCCAGGGCCCCGCGGACACCCCCGCCGGCGGTCCCGCACTGCTTGTGGAGATCTCCGATCCGCTTCCGGATCCGCCCCGCGAGCGGGTGGCGGACTCGGAGGACGAGGGGGGCCGCGGACTGCACCTCGTGGCCGCCTCCTCGCAGCGGTGGGGAACACGTCACGGGAAAACAGGGAAGACTGTGTGGTTCGAGTTGGCTCTTCCTGGTGAGTAACAAGGTGAGCGGTGGCGGGGGACCCCCCGCGGCGCCTCCCGGCGGTCGCCGGGAAGGGGGCCGGGGGAGATCGCGCGACATGGCTTGAAATCATCGAGACCGTGCTGTGATCGTGAACGCCGTGCCGTCCGGGGTCGTGGTGCTGAATACTGCCGTCATGGCCGGTCCGGTTGCGGTGAGCTGGAGGGGACGGTCGCGTGAGCGAAATACCTGCGCAGGCACATCAGGCCGACGTGCCTCGGGAGACATGGCACGACGCCCTGTGGCACAGCAGTCCGCCTGGCTCGATATATGACTACATAAAGGTCGCATCCTTCTCGATCGGACCCGACGGGTTCATCGACCAGTGGAGCCTGCGCGCCGAGGAGCTCTTCGGACTGACGGCCGCTCAGACCGTCGGGCGCGACCCGGTCGACGCCTTCATGCCCCCCGAGTTGCGCCCGGACGCCCACCGCAAGGTCGCCGAGATCCTCGACGGCAAGGAGTGGACCGGCCTGATCCCCTTCCGGATCCCGGGCGGGAACGGCGCGCACGGCGTGGCCGAGATCTATGTGATGCCCACCCAGACCGAAACCGCGGAACGGGCCGCCCTCTGCGTCGTCGTCGACGTACGCGCGCTGCGCCGCATCGAATCCGACCTTGCCGCTTCACAAGCCATATTCGGCCAATCTCCCTTCGGCTTCCTGCTCTTCGGCACGGACCTCACCGTGCAACGGGCCAACCGGCGCTTCGCCACCGTCTTCGGCGGCACCGCCGAGACGCACCGCGGCCGCACCGTCCACGACTACCTGCCCGCGCACGAGGCGGACCGGATGGCGGATGCCCTGCGCCGGGTGCTGGACACCGGCGACGCGGTCACCGACCTCCGGATCACCGGATCCACCCCGCGCAGCCGGGAGAACCGCCACTGGTCCATCAACCTCTACCGCGTGCACGGCGGCAGCGGCCGCCCCATCGGTGTCGCCGGCATCGGCACGGACGTCACCCGCCGCCACCTCGCCGCCCGCGAGGCCGCCGGGGTCCGGCGCAATCTCGCCCTCCTCAACGAGGCCGGGCACCGCATCGGGAACTCCCTCGACCTGGAGACCACCGCCAGGGAACTCCTCGACGTCACCGTCCCGGGCTTCTGCGACCTGGCCGCCGTCGACCTCTACCAGGGGCTGCTGCTCGGCGACGACGACCGGCCCGCACGGCCCCAGGGGCCCGGCGTGCCCAGCCTGCCCGGCCAGGGTCCGGCCCGCACGCCGTCCGCCGCGCTGCGCCGGGTGGCCTTCGCCTCCGCCGTCTCCGACGCCCCGCTGTCCGGCCCGGGCGCCCTGGTCGCCGTCGGCGACATCCACCGCTATCCGGCGGCCTCGCCGGGCGCGCTCGCCCTGCGCACGGCGCGGCCGCGGCTGATCGAGGGCGGAGGACCGGAAGACCTCGTGCAGTCCACCCTGGTGGTGCCGATGGTCGCCCACGACACCGTGGTCGGGCTCGCGCAGTTCTCCCGTACGAAGGGCAGTGAGCCCTTCGGCGAACGGGACCGGGCGGTGGCCGTGGAACTGGCCGCCCGGGCCGCGGTGTGCATCGACAACGCGCGCCTGTACCGGCGCGAGCACGAGCGGGCGCTGATCCTGCAGCGCAGCCTGCTGCCCCCCGGCGACCCGGAGGCGGCGGGCCTGGACATCGCCTGCCGCTACCTGCCGGGCAACGCGGCGACCGAGGTCGGCGGCGACTGGTTCGACGTCATCGAACTGCCCGGGCACCGCACGGCGCTGGTCGTCGGCGACGTCATGGGCCGGGGCCTGCGGGCCGCCGTCGCCATGGGCGAACTGCGCACCGCCGTACGGACCCTGGCCCTGCTGGACCTCGAACCGGCGGAGGTGCTGACCGCGCTCGACGAGATCGCGCGCGGGCTCGGCGCACCCGGCGGCTCCCAGCAGGCCTCCCGGGCGGCCCTGCACTCCCGGGACTCGGACCGCTCGGAGGTGTACCTCGCCACCTGCGTGTACGCGGTCTACGACCCGGTGACGCGGCGCTGCACCATCGCCAACGCCGGCCACATGCCGCCGGTGCTGGTGTCGCCGAACCAGGCCGGCCGGGGCGAGGACCGGGAGCCCATGCCCGCCCTGCTGCTGGAGGTGCCGCCCGGGCTGCCGCTCGGGGTGGGCGGGGAGCCGTTCGAGGAGGTCGAGGTCGAACTCCCCGAGGGCGCCCTGCTCGCCCTGTACACCGACGGGCTCGTGGAGTCCCGGGACCATCCCCTGGAGGAGGGCCTGCGCGGTCTGCGCGCCGCGCTCGCGGACCCGGTCCGCCCTCTGGAGGACGTCTGCGACCACGTGTTGAACACCCTGGACACCCGGCACGGCGAGGACGACATCGCCCTGCTGATGGCCCGGGTGCAGGGCCTGCCCGTGGACGCGGTCGGGGACTGGCAGCTGCCGCGCGAGGCCCGGTCGGTGGGCCGGGCGCGGGAACTGGCCCGGGCCAAGCTGCCGGCGTGGGGCCTGGAGGGCCTGCTGGACACCACCGAGCTGCTGGTCAGCGAACTCGTCACCAACGCACTGCGCTACGGCGAGGGCGAGATCCGGCTCAGGCTGCTGCTGGACCGGACGCTGGTGTGCGAGGTGTGGGACGCGAACCTGGTCCAGCCGCGGCGCCGGCGCGCCCGCGACACCGACGAGGGCGGCCGGGGCCTCCAGCTGGTGGGCCTGCTGTCCGCCGGGTGGGGCACCCGGCGCACCCACCGCGGCAAGACCGTGTGGTTCGAGCTGCCGCTGCCGGGCGCGGCGGAGGAGGGCGTCACGGAACTCTCTGCGGAACAACTCCTCAACATGTACGGCTGACAGCCAGAGGGCCGGGTTGCCGAGTACGGCGAGCTGCGTCACGGCTAACGGGGTCCGCCCGCCAGGGCGGACCCCGTTAGCGCGTCGTCGCCCGTTCGCGCGTCTTCATGCTCCCTCCGGGCGGTCCGCCCGCCCGTACGGATCACGCCGGGGAGCCGACGGCTGTTGCGCGTGGTCGGCTGAGCTCGGCTGGTTGCGGTCCCCTGACGGCCGGCCGTACACAGCAGAAGAAGGAGTCCCGAATGTCTCGTCAGCATGTCCCGGCCGTCCTCGGCCTCGTGGCGGGCGCGCTGGTGGCGGTCCCCGCCCCGGCCGCGCACGCCGCCACGGTGCAGGTGCGCTGCTCGGTCCCGGATCTCGTCGCGGCGATCAACGCCGCGAACAGCTCACCGGGGCCGGACACGCTCCGGCTGGCGCGCAAGTGCACGTACGAGCTGACGGCGCCGGACCCCGTGAACCCCGGCAACGGGCTGCCGGTGATCGCAAGTGAGATCACCATCGACGGGAGTGGGGCCACGATCAGGCGGGACGGGCGAGAGGACAACGTGCCGAAGTTCCGGATCCTCTTCGTCGGACCGACGGGAAACCTCACGCTCACCCGCACGACGATCAGTGGTGGCTTCGCCACGGACTGCCCTGCTTTTCCCGACCCCCCGGGTCTGGCCTGCGGCGGCGGCATCTCCAACACCGGAACGATGAAGGTGACCCGCAGCAAGTTCATCGGCAACACGTCCCAGTCCGACGTGTTCGCCCAGGGCGGCGCCATCGACAGCCCCGGCACCGGCAGCGTGAGCGAGACCGAGGTCACCGCGAACCACGTCATCTACAGCGGGAGCGCGACCGGCGGAGCCGCCGCCGGCGGCGCCATCGCGAACGACGGTCCTCTGACGGTCACCCGCTCCCGGCTGACCGGGAACACCGCGACCGTCACCAAGGACACCCAGAGCACCGCCTTCGCGGCCGGCATCATCAGCTTCGCCGAGACGACCGTCGAGGACACGGTCATCCGCAAGAACCGTTCCTTCGCCCCCGGGGGATTCGCGCGCGCCGCCGTCGCCAACGGCATCCCGCAGCCCGGCAGGCTGACCGTGACCGGCGGCGCCGTCAGCGACAACACCTCGGACGCTCCGCACGGTGTCGCCCAGGGCGGTGGCATCGCGAACAACGGCCTGATGACCGTGAGCAGGGTGGAGATCAGCGGCAACCGGGCGGTGGCCAAGGACGGCACTGCGCGCGGTGGTGGCGTCCGCGTCGGCCCCTTCGGCGCACTCGACCTGATCGACAGCCGCATCACCGGTAACACCGTCGACGCTGAGAACGGCACGGCTCAGGGCGCCGGCCTCGACAACCCCGACGGCGGCACCCTGACGGCCAGGCGCAACAAGGTTCTCCGGAACACAGCCACCGCGAAGAACGGCACGGCTCAGGGCGGCGGCCTCTACCACGCCGGGGGACCCGAGGGGCTGGGCACCACCACGCTGGAGGAGAACACCATCACGCGCAACCGGGCGGGCGACGGCGGCGGCATCTTCAAGGCGTCCGGCCTCCTGACCCTGAACGGCGATGTCATTCGCAACAACCAGCCGAACAACTGCAGCCCGACCGGTGCCGTCCCGGGCTGCACCGGCTGACGGTCGGCCGAAGGCAGTTCACGTCGTCGGGCTGCGACGACATCGGGTGGCGGGCCTCCCCACACCGGCCGGAGACTGTCCGACCGGTGTGGGAAGCAACCGGCGAACCTCCAGGACCTAGGCCTGCTTCAGGGCGGCCAGGCGGGCCTCGATCTCGCTGCGGCGGTCCAGGTCGTCCAGGGACTCGAACTGCGCGTCCAAGGAGGACGCGGCCAGCTCCTGCTTGCCCAGGGCCATCGCCTCCTCCCGCCGCACCTTCTCCTCGAAGCGGCTCAGGTCGCTCGTCGGGTCCATGACGTCGATGTTCTTCACCGCGTCCAGCATCGTGTTCTGCGCCTCGGCGGTGCGGGCCCGGGCCACCAGCTCGTCCCGCTTCGCCTGGAGCTCCGTCAGCTTGTTCCTCATCGAGTCCAGGCCCGACTTGAGCTTGCCGACGACCTCCGTCTGCGCGGCGATCGTCGGCTCCGCCGTCTGCGCCTCCTTCTCCGACTGCAACTGCCGGCCCAGTGCCACCTTCGCCAGGTTGTCGAACCGGTCGGCCTCCGCAGCGGCCCCCGACGCCCTCAGCTCGTCCGCCTTCCGGCTCGCGGCCAGGGCCTTGGAACCCCACTCGGACGCCGCGTCCACGTCCTCCTTGTGGTCCGCCTCCAGCATCCGCAGGTTGCCGATCGTCGTCGCGACCGCCTGGTCCGCCTCCGAGATGTTGTTGCTGTAGTCCCGGATCAGCTGGTCCAGCATCTTCTGCGGGTCCTCCGCCTGGTCCAGCAGCGCATTGATGTTGGCCTTGGCGAGCTGGGTGACCCGGCCGAGGATGGTCTGCTTGCTCATGATGGGTCTCTCCTGGTGGGGGATGGACTGTCCGGTACGGGACCCGCGCCGCGGGAGGTTCAGAAGCGGCCGCCGCCGCCCATGCGGCCCCGGGTGCCGCCGCCTCCGAAGGAGCCGGGGCCGCTGCCACCGCCGCCGCCGAATCCGCCGAAGCCCCCACCGCCCCCGCCGCCGCCGAAACCGCCTCCGCCGAATCCGCCACCGCCCCGGCCGCCCCGCAGGATCTCGCCGAGGATGATCCCGCCCAGTACGGCGCCGCCCTGCCCGCCGCCGCGCCGGCCCGCGTACGGGTCCTGGTACGCCCGTACGTCCTGCTCCGCCAGCTGCTGTGCCTGCCGCGCCAGCGCATCCGCCTGCTGGGCCTCCGCCAGCGCCTCCGACGGGTCGCCCGCCGCCAGCGCCCCGGCCCGCTCCAGATGCCGGCCCGCCTCCGCCAGCCGCGTGCGGGCCTGGCTGCCCACCGCGCCCCGGCTGGTGGTGATGTAGTCCGTCGCCGCGCCGATCGCACTGCGCGCCGCGAGCATCGCCCGGTCGAGCAGGGCCGCCGCCCGCTGCCGGCCCGACTCCCGCTCCCGGGCCCCGGCGAGGGCCTCGTCGAGCGCCGCGTCGGCCTCCTCCACCCGGCGCAGGGCGTCGATCGGGTCGTAGCGGCCCGCCGCCTCCTCCTGCCGGACGTCGGCCAGTACGGCCTCGGCCCGGCCGATGCGCCCGCGCAGGTCGGCTGTCGAGGTGCCCTCCGCCGTGCCGGTCAGCAGCCCGCGGGCGTCCGCGAGGTCGGTCTCCGTCTCGGTCAGCGCGCCCGGCAGCTTGCCGGCCGCCTCCGCCAGCTCCTGCGCCCGCCGCTCGACCGCGTCCATCAGGGTCGCCGCCTGGTCCACCGCGCCCTCGGCGGACCGTACGTGCACGGCCGCCGTGCCGTTCTCGCCCGCGTCGACGGCCGCGTGGGCCAGGCCCAGGTTGGTCGCCGCGAACAGCAGCCGGTCCTTGGCCTGCTCGGGGTTGGAGGAGACCGCCGCGGAAGCGGAGTCCGCGTACTGCCGGGCCAGCGCGGTCAGGGTCGCCTCGGCGGTGGTGGTGCGGCCGGTCAGCTCCAGATAGTGCTCCTCCACGGCCGCCAGGGCCTGCGGGGCGTTCTTCTCCATGTCCCGCAGCCGGTCGAAGTCCGCCGCCTGGGCGTCGAGCCGCCGGTTCGCCTCGGTGCAGCGGGCGACGATCTCGTCCAGCATCCGGCGCCGGGTCGCGTCGTCCTCCGGATAGGCGTCGTCGAGCTGCTGGCGCAGCCGGAAGGCGTGCGTCAGCTCGCCCTTGGCGTACTCCACGGCCGCGATGAACGGGGCGGCCGCCTCCTCGCCGAACTGCGCGGTGGCGAAACCCAGTTCCTCGGAGCTGGTGCGGACCGCGTCGTCCGTCTCCACCAGCAGGGACTTCGCCCGGCCGTCCAGCTCCGGCAGCGGCAGGCGGTCCGGCGCCCCCTCGGGCCAGCCCGGCCCGGTCGTCGTACCGCGGCCGCCGGCCGCGGCGTCCCTGCGCCTGCGCCGGGTGTACGCGTACACGCCGAGCGCCCCGGCCGCGCCGACCGCGACCACCGGGAGCACGTAGTCCCCGGCGCCGCTCCCGCCGCTGCCGCCGCCGGGGTCGGCCGGGCCGGGGGTGATGGTCGGCGCCGGCACGGGCTGCCCGCCGAGGACCGCGTCGTAGCCGTTCGCCGCGCCGATCGCCGCGCCCGCCCAGTCGTTCTGCCGCAGGGCCGGCTCGATCGCGGTCCGCGCCACCTCCGCCAGCTGCCGCTCGGTGAAACCGGAGTCGACATCGGCCGAATAGGCGTACTGGCGGTCCCCGGTGGCCACCGCCAGCAGGACGTCGTCCCGGCCGAGGCCGTTGCGCTGCGCGGTGGCGTCCGCCCAGCTCTGGGCGGAGCGCCCGGAGAAGTCCTGCACGTACGCCACGAAGAGCTGGATCTTCCGGTCGGCGTACAGCTTGTCGAGGGCGGCGGTGACGTCGGACTTCCGCTCGCCGAGCGCGCCGACGAGGTCGGTGATCTGCCCCTGCCGCTCCAGGGCGACGGGGTCCTCGGCCCGTGCGGGCGGGGCCTGCGCGAAGCCCCAGCCGCCGAGCGCCAGCAGTCCGGCGGCCAGGGCGAGCCCGGCCCGTGCGAGTGCTCTGCTGCGCGGCTCGGTTCTCGGCGGGATCACATTTGGGAGGGTATGAGTGCTTCACTGCGCCCGCATCCGGAGCAAGGGGCAGTGACCCGGCCGGAGGGTGCTCGTTGCCAGGCCATGAAGAAGATCATGACTGCGGCCGTGCTCACCGTGGCCGCACTCGGCCTCGCCGCCCCCGCCCACGCCGACAACGACTCCAACTTCGGGGGCGGGGTGAACGCGGCCAACAACTGGAACTTCACCGCGGCCGCCGTCTGCCTCCAAGAGGTGGCCGTGGTCCCCGTACTCGGCGACTACGTGTCGGACCACGCGAACAACTGCTCCAACGGCAACGTCATCGACCACTCCGGCCGCTGACCGGCGGGGGCCGGGGTCCTCCCGCGGAGGCACCCCGGCCCCGCCTCCCGTCCGTCAGCCCTTCCGGCGCCCGATCTTGCTGCCGAGCCAGACCAACGGGTCGTACTTGCGGTCCACCGCCCGCTCCTTCAGCGGGATCAGCGCGTTGTCGGTGATCTTGATGCCCTCGGGACAGACCTCCGTACAGCACTTGGTGATGTTGCAGTAGCCGAGCCCGTGCTCCTCCTGCGCGGTCCGCTTGCGGTCGAGGCCCGCGTCCGAGGCCGCGTCCAGGGGGTGCATGTCCAGCTCCGCCACCCGCATCAGGAAGCGCGGACCGGCGAAGGCGGGCTTGTTCTCCTCGTGGTCACGCACCACGTGGCAGGTGTCCTGGCACAGGAAGCACTCGATGCACTTGCGGAACTCCTGCGAGCGCTCCACGTCGATCTGCTGCATCCGGTACGCGCCCGGGGCCACCCCCTCCGGCGGCACGAAGGCGGGGACCTCCCGCGCCTTGCGATAGTTGAAGGACACGTCCGTGACCAGGTCCCGGACCACGGGGAAGGCACGCAGCGGCGTGATCGTGATCGTCTCGGTCCGCTCGAAGGTGGACATGCGCGTCATGCACATCAGCCGCGGCCGGCCGTTGACCTCCGCGCTGCACGAGCCGCACTTGCCCGCCTTGCAGTTCCAGCGCACCGCCAGGTCGGCCGCCTGGGTGGCCTGGAGCCGGTGGACGATGTCGAGGACCACTTCACCGTCGTGCACCTCGACCGTGAAGTCCCGCAGGTCCCCGCCCTCCGCGTCGCCCCGCCAGATCCGGAAGCTCGCGTCGTACGTGCTCATTCGTACAGCTCCTCTTCGGCGAGGTACTTGACCAGCTCTTCCTTGTCGAACAGTGCGAGCAGGTCGGGGCGGATGGGGTCGGTGCGGGTCCGGACCAGTTCGATCCGGTCGGCCGCCGGGTCCGCCGGTACGGGGGCCACCGGCCGGCACAGCAGGTTCACCGGGCGCCAGGTCCGCTCCATCGCCGGGCAGTCCTCGCGGGTGTGCCCGCCCCGGCTCTCGGTGCGCTCCAGGGCAGCGCGGGCCACGCATTCGCTGACCAGCAGCATGTTCCGCAGGTCCAGGGCGAGGTGCCAGCCCGGGTTGAACTGCCGGTGGCCCTCGACGCCGGCCCGGGAGGCCCGTACGCGCAGGGTCGCGAGCCGCTCCAGGGCCTCGGCCATCTCGCCCTCCCGGCGGATGATGCCGACGAGGTCGTTCATGGTCGTCTGGAGTTCCTGGTGGAGGGTGTACGGGTTCTCCGCGCCCTCGGCGGCGTGGAACGGAGCCAGCGCCTCCACGGCCGCCGCGTCGATCTCGGCCTGGGAGACGGCCGGGCGCCCGGAAGGCGAGGCGGCGTACTCGGCGGCGTGCAGCCCGGCCCGCCGCCCGAAGACCAGCAGGTCGGACAGGGAGTTCCCGCCGAGCCGGTTCGAGCCGTGCATCCCGCCCGCGACCTCACCGGCCGCGAACAGCCCCGGCACCCCGACGGTGGCCGCGGTCTCGGAGTCGACGGCGATGCCGCCCATCACGTAGTGGCAGGTCGGGCCGACCTCCATCGGCTCCGCCGTGATGTCCACGTCCGCCAGCTCCTTGAACTGGTGGTACATGGACGGCAGCCGCCGCCTGATCCTCTCGGCCGGCATCCGCGTGGACACGTCGAGGAAGACCCCGCCGTGCGGGGAGCCACGACCGGCCTTCACCTCGGAGTTGATCGCCCGCGCCACCTCGTCGCGGGGCAGCAGCTCGGGCGGGCGCCGGTTGTGGTCCGGGTCCTCGTACCAGCGGTCGCCCTCCTCCTCCGACTCCGCGTACTTCTCCTTGAAGACGTCGGGGACGTAGTCGAACATGAACCGCTTGCCCTCGGAGTTGCGCAGCACCCCGCCGTCGCCGCGCACGGACTCGGTGACGAGGATCCCCTTCACCGACGGCGGCCAGACCATGCCGGTCGGGTGGAACTGCACGAACTCCATGTTGAGCAGGGGGGCACCCGCGAGGAGGGCCAGCGCGTGGCCGTCGCCGGTGTACTCCCAGGAGTTGGAGGTGGTCTTGAAGGACTTGCCGATGCCGCCCGTGGCCAGGACCACGGCCGGCGCCTCCAGCACGAAGAAGCGGCCGGACTCGCGCTCGTAGCAGAAGGCCCCCGAGACCCTCCGCCCCTCCTTCAGCACCCTCGTGACGGTGCACTCCTGGAAGACCTTGAGCCGGGCCTCGTAGTCCCCGCACTCCTTGAAGTCCTCCTGCTGGAGGGCGACGATCTTCTGCTGGAGGGTGCGGATCAGCTCCAGGCCGGTGCGGTCGCCGACGTGCGCGAGGCGGGGGTACTCGTGTCCGCCGAAGTTGCGCTGGGAGATCTTCCCGTCGGGCGTGCGGTCGAAGAGCGCGCCCCAGGTCTCCAACTCCCAGACCCGGTCCGGGGCCTCCTTGGCGTGGAGCTCCGCCATCCGCCACTGATTGAGGAACTTCCCTCCGCGCATGGTGTCGCGGAAGTGCACCTGCCAGTTGTCGCCCTCGTTGACGTTGCCCATGGAGGCGGCGATCCCGCCCTCCGCCATCACCGTATGGGCCTTGCCGAACAGGGACTTGCAGATCACGGCGGTACGGGCGCCCCGCTCGCGGGCCTCGATCGCGGCCCGCAGCCCCGCGCCACCCGCGCCGACCACGACCACGTCCCACTGCTGCCGTTCCACTTGAGCCATCTCAGAAGATCCTCGGGTCGGTGAAGGCGCCGCTGGCCAGCAGGTACACGTAGAAGTCGCACAGGGCCACGCTGATCAGGGAGGCCCAGGCCAGTTGCATGTGGCGGGAGTTGAGCCGGCTGATCCAGCCCCAGAGGCGGTAGCGCACCGGGTGCTTCGAGAAGTGCTTGAGCCGGCCGCCCATGATGTGGCGGCAGGAGTGGCAGGACAGCGTGTAGGCCCAGATCAGCGCGATGTTGACCAGGAACAGCAGGGTTCCGAGGCCCATGTGGCCCCAGTCGTAGTGCTCGTCGCGGAAGGTCAGCACGGTGTCGTACGTGAGGATGCCCGCCACCGGGATCGCCGCGTAGAAGAAGTACCGGTGGGCGTTCTGGAGGATCAGCGGGAAGCGGGTCTCGCCGGTGTACTTCGCGTGCGGCTCGGCGACGGCGCAGGCGGGCGGTGAGGCCCAGAAGCCCCGGTAGTAGGCCTTGCGGTAGTAGTAGCAGGTCAGCCGGAAGCCGAGCGGGAAGACCAGGATCAGCAGCGCGGGGGACAGGCCCCACCAGCTGCCGAAGAGGTCCCAGTTGGGGCCGCCGCGCATCTCCTCGCAGTTCTCCGCCAGGCACGGGGAGTAGAACGGGGAGACGTAGGGGGCCGCGTAGTAGTCGGCGTTCGCGAAGGCCCGCCAGGTCGAGTAGACGATGAAGGCGAGCAGCCCGGCGGCGGTGCCCGCGGGGGCCAGCCACCACCGGTCGGTCCGCAGGTGCCGGGCCGCGATCGCGGCCCGCGAGGCGTCGTGGACGCCGCCGGGCCGCTGCTGGGGTCGTTCCGTGCCTGTGGCCAAAGAGGACTCCGGTAGGAGTGATGAGGGGACGCTCCCGCACCGGGCCGGTCGCGGGGCGGCCGGGCCGGTACGGGGGTGCGGGGCGGACGGTGTGCGGATCGCGCAGGGGCGGCGTCAGGGCGCGCGGCGATCGCGGGCGCCGAGGCCCTCGTCGTCGGAGTCCGTCCAGAGCGCGCTGTCGTAGGGGGTGTCCGGGACCGTCACCATTCGGGACGGGTCCGGCGCCGCCGACGCGGGCTTCCCGCGCGTGGCCGCGGCCTGCTGCTCCAGCCGCTCGACCTTGCGCGTCAGCTCGTCGAGGTTGCGTCGTACAGCGGTCAGGTCGTCTTGCAGGGACATGATTTGCCCTCATTTCCGCCAGGGTGCGGTGGCAACGCTCATGTGCGCCTGCGAGTGTCGCGCTTCACGTCCCCGGTTGTGAAGGGACGTGCAGCGATTGCGGGCGCGCAGGCGCGAACTGTGCGCCCCTCCCTGCCCCCCATTCTCATCCCTCTCCCGGGGGAACGCGCTCTCGCCGCGCAAGCGGGATTGGTCCGCACGGGTGGGGTTCGCGGCGTGGCGAGAGGCGGCTGCGAAGGGTGCGGAGCGCCGTCGATTTCAGTGGATTCCGGCAGCCGGTGTGATCAGCTCCATATACCGCCGAACGTGATCATGCTTCCCCCAAGCCCCGCCCCGGAGGTACCACCCATGTCCCAGAGAAGGCGCAGGTCCTTGGCGCTCCTGACCTCGGGAGTCCTCGCACTGCCGCTGCTCACGGGCTGCGGCGCGGGTGACGACGAGGGCGGCCCGGCCGCCGCAGGGCAGGACATCGCCACGACCACCCGCGACAAGGTCGCGGACGGGGGCGTGCTGCGGTGGGCGGTGGACGCCCTTCCGGACACCCTCAACGCCTTCCAGGCCGACGCGGACGCCGCCACCAGCAGGATCGCGGGAGCCGTGCTGCCGCACCTGTTCGTGCTGGACGCCAAGGGACGGCCGGTGGCCAATCCCGACTACCTGGAGAAGGCCGAGGTCATCGAGCGGGAGCCCAAGCAGGTCGTCCTGTACAAGCTGAACCAGCAGGCCGTGTGGAGCGACGGGCGGGAGATCGGCGCCCCCGACTTCGTGGCCCAGTGGCGGGCCCTGAACGGCAAGGACTCGGCGTACTGGACGGCGCGCAACGCCGGCTACGAGCGCATCGAGAAGATCGAGAAGGGCAAGACGGACCTGGAGGTCAGGGTCACCTTCAGCAAGCCGTACGTGGACTGGCGCTCGCTGTTCTCCCCGCTCTACCCCAAGCAGGTCACCGGGACCCCGGACGCCTTCAACGAGGGCGCCCGCGGCACTCTGAAGGTCACGGCGGGGCCCTTCGCCCTCGGGGCGATCGACAAGAAGACCGGCACCGCAGCCCTGACGCGCAACCCGCGCTGGTGGGGCCGGCAGGCCAAGCTGGACACGCTGGTCCTGACGGCGGTGCCCCGCGCCGAGCGACCGGCGGCGCTGGCCGCCGGGAAGCTCGACCTGGCGGAGATCGACCGCTCGGGGGCCGACCGCATCGCGCTGGCCCGCCGGGAGGCCTCCGGCAAGGGCGGCGCGGGTGCGGGCGGGGCCCCGGCGCACGGCCCGGGCGCCGCGATGACCCCGGCGCAGGCCACGCTGTCGTGGGCGACCGCCTTCGGTGCGGACGAGGAGAAGGCGGCGCAGGAGAAGGAGTCGCGCACCAAGCACACCGAGTCGGTGAAGCGGTACGCCGACGAGCAGAAGGCCCTGCGGGGCTTCAGGGTCCGCAAGTCCCTGGAGCCCGCGTACACGCAGCTCGCGATGAACGGGGCGTCCGGCCCGCTCGCGGACGAGCGGGTGCGCCGGGCGGTCGCCCGCGCCCTGGACCGCCAGGCGCTGGCCGAACTCGTGCTCAAGCCGCTGGGCCTGCCGGCGAAGCCGGTCGGCAGCCACGTGGCCCTGGCCGGGCAGCAGGCGTACGCCGACAACAGCGACGCCCTCGGCGGCCAGGACGCCAAGGCGGCCCAGGCCCTCCTCGCCGACGCCGGCTGGCGCCGCGGCGGCAAGCTCACCGAGCCGGCCGCCGCCAAGGCCGGCCCGGAGAGCGCGCCGCAGGACGACGGCAAGACCCCCGCGGGCCCGGGCACCGGGAACGACGGCCTCTACATCGTGGGCCAGGACGACGGGGCCAACGGCGACGGCGCGGGCACGCCGGACGGCACGGCCGCCGGGGCCGACGGCAAGGCACCCGGCGCCGACACCGCCGCCTCCCCGGGGGACGGCGAGCGGGACCGCGTCTCCCCGGTGCTGGCACCCGCTCCCTTCGGGGCCCAGCAGCAGGCCTCCCTCCTGGCCCAGGCGGCCATGGCCCGCCCCGTCGACGACGCCAAGCGCAGCGCGGCCCGGGACGGCGACGCGGCCGACCCCGCCAAGGGCTCCCCGGCCCCGGCCCCGGCCAAGCAGGCCGGCCGTACCTCCGGCAACATGCTCGCCAAGGACGGCAAGGCGCTCACCCTGCGCTTCGTCCTCCCGGCCGGACCCGGCTCGGAGTCCCTGCGCACCGTCGGTGAGCGGATCTCCCAGATGCTCCGCAAGCTCGGGGTGAACACCGAGACGACCAAGGTGGCCGACGACAGCTTCTTCAAGGACCACATCGCCTCGGGCCAGTACGACCTGGCGCTGTACTCCTGGCCGGCGACGGCCTTCCCCGCCACCGACGCCCGGCCGATCTTCGCCAAGCCGGAGCCGGCGGCGGACGGCTCGCTCCTCGTCGAACAGAACTACACGCGGGTCGGCACCGACCACATCGACCAGCTCTTCGACCAGGCCCTCGGGGAGCTGGACGAGGCGCAGTCCCGCGAGCTGGTGCGCAAGGCCGACGCCCGGATCTGGGCCGCGGCCGGTTCGATCCCGCTCTTCCAGCGCCCGGAGCTGGTGGCCGTCAAGCCCGGCCTGGTCAACGCCGGCGCCTTCGGGCTCGGAGCCCCCCGCTACCAGGACATCGGCTGGAAGAAGGCGGCGACCGCCAAGGAAAAGAAGAAGAAGTAGCCGCGGCGAAGATGTGGTGACAAAGCGGTGCCTGTCAGGTTGACCCACGGGTCACAAGCTCAGATGTGACTCAAGTCCCTTGCCCGCCGGAACCCCGGCGGGCAAGGTCGTGCATACCCGTTGACCCGCATGATTTCCCGCAGGAACGGCGGTCCGAGCACCCCACCTCGCGCTCGGCCGCACTCATTCCTCCGGCCTCTTGACAGACCCCCCGGCAGGCGGTTCCCGCCATTCGACGTACCATGGGGTAAGGCCGTGGCAGGTTTTCGCCCGGTCGAGGCGCGCGTGCCAGGCCGTACGCGACGCCATCCACGATCCCGGGAGAAGCGCCGAAGTGCCCACGCGCCACGACATCCGTAACGTCGCCATCGTCGCCCACGTCGACCATGGCAAGACGACCATCGTCGACGCCATGCTCAAGCAGGCCGGTGCCTTCGCCGCCCACCAGCAGCTCGACGACCGCATGATGGACTCGAACGACCTGGAGCGTGAGAAGGGCATCACGATCCTCGCCAAGAACACGGCGGTGAAGTATCACCCCAAGGACGGCGGGGCCCCGATCACGATCAACATCATCGACACCCCCGGCCACGCCGACTTCGGTGGCGAGGTCGAGCGCGGTCTGTCGATGGTCGACGCCGTCGTCCTGCTGGTGGACGCCTCCGAGGGTCCGCTGCCCCAGACCCGCTTCGTCCTGCGCAAGGCCCTCCAGGCCCGGATGCCCGTCATCCTCTGCATCAACAAGACGGACCGCCCGGACTCCCGGATCGACGAGGTCGTCAACGAGACCTACGACCTGTTCCTGGACCTGGACGCCGACGAGGACCAGATCGAGTTCCCGATCGTCTACGCCTGCGGCCGTGACGGCATCGCCTCGCTGACCAAGCCGGAGGACGGCACCGTCCCCGCCGACAGCGAGAACCTGGAGCCGTTCTTCTCCACCATCCTGGAGCACGTCCCGGCCCCGACGTACGACGAGGAAGCGCCCCTCCAGGCGCACGTCACCAACCTCGACGCCGACAACTTCCTCGGCCGTATCGCGCTGCTGCGCGTCGAGCAGGGCGAGCTGCGCAAGGGCCAGACGGTCGCGTGGATCAAGCGTGACGGCAGCATCTCCAACGTCCGCATCACCGAGCTGATGATGACCGAGGCGCTCACCCGCAAGCCGGCCGAGGTCGCCGGCCCCGGTGACATCTGCGCCGTCGCCGGTATCCCCGAGATCATGATCGGCGAGACCCTGGCCGACCCGGAGAACCCGATCGCGCTGCCGCTGATCACGGTGGACGAGCCGGCCATCTCCATGGTCATCGGCACCAACACCTCCCCGATGGTCGGCCGCGGCGGCTCCGGCAAGGGCGCGGACGCCAAGTCCGCGGTCAAGGACCGCAAGGTCACCGCCCGCCAGGTCAAGGACCGCCTCGACCGCGAGCTGATCGGTAACGTCTCGCTGCGCGTGCTCGACACCGAGCGCCCGGACGCCTGGGAGGTCCAGGGCCGCGGTGAGCTCGCGCTGGCGATCCTCGTCGAGCAGATGCGCCGCGAGGGCTTCGAGCTGACCATCGGCAAGCCGCAGGTCGTCACCCGCGAGGTCGACGGCAAGGTGCACGAGCCGGTCGAGCGCATGACGATCGACGTGCCCGAGGAGCACATGGGCGCCGTCACGCAGCTCATGGGCGTCCGCAAGGGCCGCATGGACAACATGTCGAACCACGGCTCCGGCTGGGTCCGCATGGAGTTCGTCGTTCCGTCCCGCGGCCTGATCGGCTTCCGTACGGAGTTCCTGACGCAGACCCGCGGCACCGGCATCGGCCACTCGATCCACGAGGGCCACGAGCCGTGGTTCGGCCAGCTGGTCACCCGTAACAACGGCTCCCTGGTCGCCGACCGCGCCGGTGCGGTCACCGCGTTCGCGATGACCAACCTCCAGGAGCGCGGCGTCCTGTTCACCGACCCCGGCACCGAGGTGTACGAGGGCATGATCGTCGGCGAGAACTCGCGCGCCGACGACATGGACGTGAACATCACCAAGGAGAAGAAGCTCACCAACATGCGCTCCTCCTCGGCCGACACGTTCGAGGCGATCGTCCCGCCGCGCAAGCTCTCCCTGGAGCAGTCCCTGGAGTTCTGCCGCGACGACGAGTGCGTCGAGGTGACCCCGGAGGCCGTCCGCATCCGCAAGGTCGTCCTGGACCAGAAGGAGCGCTCGCGCACCGCGTCGCGCGCCAAGTCCGCCAAGTAGTAACCGCGTTCAGGCTGCCCGACCCGGGTTTGCTCGGGCGGCGGCCGCGGCGGCCGTAGTCGGCCGCCGGGGTGCGGGAAAACAGCAGCCCCTCCCCTCACGGAGTCCGTGAGGGGAGGGGCTGTTCGCTTTTGTCAAGCGGATTTTTGCGTTCAGGTGTCCGCATACCGACCGTGACACTCCGGATGATGAGCTAACCGTCCGTTTCGCACGTGTCTGTCTCCTATCCGTTTGTCCGGATTTCGGGTTTCTGCCGCGGATCGATGTTGTGAAAACGAGACCACTTAAGTGTGGTTTACGGCCTGGCGGTACTTGAGGATGGCTCCATTGAGCTCGGGTCAATGGGTCACGCGATGTGGGGATCGCGCCGACTCACGAGCACACTATGGGCAGGAAACCATTCGCCGTCAGGGGTGTCGGCGAGGTTTTCATGCCCCTCAAGTCGATCAGTGGACTCATGAGGAGGAAACCCATGCGCGGTGCCAAGAGCGCCAAGTGGGTCGTGGGCGCGGTTGTCGTCGCCCTGGCCGCTACCGCCTGTGGCGGCGGTGACGGTGACAGCAAGGACAAGGGCAACGCTGCCGGCGGCGGTACGTTCCGCCTGGGCAGCACGGAGCCGGACACCATCGACCCGGGGCGCGCCCACGAGTCCACGGGCATCCTGCTGTCGAACGCCCTGTTCACCGGCCTGTACTCGAACACGCCGGACGGCCTGGCCGAGCCCGCGCTGGCCGAGTCGGCCAGCTCGGACGAGGGTTGCACCTCCTGGACCTTCAAGGTCAAGGCGGACACCAAGTTCTCCAACGGCGAGGTCGTCGACGCCGAGGCGTTCGCCCGCGGTTGGGCGCGTTCCGCGCACAAGGCCGCCGCGTCCGACGTGGCGTACCACTTCGCCGGCATCAAGGGTTACGCGGAGCTGCAGGACGGCTCGGCCAAGACCTTCTCCGGTGTCACCACCCCGGACCCGCACACCATCAAGGTCGACCTGTCCAAGGCCGACTGCGAGTTCGTGCTGAAGACGGCGCACACCGCCTACAGCCCGGTCCCGAAGGTCGCCAAGGTCGGCGAAGAGGACAAGGCGTTCGGCGAGGCCCCCGTCGGCAACGGCCCGTTCAAGATGGACGGCAGCTGGGAGCACAACAAGGCCATCAACCTCGTCCGCAACGACGACTACGGCCTGACGAAGGCGAAGCTGGACAAGGTCCAGGTCACCCTCCTCAACGACAAGACCGCGCACCAGCTCGAGTACGACGGCTTCCAGGCCGGCACCTTCGACTACGCGCACATCCCGACGCCGATGCTGAAGACGGCCGAGGCGAAGTTCAAGCCGCAGAACAAGTGGTTCGCCAAGGACACCAACGGCATGAACTGGGTTCTGCCGATCGGTGACAACGGCCCGACCAACAACAAGGACGCCCGTCTGGCGATCTCCTACGCGATCGACCGCCAGGCCATCGCCAAGGGTGTCTTCCAGGGCTTCCAGACCCCGTCGACGACCATCGTGCCGCCGGCGTTCCCGAAGGCGTACCAGAAGGACCTGTGCACCTCCTGCGTCAAGCAGGACGTCGCCAAGGCCAAGGAGCACGCCGAGAAGGGCGGCCTGAAGCCGGGCACGGAGATCAAGTTCTCCTTCAACACCGGTGCGGGCCACGAAGAGTGGGTCCAGGCCGTCGCGCGTCAGCTCGAGGACGTCCTCGGCCTGAAGGTCAAGCTGGACGGCAAGGACTTCCCGGGTCTGCTCAAGGAGCAGCAGGGTACCCAGGCCACCGGCCTCTACCGCTTCGCGTGGGGTGCGGACTACCCGACCCCGGAGAACTTCCTGTTCCCGCTCCTGCACTCGGAGTCGATGAACAAGGACGCCGAGGGCAACGTGGTCGGTGACAACCGCGCCCGTTACAACAACCCCGAGTTCGACAAGCTGATCGACACGGCCCGCGCCACCAAGGACGAGGCCGCGCGTATCGCGCTGTACAAGCAGGCCGAGAAGATGGCCATGGAGGACATGGCCCTCATCCCGACCTTCAACCGTTCCCAGTTCCGCCTGATGGCGACCGACAAGTTCAACGGTCTGGACGACATCAACTTCAACGAGGACCCGATCCTCGAGAAGATCTCGCTCAAGAAGTAATCGGTTCGGACGGTATATCCGTCAGGAGCGAACGTGCCGCGGCCCCCGGGTGACCGGTGGGCCGCGGCCCCGCTCGGCAGGCCGTTTTTACTTCGGCACCCCTCACATCCGCGGGCAATCCCCGCAGGCCGAGAGCCGGCCCGTTCCTTGGGCCGGAGGCCGCTGCTCCCAGAAGCGGCCAGGTAGAGAGGCACAAACATGGGAAGGTACGTCGCCCGTCGCCTCGGGCAGATGGTCATAGTCCTCATCGGCGCGACCATGGTTCTGTTCGCTTGTCTTTTCGTTCTCCCCGGTGACCCCGTGGGCTCGATCGCAGGCAGCGACAAGGCTCGTGACCCAGCGGTGGTCGCGGAGCTCAAGGCGCGGTACGGGCTCGACAAGTCGCTGCCCGAGCAGTATGTGAACTACGTGTCGAAGGTCGCGACCGGAGACCTCGGCGAGGACTTCATCCAGCGCCGCGAGGTGTCCGAGATCCTCGGCCCCAAGCTGGCGAACACCGCGAAGCTGGCCCTGCTGGCCATCGCTCTCGTGACGGTGTTCGGTATGGGCGTCGGCATCATCGCCGCCCTGTACAGATACAGCATCTTGGACATGGCCACGACATTCTTTACGACCATGGCGGTGGGATTCCCAACGTTCGTGATCGGCATGCTGCTCATGAAGTGGTTCGCGGTCGAGCTCCAGTGGTTCCCGCAGCTCGGTGGAGACAAGCTCGAAGGCATGGTCCTGCCCGCGGTCACCCTCGCCATCACCGACATCGCGTTCGTCGCCCGCCTGACCCGCGGCACGATGCTCGAGGTGCTGCGCGCGGACTACGTGAAGACCGCCGTGGCCAAGGGACTTCCGCGCCGTCGCGTGCTGTTCAAGCACGTGCTCCGCAACTCGTCCATCCCGGTCGTCACCTACCTGGGCATCTCGTTCGGCGCACTTCTCGGTGGCGCGCTCATCACCGAGGCGATCTTCAACTGGGACGGTGTCGGTCTGGCACTGGTTCAGGCGATCCAGCAGCAGAACAACCCGATCGTGATCGGTGTGGTGACCTACAGCGTCGCCATCTTCGTCGTCCTCAGCCTCATCGTGGACCTGCTGTACGCGGCCCTCGACCCGCGTATCCGCCTCAGCTGACCGCCCCCCAAGGAGGATTTCCTCATGTCTGAGCTCGTCAAGAGCCCGGCGATCGGGGACGAGAGCCCCGTGCCGGCCGCCCCGGCCGCCCCTGAAGCAAGCCCCAAGCAGCTCACCCAGTGGGCCGAGATCCGCCACCGCTTCGTCCAGAACAAGCTGGCCGTCGTCGGTCTCGTGATCATCTGCCTGCTGTTCATCACCGCGATCTTCGGCAACATGTTCGCGCCGTTCGACCCCGGCGCGCAGGACCTGGAGAACACCCTCCAGTCGCCCAACGGCACGCACTGGCTGGGCACCGACGCCCTGGGCCGCGACATGTTCTCGCGCCTCATAGCCGGTACCCGCGTGGCCATGTTCGTCGGCCTCGCCTCGATCTTCTTCGCCGTGCTGATCGGTGTCGCCCTCGGCGCCATCGCCGGCTACTTCGCCGGTTTCGCCGACACCCTCGTCATGCGCATCGCGGACGTCTTCCTCGCGTTCCCGCTGATGATCGGTGCCGTCGTCATCATCCTGGTCACCGGCCGCGGTATCACGCCGGTGATCATCTCGCTCGCGGTCTTCTCGTGGGCGACCGTTTCCCGACTGCTGCGCAGCTCGATCCTGTCGGTGCGAGAGATGGACTACGTCCACGCGGCCAAGGCGCTCGGCGCCAGCGGCGGCCGGATCGTCCGCACGCACATCCTGCCCAACTCGCTGACCCCCGTCCTGGTCTACGCGACGTTCAACGTCGGTACCACGATCATCGGCGTCGCGGCCCTCTCCTTCCTCGGCGCCGGTGTCCCGGTCGACGTCCCGGAGTGGGGCAACATGCTGGCGGCCGGTCAGGCCTTCATCGGCGTCCACGACTACCTGTGGCTGTACCCCAGCCTCTTCGTCGTCGTCACCGTGCTCGGCTTCGCCTTCGTCGGCGACGGCCTGCGCGACGCGCTCGACCCGAAGCTGCGGTAGGGCCGCCCGATGCTCCGAGACAACATCAGCAAGCAGGACGAAGGTGGCGGCGTGACGACGTCGGAGATTCTCAGCGTTGCGGAGACGGGCGGCGGGTCCGCCGTGCCGCTGCTGGAGGTGGACAACCTCCAGGTCGAGTTCAAGACCCGTGACGGGGTCGCCAAGGCCGTCAACGGCGTGAGCTACAGCGTCAGCGCCGGCGAGACCCTCGCCGTGCTCGGCGAGTCCGGCTCCGGCAAGTCCGTCACCGCGCAGGCGATCATGGGCATCCTCGACAGCCCGCCCGGACGGGTCGCCGGCGGCGAGGTGCGCTTCCACGGCCGGGACATCCTCAAGATGTCCGACGAGGAGCGCCGCAAGCTCCGCGGCGACAAGATGGCGATGATCTTCCAGGACGCGCTGTCCTCCCTGAACCCGGTCTACTCGGTGGGCGACCAGCTCGGCGAGATGTTCCGCGTCCACCGCGGCATGTCCAAGAAGGACTCGAAGGCCAAGGCCATCGAGCTCATGGACCGCGTGAAGATCCCCGCCGCCAAGGCGCGCGTGGGCGACTACCCGCACCAGTTCTCCGGCGGTATGCGCCAGCGCATCATGATCGCCATGGCGCTGGCGCTGGAGCCGGACCTGATCATCGCCGACGAGCCCACCACGGCTCTCGACGTGACCGTCCAGGCCCAGGTCATGGACCTGCTCGCGGAGCTCCAGCGCGAGATGAACATGGGTCTGATCCTGATCACCCACGACCTCGGCGTGGTCGCCGACGTCGCGGACAAGATCGCGGTCATGTACGCGGGCCGGATCGTCGAGACCGCTCCGGTCCACGAGATCTACAAGCGCCCCTCGCACCCGTACACCCGGGGCCTGCTCGACTCGATCCCGCGCCTGGACCAGAAGGGCCAGGAGCTGTACGCGATCAAGGGCCTGCCGCCCAACCTGCTCCGCATCCCGGCGGGCTGTGCCTTCAGCCCCCGGTGCCCCAAGGCGCAGGACATCTGCCGTACGGAGATCCCGGTCCTGCACCCGGTCACCGAGCAGGACGGCACCGAACTGCCCGGCCGCGGCAGCGCGTGCCACTTCTGGAAGGACCAGATCCATGGCTGAGCTCAGCAAGACGACCACCGAGCGCGAGCCGATCCTCCAGGTCCGCAACCTGGTCAAGCACTTCCCGCTGACCCAGGGCATCCTGTTCAAGAAGCAGGTCGGTGCGGTCAAGGCCGTCGACGGTGTGTCCTTCGACCTGTACCAGGGCGAGACCCTCGGCATCGTCGGTGAGTCCGGCTGTGGCAAGTCCACGGTCGCCAAGCTCCTGATGAACCTCGAGCGGGCCACCGCCGGCGAGGTCTTCTACAAGGGCCAGGACATCACCAAGCTGTCCGGCCGCGCGCTGAAGGCCGTGCGCCGCAACATCCAGATGGTGTTCCAGGACCCGTACACCTCGCTGAACCCGCGCATGACGGTCGGCGACATCATCGGGGAGACCTTCGAGATCCACCCCGAGGTGGCCCCGAAGGGCGACCGGCGCCGCAAGGTCCAGGAGCTCCTGGACGTCGTGGGCCTGAACCCGGAGTACATCAACCGCTACCCGCACCAGTTCTCCGGCGGTCAGCGCCAGCGCATCGGCATCGCCCGCGGCCTCGCGCTCAACCCGGAGATCATCATCTGCGACGAGCCGGTCTCCGCGCTCGACGTGTCGGTGCAGGCGCAGGTCATCAACCTGATGGAGAAGCTGCAGGACGAGTTCAACCTGTCCTACATCTTCATCGCGCACGACCTCTCGATCGTCCGGCACATCTCGGACCGCGTCGGCGTCATGTACCTCGGCAAGATGGCCGAGATCGGCACCGACGCCGAGATCTACGAGCACCCGACGCACCCCTACACCCAGGCGCTGCTGTCTGCGGTCCCGGTCCCGGACCCCGAGGTCCGCGAGTCCCGCGAGCGCATCATCCTCACCGGTGACGTCCCGTCCCCGGCCAACCCGCCGTCGGGCTGCCGCTTCCGCACCCGCTGCTGGAAGGCCCAGGACAAGTGCTCCACCGAGGAGCCGCTGCTGGCGATCCCGGAGCGCTTCAAGGGCGTCAACACCCTGGCGGCGCACGAGTCGGCGTGCCACTTCGCCGAGGAGAAGGCCATCCTGGCGGTCTGATCCACGCACGCTCCACGAAAGCGGCCGGTTCCCGGTGCCTCACGGCGCCGGGGACCGGCCGCTTTCCGTGTGCCGTGAAGTGCCCACCCGTGCCGGGCGGAAACCGGTTGCGACCCCGGGATCCCGGGCCGAGAGTGACGCAATGACCATCACCGTACGGCCCGCCGGCCCCGGGGACGCGGCTGACATCTGCGCCCTGCTCAACGCCGTCGACGTGATCGAGATCGGCCGACCCGAAACCGACCTCGGCACCGTCGAGTCCGACCTCAACGCACCCGACGTGGACCTCGCCACCGACTCCTGGCTCGCCTTCGAGGACGGCCGGCTCGTCGCCTACGCCCTCGTCTGGGCGGACTCCGGACCGGGCCGCGTCGACGGCGACCACTACGTGCTGCCCGGCCACCACGAGGCCGCGGTCCTGCTGCTGGAGCGCATGGAGGACCGGGCCCGTGAGATCAACGCCGGGCCGGGCGTCCTGCGCCTCCAGCTCAACGTGGAGCCCACCATCGACCTCGCCCTCCTCTCCGGACGCGGCTACCGCACCATCCGCCGCTACCAGGTCATGACGCGCTCCCTGTCCGCGGCCGCCGACCTCGCACCCACCCCGCCCGAGGGGCTCGCCCTGCGCCACTGCGGCGCCGACGAGGCCGACCGCCACCGGGCCCACGCCCTGGTCGAGGAGACCTTCGCCGCCCACTTCGGCCATGTGGACCGCCCGTACGAGACCTGGCTGGACCACATCGAGGGCCGCGGGCTCGACTGGTCGCTGGTGTGGATCGCGAGCCTGCCCGGCGAGGGCGACGTCGCCGTGCTGCTCACCCGGGACGACCGCACGAGCATGGCCTGGGTGAGCCACATAGGCGTGCGCAAGGACGTGCGCGGCCGGGGCGTCGGCGGCTTCCTGCTGCGCCACGGCTTCGCCGCCTACGCGGCGCGCGGCCGGGACACCATCGGCCTCGGCGTGGACACCCACAACGCGACCGGCGCACTCGCGCTCTACGAGGCGCACGGCATGGCCCTGCACTACGGCGTCGACGCCTGGGAGCTGGCTTTGCACCCCCAGGGGTGACAGGGGCGGGACGCGCGGGTGCAATCGGTCCAACCGTGCGTGTGCGGCACCCCTCATAGGGTGACATTGGCCCCTAAGTGAGTCTTGGGAGCCATAGGAGGCACTCCATGCGCGGAGCCACCCACGCCAAGTGGGCCGCATGTGCGGTGGCCGTCGCCCTCGCGGCGACGGCCTGCGGCGGCGGGAGCGACAGCGGCGGAGGCGGCGAGGCAGGAATCATCAGCTCGTCGTGGGGTGACCCGCAGAACCCGCTGGAGCCCGCCAACACCAACGAGGTGCAGGGCGGCAAGGTCCTCGACATGCTCTTCCGCGGCCTCAAGCGCTACGACCCCGAGACCGGCGAGGCCAAGAACATGCTCGCCGAGTCCATCCAGACGACGGACAGTCAGAACTTCACCGTCACGCTGAAGGACGGCTGGAAGTTCAGCAACGACGAGCCGGTCACCGCGCAGTCCTTCGTGGACGCCTGGAACTACGGCGCGGACGTGCGCAACAAGCAGAACAACTCACCGTTCTTCTCCGACATCGTCGGCTACGACGACGTGCACCCGGCGTCCGGCGAACCCAAGTCCAAGACGATGTCCGGACTGGTGGTCAAGGATCCCAAGACCTTCACCGTCGCCCTCAAGGACAAGTTCTCCACCTGGCCCGAGACCCTCGGCTACCAGGCCTTCTCCCCGCTTCCCAAGGCCTTCTTCACCGACCACACCGCCTGGCTGGACAAGCCGATCGGCAACGGCCCGTACACGGTGGACTCGTACACCAAGGGCACCGGCATGAAGCTGCGCAAGTGGGACGCGTACCCCGGTGAGGACAAGGCGCAGAACGGCGGGGTGGACCTGAAGGTCTACACCGACAACAACACCGCCTACACCGACCTGATCTCCGGCAACCTCGACCTCGTCGACGACGTCCCGGCGCAGCAGCTGAAGAACGTCAAGAACGACCTCGGCGACCGGTACATCAACCAGCCGGCCCTCATCATCCAGACCCTCACCTTCCCGCTGTACGACCCGCAGTGGAGCAAGCCGGGCACGGAGAAGGTCCGCCAGGGCATCTCGCGGGCCATCAACCGAGACGAGATCACCCAGCAGATCTTCCGGGAGACCCGGACGCCCGCCAAGGACTGGACCTCGCCGGCCCTCGGCGAGAAGGGCGGCTTCTCCGCCACGGCCTGCGGCGACGCCTGCGTCTACGACCCGGCCGAGGCCAAGAAGCTCATCCAGGAGGGCGGCGGGCTGCCCGGCGGGAAGGTCACGCTGACCTCCAACGTGGACACCGGCTCGCACCGCGACTGGATGGACGCCGTCTGCAACAGCGTCAACAACGCGCTGGGGGAGGGCCCGGTCTGCACGGTCAACCCGGTCGGCACCTTCGCCGACTTCCGCAACCAGCAGAGCAGCTACAAGCTGACGGGCCCCTTCCGCTCGGGCTGGCAGGCCGACTACCCGCTGATCCAGAACTTCCTGCAGCCGCTCTACTACACCGGCGCCTCCTCCAACTACGGGAAGTTCAGCAACAAGGAGTTCGACGACCTCGTCGACCAGGCGAACCGGGAGAGCGACCCGGCCAAGGCGATCGCCAGCTTCCAGGAGTCGGAGAAGATCCTCGCCGAGCAGATGCCGTCCATCCCGCTCTGGTACCAGAACGGCAGCGCCGGCTACTCCGAGCGCCTCGAGGACGTCTCCCTCAACCAGTTCAGCGTCCCGGTCTACGACCAGATCAAGGTCATCTGACCCTCACCCGGATCCCGGCCCCCCGCCCCGCGGGGGGCCCGCCGCGCCCGCCAACAGCATGGAGCACTCCATGGGACGTTATGTGATCCGGCGGCTGCTCCAGATGATCCCGGTGTTCATCGGCAGCACGTTCCTGATCTTCTTCATGGTGTACGCGCTCGGTGACCCGGTCGCGGCCCTCTTCGGTGACAAGGCCCCCGACCCCGCCACCGCCGCCCGCATCCGCAAGGACCTCTACCTCGACCAGCCCCTGTGGAAGCAGTACCTCCACTACATGGGCCAGATCTTCAAGGGCGACTTCGGCACCGCCTTCAACGGACAGTCCGTCACCGAGCTGATGGCCAGCGCCTTCCCCGTCACCCTGCGCCTGACCCTGGTCGCCATCTTCTTCGAGATCGTCATCGGCATCACCCTCGGCGTGATCAGCGGCCTGCGCCGCGGAAAGAGCGTCGACACCTCCGTGCTCGTGCTCACCCTCGTGGTCATCTCGGTGCCCACCTTCGTGACGGGCTACCTGCTCCAGTACCTCTTCGGCGTCAAATGGGGATGGGTGAGGCCCACGGTCTCCCCGGACGCACCGCTGAACGAGCTGATCCTGCCCGGCATCGTCCTCGCGCTGGTCTCCCTCGCCTACGTCACGCGCCTGTCCCGCACCTCCATCGCCGAGAACGTCAAGGCCGACTACGTCCGCACCGCCACCGCCAAGGGCCTGCCCCGCAGCCGGGTCGTCACCCGCCACCTGCTGCGCAACTCCCTGATCCCGGTGGTCACCTTCATCGGGACCGACATCGGCGCCCTGATGGGCGGCGCCATCGTCACCGAGCGGATCTTCAACATCCACGGCGTCGGCTACCAGCTCTACCAGGGCATCCTGCGCAACAACTCGCCCACGGTCGTCGGCTTCGTGACCATCCTCGTCATCGTCTTCCTGCTGGCGAACCTGCTCGTCGACCTGCTCTACGCGGTCCTGGACCCGAGGATCCGTTATGCCTGATCCCGAGCGCCCCGAACCCGGCGGCTACGACCCGGTCGGCCCCCGCCCGAAGGAGGCGGTCTCGCCCACGGGCCAGGGGGGACCCATGGATCTCGCGCTGGACGAGGCCGAGAGCATCGAAGGCATCGAGAAGACCGCCGGACCGGGCGCCTCCGGCCCCCGGGAGCGGGCCCGCTCCCTGTGGTCCGACGCCTGGCACCAACTGCGCCGCAACCCCGTGTTCATCCTCTCCTCGCTGCTCATCCTCTTCCTCGTCGTCATCTCGATCTGGCCGCAGCTCATCGCGAGCGGCGACCCCCTCCAGTGCGACCTCTCCAAGTCCCAGCAGGGCTCCGCCCCCGGGCACCCCTTCGGCTACGACACCCAGGGCTGCGACGTCTACACGCGCACCGTCTACGGAGCCCGCGCCTCCATCACCGTGGGCGTCTGCGCCACCCTCGGCGCCGCCCTGCTCGGCGCCGCCCTCGGCGGCCTCGCCGGCTTCTTCGGCGGCTGGGGGGACTCCCTGCTCTCCCGCGTCGCCGACATCTTCTTCGGCATCCCGGTCGTCCTCGGCGGCCTGGTCTTCCTGTCGGTCGTCACCAGCACCACCGTCTGGCCCGTGGTCGGCTTCATCGTGCTCCTGGGCTGGCCGCAGATCGCCCGCATCGCCCGCGGCTCGGTGATCACCGCCAAACAGAACGACTACGTCCAGGCCGCCCGGGCCCTGGGCGCCGGCAACGCCCGGATGCTGCTGCGGCACGTGGCGCCCAACGCCGTCGCCCCCGTCATCGTCGTCGCCACGATCGCCCTCGGTACGTACATCGCCCTGGAGGCGACCTTGTCCTTCCTCGGCGTCGGTCTGCGCCCGCCCACCGTCTCCTGGGGCATCGACATCTCCAACGCGGCCTCGCAGATCCGCAACGCCCCGCACATGCTGCTGTGGCCCGCGGGAGCGCTGAGCATCACGGTGCTCGCCTTCATCATGCTCGGCGACGCGGTGCGCGACGCCCTCGACCCCAAGCTGCGCTGAGGAGCCCCGTACATGCTGCTCGAGGTCCGCGACCTGCACGTGGAATTCAAGACGCGCGACGGAGTCGCGAAGGCGGTCAACGGGGTCGACTACTCGGTGGACGAGGGCGAGACGCTGGCCGTGCTCGGCGAGTCCGGCTCCGGCAAGTCCGTGACCGCGCAGGCCGTGATGGGGATCCTGGACGTGCCGCCGGGCCGGATCGCCGGCGGCGAGATCCTCTTCAAGGGCCGCGACCTGCTGAAGATGAAGGAGGACGAGCGGCGCAGGATCCGCGGCGCCGAGATGGCGATGGTCTTCCAGGACGCGCTGTCCTCCCTGAACCCGGTGCTGACCGTCGGCAAGCAGCTCGGCGAGATGTACGAGGTCCACCGAGGGATGTCCCGCAAGGACGCCCGGACCAAGGCCGTCGAGCTCATGGACCGGGTGAAGATCCCGGCGGCGAAACAGCGGGTGGGGGACTACCCGCACCAGTTCTCCGGCGGCATGCGCCAACGCATCATGATCGCCATGGCGATGGCGCTGGAGCCCTCGCTGATCATCGCCGACGAGCCGACGACGGCCCTGGACGTCACCGTCCAGGCGCAGGTGATGGACCTGCTGGCCGAGCTCCAGCGGGAACTCAACATGGGCCTCATCCTGATCACCCACGACCTCGGCGTGGTCGCCGACGTCGCCGACAAGATCGCGGTCATGTACGCCGGCCGGATCGTCGAGGCGGCCCCCGTCCACGAGATCTACAAGGCGCCCGCGCACCCGTACACGCGCGGCCTGCTGGACTCCATCCCGCGCCTGGACCAGAAGGGCCAGGAGCTGTACGCGATCAAGGGCCTGCCGCCCAACCTGCTCCGCATCCCGCCCGGCTGCGCCTTCAACCCGCGCTGCCCGATGGCGCAGGACGTATGCCGCAGCGACGTCCCGCCGCTGTACCCGGTGACCGAGTCGCCCGTGGCGCGGGCCAGCGCCTGCCACTTCTGGAAGGAGTGCCTCCATGGCTGAGCCCCTTCTGGAAGTGAAGGACCTGGTCAAGCACTACCCGCTGACCCGGGGCGTCCTCTTCAAGAAGCAGGTCGGCGCGGTCAAGGCCGTCGACGGGGTCTCCTTCGGCCTGCACGCGGGCGAGACCCTGGGCATCGTGGGGGAGTCCGGCTGCGGCAAGTCCACCGTCGCCAAGATGCTGGTCAACCTGGAACGGCCGACCGCGGGTTCGATCGCGTACAAGGGCGAGGACATCAGCCGGCTGTCGGGGCGCGCGCTGAAGGCCGTGCGCCGCAACATCCAGATGGTGTTCCAGGACCCGTACACCTCGCTGAACCCGCGCATGACGGTCGGCGACATCATCGGGGAGCCGTACGAGATCCACCCCGAGGTGGCCCCGAAGGGCGACCGGCGCCGCAAGGTCCAGGAGCTGCTGGACGTCGTCGGCCTGAACCCGGAGTACATCAACCGCTACCCCCACCAGTTCTCCGGGGGCCAGCGCCAGCGCATCGGCATCGCCCGCGGCCTGGCCCTCCAGCCCGAGATCATCGTCGCCGACGAGCCGGTCTCCGCCCTGGACGTCTCCGTCCAGGCGCAGGTCGTCAACCTGCTGGAGAAGCTCCAGGACGAGTTCGGCCTGTCCTACGTCTTCATCGCGCACGACCTCTCGATCGTCCGGCACATCTCCGACCGGGTCGGCGTCATGTACCTCGGCCGGATCGTCGAGATCGGCACCGACACCGAGATCTACGAGCACCCGACCCACCCGTACACGCAGGCACTGCTTTCGGCCGTACCGGTCCCGGACCCGCAGGCCCGCGCCCACCGCGAGCGGATCATCCTGTCCGGCGACGTCCCGTCCCCGGCCAACCCGCCGTCGGGCTGCCGCTTCCGCACCCGCTGCTGGAAGGCGCAGGACCGCTGCGCGACGGAGGTTCCGCTGCTGGCGGTCCCCGAAGTGTTCACCTCCGGTCCGGCGGCGCATCCTTCGGCGTGCCACTTCGCGGCGGAGAAGCGGGTGGTCCCGCACGTGCCGCCGGAAGGGCCCGACGGACCCGGGGGACAGGACGCCGGCTGAGACGCTCACCCCATCGATCGATGATTTCCGGCCACCCGTCGTGTTCCGGCTGCGGGGGCGGCCGCGGTTTCCCAACGCGGTTTACCTGCGGGCAACTTGACCGTTTCTGCCCCGAGATCTGGGGCATGCAGCCTGGGTGCTGTGCGGCCGTGCGGGTGCCGACAGCCGGCCGGGGGGCGTAAACGCTCCCCGGCCGGCCTTTCCGTGACCCCGCCCATGCGCGGCATGCGCCCCTTGTGCTGCCGGATTTCGATCGATGCGCTGGCACGGATAGTTATGATCCGTAGCGCACGGTGGGTATGACTCTCGCCGAGCACGAATACGCGTACCGATGTCCGCTCGACGTGGAGGTGAAACGCCGTGGCACTCTCGATCTCTGCCGTGGTGCTGCTGGCGATCATCGTTTTCCTGCTGGTCCGCCGGGCGGGCCTGAAGGCGGGACACGCGGTGGTCTGTGTGCTGCTCGGCTTCTACCTGGCGAGTTCCACCATCGCCCCGACCCTCAGCCAGCTCACCTCGAACGTGGCGAGCATGATCAGCGGCATCAAGTTCTAGAGGGTGTCGCTGCGGTCGGCGCCGGGGCCCGCCGGGCAGGGCGGGCAGGCCGGGACCGGCGCGGGGCACCCCCTACGCTAGGCCCATGAACGGTCTTCCCGCCCGTCGTCTGCTCTTCGTGCACGCGCACCCCGACGACGAGTCGATCAACAACGGCGTCACCATGGCCAAGTACGCGGCCCAGGGCGCCCACGTCGCGTTGGTGACCTGCACCCTGGGCGAGGAGGGCGAGGTCATCCCGCCCGGCCTCGCCCACCTGGCGGCCGACCGCGACGACACCCTCGGCACCCACCGGATCGGCGAGCTCGCCGCCGCCATGGCCGAACTGGGCGTCCACGACCACCGGTTCCTCGGCGGCCCCGGCCGCTTCCGCGACTCCGGGATGATGGGCGCCCCGCAGAACCGCCGCCCGGAGGCCTTCTGGTCCGCCGACGTGGACGAGGCCGCCGCGTACCTCGTGGAGGTGATCCGGGAGCTGCGCCCGCAGGTGCTCGTCACCTACGACCCGGACGGCGGCTACGGGCACCCGGACCACATCCAGGCCCACCGCGTGGCCATGCGCGCCGCCGAACTGGCCGCGGAGACCGCGTACCGGCGCGACCTCGGGGACCCCCACACGATCGGGAAGATCTACTGGAACCGCGTCCCGCTCTCGGTGGTCGAGGAGGGCTTCGCCCGGCTGGCCGCCGCCGGGGCCGGGGTGTCCTTCCCCGGACTGGCCTCGCCCGAGGACGTACCGGGGGTCGTCGACGACGGGCGGATCACCGCCGAGATCGACGCCGACGAGTCCCTCGTGGCGGCCAAGACCGCCGCCATGCGCGCCCACGCCACCCAGATCGCCGTGGACGGACCCTTCTTCGCCCTCTCCAACGACCTGGCGCAGCCGCTGTTCGCGCGCGAGTACTACGAACTGGTCGAGGGCCGGCCGGGCGCCGCGGCGGGCGAGCGCGAACACGACCTCTTCGCGGGGGTGGAGGCGTGACCGGCACCCTGACGGCGGGCCGGATCGCCGGCTGCCTGGGCCTGCTGGTGCTGGGCGCGCTGACCGGCGCGGCCGGCTGGCTGGTCGTGGACCTGTGGTTCCCCGGCGGGCTGCTGCTCGCGCTGCTGGCCCTCTTCGGTCTGTTCCTCGGCGGCCGGATCGCCCTGGGGACCGGCCTCGGGGTGGGCGGTGGCGCGGTCGGCTGGTTCCTCTCCTACGTGATGCTCGGCGTCCCGCGCCCCGAGGGGGACTTCCTCCTCAGTTCGTCCGGAATCGGCATGTACGCCTACCTTTTGGGCGGAACGGTGGTGGCTGTGATGTGTGCCACGATCAGCCTTCCGGCCGATCGGCCGGTTTCGGCCTCCCGGCCCGTCAAGTGACGTGGTGTCGGACCTCGTAGGGAGTCCGGCCGAGGTGTGCGGGCGGCGGCTCTCGTGGCGCTTCAGGGGGGTTTGGCGGGCCCTGTGAGGAACCCCTGATTCGCCGCGGTCAGTTGCGCGCGGGCGGCGGCCAGTATGGTGGACGGGCCGCCGAGCTGCCCGCGCACGGTATGACGGGCGGCGGAGCCAACCGGGAGAACCTGCCTTGAGTCGTGAAACCGACAGTTCGTCCTCCGGGCCCAAGGGGCACGGTGGAGCCGCTTACCCCTCGGGTACGCCGCCGTACGGAACCGGCCAGTACCCGTCCACGACTGTGCCACCCGGGCCTGGCGCGGCGACCGCCCCGGAGGAGAACCCTGTGACCTCGAATCCGTCCACGCCCGAATCCGACGGGCCCAAGACCGAGACGACCCTGACGACCCGCATCCGGATCAACATCCCGGGTTCGCGACCGATCCCGCCGGTGGTCGTGCGCAAGTCGATGGGCACCAACTCCGGCACGTCCGGCGGCGGGTCTGCGACCCCGCCGGCGCCGGAGCGGGGGCCCGGACAGCAGGACGGGCCCCCGCCCGCGCAGCGCCCGGGGCCCCGGCCGACCCGTGTCGAGGCCGCGCCGGAGCCGGACCCGGCCCCGGCGCAGGCCGAGGAGTCGGCCAGCAACTGGTTCGCGCCCCGCAAGCCGCCCGCCGCCGCCCCCGCGCCCGCCGCGCAGATGCCGCAGGCCGCTCCGCCGCCGCTCGCCCAGCGCGTGCCCGGTGCGACGCCGACCCCGCCGCCCGTGCCGGGCGCCGGCTTCGCGCCCCCGCAGCACTTCCAGGCCCCGCCGGAGCCGGACGCCGCGTACGCGACGCCGCGCACCCCGGCGCCGCCCGTCGCCGAGTACGGCACCGGCTACGCCCAGCCGCAGGCGCCCGCCCCGGCGGCCCCGATGCCCGGCGGCCCCGGCGTCGGAGCGACCCAGGGCTTCCCGGCGTACGGCACCGACCACGGCGACGGCGGCCCGTCCACCGAGGCGTTCCCCGTCTACGACAGCCACTCCGGCGGCCCCGCCGGACCCACCACCGGCGGCCCCGGCTTCGGCTCCGGCCCCGCCGGCGGCGGCCCGTCCGCCGCGGATGCCGCGGGCTGGCCCGGCCCCGACCTGGACGGCCCGCTGCCCGCCCCCGTACCGGCGCCCGCGCCGGCCGCGCCCCGGGCCACGCCGCCCGCGGACAAGAAGCCCGCCGCGAAGCCCGCCGCGAAGCCCGCCAAGAAGGGCCGCTCCAAGCTGGTCCTCGTGGGCGGCGGCATCGTGGCGCTCGTCGGCGTGGCCTACGGCGCCGGGCTGCTCCTGAACCACTCCGACGTCCCCAAGGGCACCACCGTCCTCGGCGTCGACATCAGCGGCAGCCGCGACGACGCCGTCTCCAAGCTCCAGACGGCCTTCGGCACCCGTGCCGGGGCCCCGATCCAGCTGACCGTCGGCGGCAAGCCGGTCGAGCTGAAGCCCGACAAGGCCGGCCTGACCCTGGACGCCCAGACCACCGTCCGCAACGCGGCCGGCAGCGACTACAACCCGATCACAGTCATCGGCTCCCTCCTCGGCAACGAGCGGGTCGCCGACGCCGTGATGCCCGTCGACGAGGAGAAGCTCCAGGTCGCGCTCCAGGAACTCGCCGGCACGGCGGGCTCCGTCACCGAGGGCACGATCACGTTCGAAGGCGGCAAGGCCGTCGCGGTCCCCGGCAAGGCGGGCACCACCCTGGACGTGGACGGCTCCGTCGACCTCGTCACCAAGGCCTTCCGCGACCAGGTCGGCACCGGCAAGGCGGCCGTCGTGCAGCTGCCGACCGTCACCAAGGAACCGGTCGTGGGCCAGGCCGAACTCGATCGCGCGATGAAGGAGTTCGCCGAGCCGGCGATGTCCGCCAACGCCACCGTCAAGGCCGGCGCCAAGTCCATCGCCTTCGGCAAGCTGTCGCTGCCCAAGATCCTCAGCATGCAGGCCGTGGACGGCCGCCTCACGGAGAAGTTCGACCTGGAGGCGCTCAAGGCGACCTACGGGAACACCTTCGACGGCGTCATGATCACCCGCGGCACCGGTGCCAAGACGGCGGTCACCCCGCAGGACGTCGCCGGTGCGCTCGGCAAGGCCCTGCGCGGCAAGACCGCGGCCGAGCGGACCGTGGTCATCGACACCAACCCGAGCTGAGGCACGGCACGAAGGTGCCCCCGTCCGGACCCCCGGACGGGGGCACCGTCGTGCGCACGGCCCGCGAGAAGGGCCGGCTCTGAAGGCCCGCACCACCGCCGGGGCTCCTGCCCCGGACCCCGGTTCCGGCGGGGCCGGGTGTATGCCGGGGCGATCCCCGCGGGCGCCGAACGCACCGCCGCCGTACCTGCCGACCCCGAGGGCCGTCCGGCGCCCGAGGAGACGCCCCGGCGTGCGCCCGTACCGGTGGAGCCCCGTCCCGGTGGGACCACCGGCCTCGCCGGAGCCCCCGGGCGCCCCGCCGCGGGCCGGGCCGCACCCCGCCTCCCCGGCCCGGCCGGAACCGGCGCCCTGCCGGGGCAGCGGTCAGTTCAGCAGGGCGCGCGCCGAGACGGCCTCGGCGCGGATGCGGGCCGCCGCGTCGGTGTCCACGGCCGACACCACCTCGGCGTACGCGTCCAGCTCGGCCGCGCCCTCCCGGAAGGAGCCCCGCTCCACCAGCAGCCGCGCCCGCTCGTAGCGCAGCGACGCCGGATGCGACGGCAGCAGCAGCGACAGCTCCAGCGCCCACAGGGCCACACCCGACTGCTCCGGGCGGGTCGAGGCCCAGGCCCGGATGTTGGTCAGGATCCGCAGCACGATGTCCAGCGTCCTGGCCGGCGTTCGGGGCCCCGAGGCCAGCTCCGCCGGTCCCGTGCCCAGGGAGGCGCCGCCCGCGAACGGGTCCACCACCACGCCCTCCTCCGGGTCGCCGAAGCCCACCACGAAGTGCCCCGGCAGTCCCAGCCCGTACACGGGCGCGCCCGCCCGCCGGGCGACCTCCAGCCACACCACCGACAGCAGGATCGGCAGGCCGCGCCGGCGCCGCAGCACCTCGTGCAGCAGCGAGGACGACAGCCGCTCGTAGTCCGCCGGGGTGCCGTGGAAACCGAGGCGCCCGCCCAGCAGTTCCGTCACCGCCGAGGCCCACGCCGGCCCGCCCCGCAGGCCGTACGGCAGCATCCCGGCCAGCCGGTCCAGTTCGATCTGCGCCCAGTCCATGGCGCGTTCGTCCAGCTCCGGGTCGGCCTCCGCCGCCAGCAGCAGGCACATCAGCGCCAGGTCGGGCCGCTCCGCCCGGGCCTCCGCCGCGAACTGCTCCCGGCGCTCCGGCGTGCTCACGGGGCCGCCCGGAAGTGGTGGTAGGTGTGGTGCGTCGCGAAGCCCAGCCCCTCGTACAGCGCCAGCGCCCCCGGATTGTCCGTCTCGACCTGCAGCCACGCCGCCGAAGCGCCCTCCTCCAGCGCGCGCCGAGCCAGGGCGGCCATCACCGCCGTCGCGAGCCCCTCACGCCGGTGTTCCGGATCGACCGTCACCGCCGCGAAGCCGGCCCACCGGCCGTCCACCACGCACCGTCCGATCGCCCGCCCGCCGGGCAGCGAGGCGAACCAGACCGACGGCCCCTCCACCAGGACCCTCCGGGCCACGTCCGGGTCGGAGACCCTCCCGTAGCGCCCGAGCCACTCCTCGTCCGGGACACGGGTCAACGTCACGGACCCGCTCGCGGGCGCGTCCACGTCGCCCACCGGGGCCAGCGCCCCGATCCGCACGTCCGCCGACACCTCGGACACCCAGCCCCGGCTTTCCAGCTCCGCGCAGAGCAGCTCCTGCGTTCCGGCGGCCCCGGTGGCGGCCTGCACATAGGCCGGAAGTCCTCGTTCCGCATACCAGGAGGTCACTCGCGCGAGTGCATCGTCCAGCGGTATGCCCGGGTCGCCGGTCGGCAGCACGGAGTTGGCCCGCCGGGTGAACCCGGCGGCCGCCCGCAGCGTCCACGCGCCCAGCTGCTCGCTCTCCAGCGGCTGCCAGGCCCGCGCCGAGACCCTCGTCAGCTCCTCGAAGGAGGCCGCCGGACCCCGCCGCCGGGCCGGCGCCGCGGGCACGACCTTGCCCGCCACCAGCGAGGATTCCGGGATGCGGACGGACTGCCCGCTCTTCTTTGTGATCAGCAGCACACCCTGGTCCCAGGATGTGAGAACGCCGACCGTGTCCGTGAACTCGGGTGATCCGCTCAGTCCGGTCTCCACCCGTCGTACAGAGACACGTTTACCCACGTCAGCCGGGGTGATTCGGACCTCCAGCAGCCCTCCGGCAGTGATTTCCACAGCTCTGTCCGCCCCTCCTGTTCGGATCGTGCCCGGGAACGGAGATACTAGGTGCGGGCATCGACGACGCCGCGCTCCCGCGCGATATGGAAAGCCCTACCGAGGAGGAACGAGAGCGTGACCTACGTCATCGCGGAGCCTTGTGTCGACGTCAAGGACAAGGCATGCATCGAAGAGTGCCCCGTCGACTGCATCTACGAGGGCCAGCGGTCCCTGTACATCCACCCGGACGAGTGCGTCGACTGTGGTGCGTGTGAGCCGGTCTGCCCGGTCGAGGCCATCTTCTACGAGGACGACACTCCGGAAGAGTGGAAGGACTACTACAAGGCGAACGTCGAGTTCTTCGACGAGCTCGGTTCGCCCGGTGGTGCCTCCAAGCTGGGCCTGATCGAGCGCGACCACCCCTTCGTCGCGGGGCTGCCCGCCGGCATCAACGGCGAGCACTGACCTTTCACGGCAGAAGCGCCCCCCGGTCCCGTACGGCCTCTCCGCCGCACGGGACCGCGGTGTTTTCCGACCCGCTACCAGCCAGTACCGAGAGAGAGCAGAGACCACCGTGGCCGCAGTATCCGACCGTCTTCCCGCCTTCCCCTGGGACAAGCTGGAGCCGTACAAGAAGACGGCGGCGGCCCACCCGGACGGCATCGTCGACCTGTCCGTCGGCACGCCCGTGGACCCGGTCCCGCAGCTGATCAGGCAGGCCCTGATCGAAGCCGCCGACTCCCCGGGCTACCCGACGGTGTGGGGCACCGAGGCCCTGCGCGACGCCATCACGGGCTGGCTGCGCGGCCGGCTCGGCGCGAGCGCCGCCGGGCACCGCAACGTCCTGCCGGTCGTGGGCTCGAAGGAGCTGGTGGCCTGGCTGCCGACCCAGCTCGGGCTCGGCGCCGGCGACAAGGTCGCCTACCCGCGCCTCGCCTACCCGACGTACGAGGTCGGCGCGCGGCTGTGCGGCGCCGAGGCGGTCGTCTACGACGCTGAGACATTTGCGAGTGACCCCGCGGGGGCCGGGCTCGACCCGGCCGGCGTGAAGCTGCTCTGGCTCAACTCCCCGTCCAACCCCACCGGCAAGGTCCTCGGCAAGGACGAGCTCGTGCGGATCGTGGCCTGGGCGCGGGAGCACGGGATCCTGCTCTTCAGCGACGAGTGCTACCTGGAGCTGGGCTGGGAGGCCGAGCCCGTCTCCGTCCTCCACGACGACGTGTGCGGCGGCTCCTACGAAGGCATCGTCGCGGTCCACTCCCTCTCCAAGCGCTCCAACCTGGCGGGTTACCGGGCGGCCTTCATCGCCGGTGACGCGGACGTGCTCGGCGAGCTGCTGGAGATCCGCAAGCACGGCGGCATGATGACCCCCGCCCCGGTGCAGGCGGCCACGGTGGCGGCGCTCGGCGACGACCGGCACGTGGCGGAGCAGCGCGAGCGCTACGCGGCCCGCCGTGCGGCGCTCCGCGCGGCCCTGGAGGCGCACGGCTTCCGCGTCGAGCACAGCGAGGCGAGCCTCTACCTGTGGGTGACCCGGGACGAGCCCTGCTGGGACACCGTCGCCCACCTCGCGGACCTGGGCATCCTGGTCGCGCCGGGCGACTTCTACGGCGAGGCGGGCGCCCGCTTCGTGCGCGTGGCGTTCACCGCCACCGACGAGCGCGTGGAGGCGGCGGTCAAGCGCCTCGGCTGACCGGCCCGTGACAGCCCGAGGGGGCCGGGAGTGCGAAACTCCCGGCCCCCTCGGTGTTTCCCGGGTGTCAGCCCTGCAGCGCGCCGCCGGGCAGTCCCGCCGGCAGGACACCGCCCACGGGCAGTGCGGAGACCGGCAGATCCTGCGTGGTGGGCAGGCCGCCGAGCAGACCGCCCGCCTGGCCGGCGAGGTCGGATGCGGGGGCCGGCAGGGACTTGGTGGCGGCGCCCGCATTGCCGAGGGCGTCGGTGGCCGTTCCGGTGGCCGTCTCGGCGGTCGCCGCAGGGGCGTCCGTTGCGGTGAGTGCGCCCAGCTGCGGCACGGACTCCAGACCGGCGGCGTTGGCCGCGCCGGCCGCACCGACCACGGGCGCTGCCCCGGCTGCGACGAGCAGCGCGGCACGGGCGATCCGACGGGTCAGGGGGAGGGACATGATGCTCCTAAGCGGTAGCGGCTGAGTACGGCCTGACTAACCGCTCGTGGGGCGGGTGGGGTTGCGGCGCCACCGGGTAAAGGATCGGTAACGCATCGTTTAATCGGCTTCCGCGACAAGAGCATTGGATGCGCGCCGACCAGGGGTTTCCGTCCGTTCCCGGGGTGCGGGGCGCGGTGGTGATCACCCCCGCAGGGGTGATCATTCGTACGCGCTGCCGGGCGCTCCCCGCTGACCCGTGCGGATCAGCGGGCCATGAAGATCCGCACCTCGCCGGGGGCCGCACCGTAGGGATCGCCGTCGCCGTTCTTCGCGCCGGCGTCCCCCTTGTCCCGCCACCGGCCCCGGTCCTTGCCCGCGACCCAGCCGCGCAGGTCGTAGGAGACCCTGGCGATGCCCATCTCGCGGGAGTTGGCCACCGCCCAGTGGGCCATCGCCCGGCTGCGGCGGATCGCGGCCTCGCCCGACTCCTGCTTCTCCACCATCGTGATCTCGGGCTCCTCGACCGCCCTGCCCCCGCCGCCGTTGCGGCCGGCCTGGCCGCCCTGGCCGCCCTGCGGGCCGAAGGTGTGCATCCCGTCCTTGCCGAAGATCCGCACCAGGCCCTCCCGCACCTTCTCCGGGTCGCCCGGCTGCGTGGGCGCCGGCCCGCCGCAGTCCAGACTGCCGCCGGCGGCGAAGGCCGCGGTCAGCACGGTCGCGTCCGGCTCGTGCTTGGCGTAGGCCTGCGGGTAACCGCTGCGCTGCACCTTCTGCGCGGCCACCGTCAGCGGCAGCCGCGAGTACCCCGGCACGTCGACGAGGTGGTCGTAGAAGATCCCGGCCGAATAGACCGGGTCCGTGATCTGCTCCGGCGTGCCCCAGCCCATCGACGGCCGCTGCTGGAAGAGGCCCAGCGAGTCCCGGTCGCCGTGGTCGAGGTTGCGCAGGGCCGACTCCTGCATGGCGGTCGCAAGGGCGATGGTGACGGCCCGGTCGGGCAGCCCCTTGGCGATGCCGACGGCGGCTATCGTCGCCGCGTTCGCCGCCTGCTCCGGCGACATCTCGTACTTTTCGGATTCGCCGTCACGGCCGGACGCATCCGCACTGGCGACGCAGAAGGGCGCGCCACCGCCGACCGAGGCGCGCTGCACGGCGAAGTACCCGATCACCGAAAGGAGAACGAGCAGGCCGACGACCACACGCAGCGGCCTGCGGCGGCGAGGACGGGGATCACGGATCTCGGACACGCGGCCCACCGTACTTGAGGCATATGGCGCGTCCACCGGCCGGACGAGGGACGCTTCGCCACACCCCGGGGCGTTAGGGTCAGTTCCATGTCCGAATCCGAGCTGGACCTCACCCTGGACGCCGCCGAGCTGACCGCCCGGCTCGTCGACATCCCTTCCGTGAGCGGCGACGAGAAGGTACTCGCCGACCTCGTGGAACACGCGCTGCGCGGCCTTCCCCACCTCACCGTGGACCGCTTCGGCAACAACGTCGTCGCCCGTACGAGCCTGGGCCGCGCCGAGCGCGTCGTACTCGCCGGCCACCTCGACACGGTGCCGATCGCCGACAACGTCCCCTCGCGCCTCGACGAGAACGACGTCCTGTGGGGCTGTGGCACCACCGACATGAAGTCCGGCGTCGCCGTGCAGCTGCGCATCGCCGCGACCGTGCCCGAGCCGAACCGCGACCTCACCTTCGTCTTCTACGACCAGGAGGAGGTCGCCGCCGACCTCAACGGGCTCGGCAAGGTCGCCGAGGCCCACCCCGACTGGCTCACGGGTGACTTCGCGGTCCTGCTGGAGCCCTCGAACGCCGAGGTCGAGGGCGGCTGCCAGGGCACGCTCCGCGTCCTGCTGCGCACGTCCGGCGAGCGCGCCCACTCCGCCCGCAGCTGGATGGGCTCCAACGCCATCCACGCGGCGAGCCCGATCCTCGCCCGGCTGGCGGCGTACGAGCCCCGCAAGCCCGTCATCGACGGCCTGGAGTACCACGAGGGCCTCAACGCGGTCCGCATCGAGGGCGGCGTCGCCAACAACGTCATCCCCGACGCCTGCACCGTGACGGTCAACTTCCGCTTCGCCCCGGACCGCAGCATGGACGACGCGATCGCCCACGTCCGGGAGGTCTTCGCGGACTGCGGCGTCGACGAGTTCGTGATCGACGACTTCTCCGGCGGCGCCCTCCCCGGCCTCTCCCACCCGGCCGCGGCCGCGTTCATGGAGGCGGTCGGCGGCCGGGCGATGCCGAAGTTCGGCTGGACCGACGTCTCCCGCTTCAGCGCGCTGGGCGTTCCGGCGGTGAACTACGGTCCGGGCGACGCCCTGCTGGCCCACAAGGTGGACGAGCGGGTGGAGACGAAGGCGATCCTGCACTGCGAGGAACGACTCCGCGCCTGGCTGACCTCCTGAATTCCGCTTCTCGTCACCTTTGTGCGCCTACCCTGATCCAACGATCAGCAGGAGGGAGCACATCATGGGCAACCCCGAAGGCAACGCTCGTCGTCGGCCCGAGGAGCAGCAGCTCGGGCCGGTGCTGAGGCGGCGCAGCCAGGTGCAGGCGGGCAGTACGACGGACCAGCGGCTGCTGGACTCCGCCGGGCCCTCCGAGTGGGTGCACACCGATCCCTGGCGGGTCCTGCGCATCCAGTCGGAGTTCATCGAGGGCTTCGGCACGCTGGCCGAGCTGCCGCCCGCGATCAGCGTGTTCGGCTCGGCCCGCACCCCGGAGGGCTCGCCCGAGTACGAGGCGGGCGTGCGGATCGGCGGCGCGCTGGTCGACGCCGGGTTCGCGGTGATCACCGGCGGCGGTCCGGGAGCGATGGAGGCGGCCAACAAGGGCGCCCGCGAGGCGAGCGGGATCTCGGTCGGCCTCGGCATCGAGCTCCCCTTCGAGCAGGGGCTCAACCAGCACGTCGATCTCGGCCTGAACTTCCGGTACTTCTTCGTCCGCAAGACGATGTTCGTGAAGTACAGCCAGGGCTTCGTCGTGCTGCCCGGCGGCCTCGGCACGCTGGACGAGCTGTTCGAGGCGCTGACCCTCGTCCAGACCCAGAAGATCACCCGCTTCCCCATCGTGCTGTTCGGCACGGAGTACTGGAGCGGGCTCGTCGACTGGCTGAGGGGCACGGTGATCGCCCAGGGCAAGGCCTCGGAGAAGGACCTCTACCTCTTCCACGTCACCGACGACGTGGACGAGGCGATCGCCCTGGTGACGAAGGAAGTCGGGAAGTAGGACCCTCCGCGGGCCGGCCGGGCCGGCCCGCGGGATCTCCTTCCCGACGCCGCTCTCGCGCGGTTCGGCGCCGGGGCGCCTCACCGGCTTCGGGCGGCTGCGCCGGCCTCCGGCCGTCGGGGCTCAGGCCAGGCCGCGGCGGGCGACGGCCGGCGGCCGGTGGCCCTGGATGGAGCTGACCATGCCTCCTTCCCGACGCCGCTCTCGCGCGGTTCGGCGCCGGGGCGCCTCACCGGCTTCGGGCGGCTGCGCCGGCCTCCGGCCGTCGGGGCTCAGGCCAGGCCGCGGCGGGCGACGGCCGGCGGCCGGTGGCCCTGGATGGAGCTGACCATGTCCAGGATCTGCCGGGTCTCCGCGACCTCGTGGACGCGGTAGACCTGCGCGCCCAGCCAGGCCGAGACGGCCGTGGTGGCCAGGGTGCCCAGCAGCCGCTCCTTGACCGGCTTGTCGAGGGTCTCGCCGACGAAGTCCTTGTTCGACAGGGAGACCAGGACCGGCCAGCCGGTCGCCGTCATCTCCTCCAGCCGTCGGGTCGCCTCCAGCGAGTGGCGGGTGTTCTTCCCGAAGTCGTGCCCGGGGTCGATCATGATCGCGTCCCGGCGGACGCCGAGGGCCGCGGCGCGTTCGGCGAGCCCGACCGTGACCCGCAGGATGTCCTCCATCACGTCCTCGTACGCGATCCGGTGCGGCCGGGTGCGCGGCTCGACCTCGCCGGCGTGCGTGCAGACCAGGCCGACGCCGTGGCGCGCCGCGACCTCGGCCAGCTTGTGGTCCACCCCGCCCCACGCGTCGTTCAGCAGGTCGGCCCCGGCCTCGCACACGGCCTCGCCGACCTCGTGCCGCCAGGTGTCCACGCTGATCACCACGTCCGGGTGGCGGCGCCGCACCTCGGCCACGAAGCCGACCGTGCGCCGCGCCTCCTCGGCCGCGTCCACGTGCTCGCCCGGGCCCGCCTTCACCCCGCCGATGTCGATGATCGCGGCGCCCTCGGCGACTGCCTGCTCGACCCGGTCCAGCGCGGGCTCGTCGCGGAACGTCGCGCCCTGGTCGTAGAAGGAGTCCGGAGTCCGGTTCACGATGGCCATGATCACCGGCTCGTGGGTGTCGAACTCGCGCCTGCCCAGTCGCAGCATCCTGGTCTTTCCTCCTTCGGCGGCCCTCGCGCCTCGCCAGCGACCTTAACCTGGTGGCCGGAGTCTCTCAGGGGAGTTGATCGTGTTCTTCTTCTTGATGATCGCGCTGGTCGTGGTCGTGGCAGCGGTCACCCTCGCCGTGATCGGCGGCGGCTCGGAGGCGGTCCTGCCGGAAGCGGAGCCGGACCGGGTGGCCGACGGGCTGCCGGAGACCCGGCCCGTGGTCCGGGCGGACATCGACGCGCTGCGCCTGCCCGTCGCGCCGCGCGGCTACCGGATGGCCGAGGTGGACGACGTACTGGAACGGCTCGCCGCGGAGCTCGCAGATCGGGACGCGAGGATCGCCCTGCTGACGGGAACGGCGTCGCCCGCGTCCGCGGCCCCGCAGGACGCCTCCGGCCCGGTCGACCTCAGCAAGCACGGTGAGCGGTGAGCGGGCCCGTGGCGGGCCCGGACGGCCTGCTGCGCTGCCCCTGGGGGCTGTCCACGCCCGACTACATCGCCTACCACGACTCCGAATGGGGCCGTCCGGTCCACGGCGACGACGCCCTCTACGAGCGGCTGTGCCTGGAGGCCTTCCAGTCGGGGCTGTCCTGGCTGACGATCCTGCGCCGGCGCGAGGGCTTCCGTAAGGCCTTCTCGGACTTCTCCATCGCGGCCGTCGCCGGATTCGGCGACGCGGACGCGGAGCGGCTGCTGGCCGACGAGGGGATCATCCGCAACCGGGCCAAGATCGAGGCGACCCTGGCCAACGCGAAGGTCCTCGCCGGTTGGGAGTCCGGTGAGCTGGACGCCCTGATCTGGTCCCACGCCCCGGAGGAGCCCGGCCCCGCCCCGCGCACGGTCACCGAGGTCCCGGCGGTCACCCCGGAGTCCACCGCCCTCGCCAGGGCACTCAAGAAGGCCGGCATCCGCTTCGTCGGCCCGACGACCGCCTACGCCCTGATGCAGGCGTGCGGGCTGGTCAACGACCACCTGGCCGCCTGCGCCCTGCGCGACCCCGCATAGGGCCGCGCGGGACGGCAGCGCGGGTCAGCGGCCGAGGTACTTCGGCGGCTGCTTCGCCAGGAAGGCCTGGACGGCGATGGAGTGGTCCTCGGAGGCCCCCGCGCGGGTCTGCAGCACGTCCTCGTGGACCAGGGACTCCGCCAGCGTGTGGGAGGCCCCGTAGGCGAGGGACTCCTTCAGCGCGGCGTAGGCGACCGTGGGGCCCGCGGCCAGCGCGCGGGCCACGGCCTCGGCCTCGGCGTGCAGGGAGTCCGAGGGCACCAGGCGGTTGACGATGCCGAGCTCGTACGCCTCCTGCGCCTTGACCGAACGCGGGAAGAGCAGCAGGTCCGAGGCGCGGGAGGCGCCGATCAGGCGGGGCAGCGTCCACGAGACCCCGGAGTCGGCGGTGAGGGCCACGCCGGCGAACGAGGTGTTGAAGGAGGCGGTGTCGGCGACGACCCGGAAGTCGGCCGCCAGCGCGAAACCGAAGCCGGCCCCGGCCGCCACGCCGTTGACGCCGGCCACCACGGGCTTCTGCATCTCGGTGAGCGCCCGCACGATCGGGTTGTAGTGCTCCTTGACCGTGTTCATGGTCAGCGAGGAGCCGCTCTCACGGTCCGCCGCGAGGTTGCCGATGTGCTCCTTGAGGTCCTGGCCCACGCAGAAGGCCCGGTTCCCGGCGGCGGTCAGCAGGACCGCCCGGACCGCGGTGTCCCCGGCCGCCGCCACCACCGCGTCCCGCAGGGCGACCTTGGCCTCGGTGTTCATCGCGTTCATCGCGTCGGGACGGTTGATCGTGATGGTCGCGAGTCCGTCGGTCACTTCGTAGAGCACACTGTCGGCCATGGCAGGGGGTCCCCCTTCGTCGCGGGCTTGGCTACCGGCCGGTACCGGCCGGTGCAAGGGTCAGCATGGCGGACCGGAACAGGCGCGCACATGTGATGTGCGTCAAAGAAAGCCGGAGCCGTTCCCCAGGTGCGGCGGCGAAGTATCGCAGGCGGATCCCCGAAATGAGTGGTTTTGGCCGAGCGCGTTGCCCAAGCGTTCACGGGTGATGTTGGTCATCGGGTCCTGACATGCGGGATAATGGCTGGGAAGCAATGTGTTCGATGCCGGGTATTAGGCGCCTGAACGGGGCCGTCGGCTGACGATGAGCTGGTTTCAGGAAGGGGAACGAGCATGGCGGCCATGAAGCCGCGGACGGGCGACGGCCCGCTCGAGGTCACCAAGGAGGGGCGGGGCATCGTCATGCGCGTACCGCTCGAGGGCGGCGGTCGGCTTGTCGTCGAGCTGACCCCCGATGAGGCGGACGCCCTGGGTGACGCCCTGAAGAAGGTCGTCGGCTGACCCGCTGACAGCACTTCCACCTTCTGCTTTCGCATTCTCTGCGCTGCCCCGACCGCGATCAGCGGCCGGGGCAGCGTTGTGTCGTGTCCGAGGACCCTCGTCCCCAGCATCCCGGCGGAGCCGCACGTGACCTTCTCCCCGCCCGCGCCGCCGGCCTTCGCCGACTGCACCACGCGCCAGAAGGCGGCCCGCGTCCTGTCCGACGTACTGGCGCCGGCGAACCTCGTGGTCGCCCTGCTCCTGCTCGTCGGGTGGCACAGCACCGGGTCGTGGACGGGGCTCGGCTGGGGCCTGCTCGCCGCCCTGTTCTGCGGCGTCGTCCCGATCGGGATCATCGCCGCCGGGGTCAGGCGGGGGGCGCTGACCGACCAGCACATCCGGGTGCGGCGCCAGCGGGTCGTGCCGATGGCGCTGAGCCTGGTCTCCGTCCTGGCCGGGGTCGCCCTGCTGCGCGTACTGGGCGCTCCGGCGGACGTCTTCGCGCTCGTCGTCGCGATGCTCGTGGGCCTGGTCTCGTCCCTGCTGGTGACGGTGGGCTGGCAGATATCCATCCACATGTCGGTGGCGGGCGGCACCGTGATGATCCTGGTACTCGTCTTCGGCCCGGCCGTCCTCCCGGCGGCCGCGGTCGCCGCCGCCGTCGGCTGGTCCCGCCTGGCGCTGCGGGCGCACACCCCGGCCCAGCTGCTCGCCGGCACCGCCCTGGGCGGCACGGCGGCACTCACCTTCGCGCTCCTGAGCTGACCTGGGTCCTGTCGTCAAAGCAGGGCGGGCCAGGCGGGACTTCGACGACAGCGCCTCAGCGGCGCACGGCGCACAGCAGGCCGTCGCCCACCGGGAGCAGCGCGGCCTCCAGCGCCGGGCTCTCCCGGACGCTGCGCAGCAGCTCGCGGACGCGGAGCACCTCCACCGGCTGGGCCGCGGAGTCGACCGTACGGCCGTCTGAGAAGACCCCTTCGAAGCACACCAGCCCGCCGGGGCGCAGCAGACGCAACGATTCAGCGAGGTAGTCGAGGGACTCGGTCGGGTCCCCGTCGCAGAAGACGAGGTCGTACCCGCCGTCGGCGAGGCGAGGCAGGACGTCGAGGGCGCGGCCGGGGATGAAGCGGGCGCGGTTGCCCGCGAAGCCGGCGGCGCGGAAGGCCTGGCGGGCGAAGGCCTGCCGGTCTGCTTCGGGATCCACCGTGGTCAGCACCCCGTCGGGGCGCATCCCGTGCAGGAGGTGGATGCCGGAGACGCCGGTTCCGGTGCCGATCTCGGCGACCGCCTTGGCGTCCGCGGTGGCGGCCAGCAGGCGCAGCGCGGCGCCGGTCCCGGGGGAGACGGACCGCAGGCCCGCTTCCCTGGACCGGTCGCGGGCCCATCGCAGAGCGTCGTCCTCGGCGACAAACGCGTCGGCGAACGCCCAGCTCGTCTGCCGGTTGCCGGTAATGACCCTCTCCTGTCCCCATAGTTGGCGCAACGGTGACTGTATCCGTTGACGTCGGGAACCCGCAGATGGGACCGGGCGTTGTGAGGGGTGGAGGCGGGACGAGAAGGACGGCGCCGGGCAGATCGGCGGCGTGGACCGCCCCGGGGCCTAAGGCTTGCGTAAAGATACTGCAAAAACCCTTATCCGGAGCTGACAGAGGGGGTGGCTATGGTAGGGACTCCACTGGACACCACCAGAGCCGACAGGGGAGGTGCGGCTGCGCCTGTGGATCGTGGGGGCGTGTTCAGACGCCTCTTCTGGTCGGCGGGTGAGCCGAAATCCGTGACCTACATTGCTGACCGCTTCCACACCGCAGACACCGCAACCACCGCGACCTTTGCCGCAGATGCGGGATCGCAGGCGTGGACCCCTCCCTCGTGGGAGGAGATCGTCAGCACGCACAGCGCGCGGGTCTACCGCCTTGCCTACCGTCTGACGGGCAACCAGCACGACGCCGAGGACCTCACCCAGGAGGTCTTCGTCCGCGTCTTCCGCTCGCTGTCCACGTACACGCCCGGCACGTTCGAGGGCTGGCTGCACCGCATCACCACGAACCTGTTCCTGGACATGGTCCGCCGCAAGCAGCGGATCCGCTTCGACGCGCTCGCCGACGACGCCGCCGAGCGGCTCCCGAGCCGTGAGCCGTCCCCCCAGCAGGTCCTCCACGACACGCACTTCGACGCGGACGTCCAGCAGGCGCTGGACACCCTCGCCCCCGAGTTCCGCGCGGCCGTCGTGCTGTGCGACATCGAGGGCCTGTCCTACGAGGAGATCGCCGCGACGCTCGGCGTGAAGCTCGGCACCGTCCGCAGCCGTATTCACCGAGGCCGTTCGCACCTGCGCAAGGCGCTCAAGCACCGGTCCCCCTCGGCCCGGGCCGAGCAGCGGGCGCTGGCCGGCGTGGGGACGGGTGCGCCGGACGCCGGGAGAGAGGGCGGAGCCGAGTGACCGGAGCCAGTCCTTCCCCTGCCGAACAGCATCTGGGCGACCGGCTTGCCGCACTGGTGGACGGCGAGCTGAAGCACGACGCCCGCGAGCGGGTCCTGGCGCACCTGGCGACCTGCGCCAAGTGCAAGGCCGAGGCCGACGCCCAGCGCCGTCTCAAGACCATGTTCGTGGAGAGCGCGCCGCCGCCGCTGTCCGAGGGCCTGCTCGCGCGCCTCCAGGGGCTCCCGGGGGGCGGTCTCGACCGCCCGGCCGGCCCGCTGGGTCCACCGGGACCGGGCCCCGCCGAACCCGACCCCTTCGAGGCCTTCGCGTACGGGCTGCCCGTGGCCGCCGCCACGCGGCCGCAGCAGGAGGGCTTCCGCATCCACGAGGTGGGCCGTCCGCGCCGCCGGTTCGCCTTCGTCGCCGCCGGAGCGGTGTCGCTGGCCGCCCTCGCACTGGGCGGCACGCTGCCGCTGGAGGGCACGGAACCGAACGGCCGGGGGGATTCCCCGGCGCCCGCCTCCAGGCCCGGTCCCGCCCTGCCCGTGACCGACGCGGCGGTCCGTGACCGGCTGCCCACTCCCGCGGCCGTACCGAGCCTCCTGACGGCCGTGGCGAGCCCGCTGCCGCCACCCCAGCCCTCCCCACCGGGCTCGGCGCGTCCGGTCTCCCTGCTGCGCTGACCGGGGACCTGGTTGAATCGGCCGGACATGCGCACAGGTACGCGGGGAGCGCCGATGGCCGACAGGCAGCAGACCGACCCGGCTCCACAGTGGTGGAGCCGGCCCGAGGGCACGGCCGACAGCCGTCGTGACGGGGTTCCCGCCCCGCGCCCCGAGACCCGCGACGGCGGCGGTGAGCACGGAGCCGAGGGGGACGGGGCCGCCGGGCAGGCGGCCCCCACCCAGGAGGCGCCGGCCCACGAGGTCCGGTACGACCCCTGGGGTGCACAGCCCCTCCAGGTCGTGGACCGGGGCCGGGACCGGCGCGGGTTCCGGCTGTGGCAGGTCGCGGCCCTCGCCGCCGCCACCGCGCTGCTCGCCGGCGGCATCGGCGGCTACGTCGGCGTGCTCGCCGAGCGGCAGAGCAGCACCAGGCTGGAACTGCCCCAGGCGGCCGTCGCGGACAAGGGCCGGGCGCCCGACAGCGTCGCCGGGATCGCGGCCACCGCGCTGCCCGGGGTGGTCACCCTGCACGTGCGGGGCGCGAAGAGCAGCGGCACGGGCACCGGCTTCGTGCTGGACCCGCAGGGGCACATCCTGACCAACAACCACGTTGTCGCCGACGCCAAGGAGATAGCGGTCACCTTCAGCACCGGCGAGAGCGTCACCGCCGAGCTGGTCGGCCGCGACTCCGGCTACGACCTGGCCGTGGTCAAGGTCAGCGGGGTGCGCGGGCTGCGGCCGCTCAGCCTGGGCAACTCCGAGAACGTGAAGGTCGGCGACCCGGTCGTGGCCATCGGCGCGCCCTTCGACCTCTCCAACACGGTCACCGCGGGCATCATCAGCGCCACCGGCAGGCCCGTCACCGCGGGCGGCGACAAGGGAGACGGCAGCGACATCAGCTACGTCGACGCGCTCCAGACCGACGCCCCCATCAACCCCGGGAACTCCGGCGGCCCCCTCCTGGACGCCAGGGCGCACGTCGTCGGCATCAACAGCGCGATCCGCGGCGCCGACAAGGACGACCCCGACCGGCAGGGCGGCTCCATCGGCCTGGGCTTCGCCATCCCCATCAACCAGGGCAAGCGCGTCGCCGAGGAGCTCATCGCCACGGGCCGCGCCACGCACCCGGTCATCGGGGTCACCCTCGACATGGACTACACGGGCGACGGGGCCCGGGTGGGGGACAAGGGCGAGGACGGCAAGCCGTCCGTGACCGCCGGCGGACCGGGCGCGCGCGCCGGTATCAAGCCCGGCGACGTGATCACCAAGGTGGACGGGCAGCGGGTCCGCGGCGGCGACGAGCTGATCATCAAGATCCGGGCCCACCGCCCGGGCGATCCGCTCACCCTCACCGTGCTGCGCGACGGCCGGGAGCGCACGCTGGACGTTGTCCTCGGGTCGGCGAACGGCTCATGATCTCGGGATGGCCGGGGGGTGAAACCCTCACGGGTCCGGGACGTGTGTAGGGGCCCGCGGGCAAGGCCGGGTACCGTGTGTTCGGGCCCGAAGTGACAGAGAGCCGAGGAGCGGCAAGGTGTTCAACGACATAGGCGCACTCGAACTCGTCACGATCGTGGTTCTGGCCATTCTCGTCTTCGGCCCGGACAAGCTTCCGAAGGTCATTCAGGACGTGACGGGCTTCATCCGCAAGGTCCGGGCGTTCTCCGACAGCGCCAAGCACGACATCCGCTCCGAACTCGGACCGGACTTCAAGGACTTCGAGTTCGAGGACCTGAATCCGAAGACCTTCATCCGCAAGCAGCTCTCGGAGAACGAGGACCTCAAGGAGATCCGCACCAGCTTCGATCTCCGCAAGGAGCTGAACGACGTCTCGGACGCCGTCAACAACCCGACGCCCGATTCCGCACCGACCGCCCCGTCCGCCGCCGCCGCCGGTCCGGACCTGCTGAAGAAGCCCGCGGCCCCGGCTTCCGAGCAGCGCGTGCGCTTCGACGCCGACGCCACCTGACCCAGCCTGCCCGGCGATCCGGGGTCCGATGGCTATCCTCCATCTGTCCGGATCGCGGGACGCCCGAGGGAGGGGGTCCCCCCAGCGCAGCGAGGGGGAGGGCCGTTCCGGACCCCACGGAACGAGAGGCCGCCCACATGGAGACGACGAGCAGCAGCCTGGTAGGGGCGCAGACCGCCGAGGCACCCGCCGCCGCGGACGCCGCGCAGGAACCCCATACAGGTCCGCATACGAGCCCGCATACCGGCGACCCGGCCGAGGCGCAGCAGCCGGAGGCCGCCGCCCCCGTGCCGGCGGCCCGCCGGACGGCCGAGGGCTTCCTTGCGGCGGACTTCCCCTGGTACGGGCTGGACGGAGCCTTCACCGGCCCCCGCCGGCTCATGCAGGTCGGCACCGCCGCCGACGGAACGGTGGAGCACGGCTCCACCGGCCACGGCGACGAGCCCTCCGCCCGGGGCGAGATCGCCACCGGCGAGAAGGAACGCTTCGCGGTGGTCATCACCGTGGCGAGCAACCCGCTGCGCCGCAGCAGCGACGGCACCGGCGTCCTGGAGGCCACCTCGGTCTCCTCGGCCGCCTGGCTGGCCGGCTCCGGGCTGCTGGCCTACAGCTGGCCCGGACAGATGGACCACGCCCTGCGCAACGACTGGCTCGACCAGCAGACCGAGGCCGCGTGGGAGCTCGCCGACGACCTCGACGGCGAGGACTGGTCCACGCTGTCGCTGCCCGTGGACGGGGAGCCGACGACCTTCCACTACCGCGAGTCCGAGTTCGGCTGGGTGCTGGCCGGCTCCACCGGCAGCGGCGTCCACCTGGGCGCCTACGGCCGCGGCATGAGCGCCTACGGCCTCGGCTTCGCGGCCATCTCGGACCTCGGCACGTACGAGTAGCCGTACGCGGCCGGGTGCGGCTCACGGCTACGGCCCTCGGGTACGCGGAAGGGCACCGCCGGCCGGCGGTGCCCTTCCGCGTACCCCGGAGGGGGCCTAGAACTTGTTGCGCGGGGTGATGCCCAGGGACATGCCCGACAGGCCGCGGGCGCGGCCGCCCAGCTTGCCCGCGATCGAGCGCAGGGCCGCGCCGGCCGGCGAGTCCGGGTCGGACAGGACGACGGGCTTGCCCTCGTCGCCGCCCTCGCGCAGCCGGACGTCGATCGGGATCGAGCCCAGCACCGGCACCGTGGCGCCGACGGTCTTGGTCAGCCCGTCGGCGACCTTCTGGCCACCGCCCGAGCCGAAGACGTCCACCATCTCGTCGCAGTGCGGGCACGGCAGGCCCGACATGTTCTCGACGACGCCGACGATCTTCTGGTGGGTCTGCACGGCGATCGAACCGGCCCGCTCGGCCACCTCGGCAGCGGCCTGCTGCGGGGTGGTGACGACCAGGATCTCCGCGTTCGGCACGAGCTGGGCCACGGAGATCGCGATGTCGCCCGTACCCGGCGGCAGGTCCAGCAGCAGCACGTCCAGGTCGCCCCAGAAGACGTCGGCCAGGAACTGCTGGAGGGCCCGGTGCAGCATCGGACCGCGCCACACGACCGGCGCGTTGCCCGGGGTGAACATGCCGATGGAGATGACCTTCACGCCGTGCGCGGACGGCGGCATGATCATGTTCTCGACCTGGGTGGGACGGCCGTCCACGCCCAGCATGCGGGGCACGCTGTGGCCGTAGATGTCCGCGTCGACCACGCCGACCTTCAGGCCGTCCGCCGCCATCGCCGCGGCCAGGTTGACCGTGACGGAGGACTTGCCGACGCCGCCCTTGCCCGAGGCGACCGCGTACACGCGGGTCAGCGAGCCCGGCTTGGCGAAGGGCACCTCGCGCTCGGCGGTACCGCCGCGCAGCGTGGCCGCCAGGTCCTTGCGCTGCTCGTCGCTCATCACGTCCAGCGACACCGAAACGGAGGTGACACCGGCGACCTTCTCGACCGCCTCGGTCACGTTCTTGGTGATCGTCTCGCGCATGGGACAGCCCGACACGGTCAGGTAGACCGTGACTGCGACCGTGCCGCCGTCACCGATCTCCACCGATTTGACCATGCCGAGCTCGGTGATCGGCCGGTGGATCTCGGGGTCGTTCACCGTCGCCAGAGCGTCCAGGATCGCGTCCTGCTCAGGCACGGCGGCGGAGCTTGTGTCGGTAGCCATGCCCCGATGGTACGGCTCGGTAGCACGCCTCGGGAAAGCCGCTCAGCGGTCGCCTTCATCACGTTCCGCCGGGAATAGACGCCGCTCGTCCATCTCCTTGATCAGGTCCTGGAACTCCGACCTGATCCAGTCACGCGTGGCGACCTCGCCGAGGCCCATGCGCAGCGCCGCGATCTCCCGCGTCAGGTACTCCGTGTCGGCGATGGACCGCTCGTTCTGCTTGCGGTCCTGCTCGTGGGTGACCCGGTCGCGGTCGTCCTGCCGGTTCTGCGCGAGCAGGATCAGCGGAGCGGCGTAGGAGGCCTGGAGCGACAGCATCAGCGTCAGGAAGATGAAGGGGTACGGGTCGAACCGCAGGTCGTCCGGCGCGAAGATGTTCCACAGCACCCAGACGATGATGACCAGGGTCATCCAGACGATGAACCGGCCCGTGCCCAGGAACCGCGCCACCCGCTCGGAGAGCCGCCCGAAGGCCTCCGGATCGTACTCGGGCAGCAGGGACCGGCGCGGCGCCCGCGGCAGGTCCAGACGCACCCGCGAGCGCGTCAGTGCGCTCGACCCGGTGCCCGAGGACTTCGCCGCGCGCTCGCCGGAACGTTCCGCCGCCTCCGCCGCCAGCCCGTGCTCGCGCGCCTGCATCCGTGCCTGCTCGCGCCGCTCCCGGATCTGCTCACGGCGCCGCTCTCGCGCCTGCTCGCCACGCCCCCGGTCGAAGCGCCCTCGCTCAGCGGCCACCGACGGCCTCCTCGGAATGGAATTCCGTCTCCCGCCAGTCGTCCGGCAGCAGGTGGTCCAGTACGTCGTCCACGGTCACCGCGCCCAGCAGCGACCCGCCCTCGTCGACCACCGGCACCGCGACCATGTTGTAGGCGGCCAGGTGCGTGGTCACCGCGGGCAGCGAGGCGTTCGGCCGCAGCGGCGGCAGGTCCGTGTCCACGATCGAGCTGACCAGGGTGAACGGAGGGTCCCGCAGCAGCCGCTGGAAGTGCACCGTGCCCAGGTACTTGCCCGTCGGCGTCTCGTCCGGCGGCCGGCACACGTACACCTGCGCCGCCAGCGCCGGCGACAGGTCCGCCTGCCGTACGCGGGCCAGCGCGTCCGCGACCGTGGCGTCCGGGCGCAGCACGATCGGCTCGGTGGTCATCAGACCGCCGGCGGTGTTCTCCTCGTAGGACAGCAGGCGGCGCACGTCGGCCGCGTCGTCCGGCTGCATCAGCGTCAGCAGCCGCTCCTTGTCGTCCTCCGGCAGCTCCGACAGCAGGTCGGCCGCGTCGTCCGGGTCCATCGCCTCCAGGACGTCCGCGGCGCGCTCCTCCTTGAGCTTGCCGAGGATCTCCACCTGCTCGTCCTCGGGCAGCTCCTCCAGCACGTCCGCGAGCCGGTCGTCGTCGAGGGCGTTGGCCACCTCGGCGCGCCGCTTCGGCGTCAGGTGGTGCAGGACGTTCGCCACGTCGGCCGGGCGCATCTGCTCGAAGGTGGCGACCAGGTTCTCGGCGCCCTGCCCGTGCTCCTCCAGCGAGAAGCCCGTCACGGCCGACCACTCCACCGTCAGGGCCTCGCCGCGCCGGCGCAGCGCACCCGACTTGCCCTTCCGGACGAAGATCCGGTCGATCTCCCAGTCCCGGCGGGCCGGCAGCTGCTGGATGGCCACGTCCAGGACGGTGACCTCCTCGCCGCTGGCGACCAGCGTCACCCGCCGGTCCAGCAGTTCGCCCAGGACCAGCCGCTCGGTGGGGCGCTGCTCGAAGCGCCGCATGTTGATGACACCGGTGGTGATGACCTGCCCGGACTCGACTCCCGTGACGCGTGTCATCGGCAGGAAGATCCGGCGCCGGCTGACCACCTCGACCACCAGGCCCAGCAGCCGCGGCGGGCGGCCGCCGACCCGCAGCATCGCGACGAGGTCGCGGACGCGGCCCACCTGGTCGCCGTTGGGATCGAAGACGGGCACACCCGACAGATGCGAGACGAAGATCCGCGGGGCGCCTGCAGCCATCCGAGCGCCTCCTAGAGCGTCTGTCGACAGTCCTGCCGCCCCTCAGGCTAGCCCGTGCCGCAGCCAAGCGTCCTGGTGGGGAGGTCCGCCCGGGGCCGGGCGGACCCCGGGGAGCGGTCTCGGGCCGCGACACACGGACGGGTACGCTGCCTGCTGCCCGCAGACGAACGACGAGAGGCACCTGCTCGTGACCGCCTACTTCCCCGCCGCGCGGCTGCGCCGGGCCGCCTTCATCGGTGTGCTGTGCGCGGGCCTCGCCGTGACCGGTACGGGTTGCGGGGACGACCCGGACGAGGGCACGAACGGCGTCGGCAAGCTCACCGCCGACAAGATCGAGGCGAAGGCGAAGGCGGCCGCGGGCGATGCCGAATCGGTACACCTGTCCGGCACGCTGGTGAGCGGCGGCAAGGCCTTCACCGTCGACATGCGGCTGAAGTCGGACGGCGGCTCGGGCGAGGTGAAGTCGAAGGACGACACCTTCCAGCTGCTGCGCGTGGGCGAGCAGCTCTACCTGAAGGCCAGCGCGGCGTTCTGGGGCCAGACCGACTCGGCCGGCAAGCTCGGCGACAAGTACGTGAAGGTGCCCGAGGGCGACCCCTCCTACAAGCAGTTCCGCGGCTTCACCGACATGGACGTCCTGCTGGACGGGCTGCTGGGCCTGGAGGGCAAGCTCGCCAAGGGCTCCTACACCAAGGTCGGGCACACCCGCGCGGTCCAGGTCACGGCGGACGAGGGCAAGGGCGGCAAGCTCTCGGTGTCCCTGGAGGGGACCCCGTACCCGCTGCTCATGGAGCGGGCCGGCGGCGCCGGCCGGGTGGAACTCGCGGAGTGGGGCAAGCCGTTCCAGCTCGACCCGCCCGCGCAGGACCAGACGGTCGACTACGGCAGCCAGCTGCCGACGACCAAGGGGGAGGGCGGCGAGCCCGCCCCGGCCGCCTCCAAGGGCTCCGGCCAGGGCGCGAACCCCACCAAGCCGTAGGGGTGTCCCGGGCGTGTCGCGCCGGTCAGCCCCGGGCGGCCTTCTTCCGCTTCAGCAGGAGCTTCGGCAGGGCCGCCGGGACCGGGCGGCGGGTCGTCGCCGGGGAGCCCAGCGGGGCCGCGGCCAGCGAGCCGTCCGGCAGGGCGGACCGCACCGACTCCGGCTCCAGCCGCAGCAGCCGGCACTCCCGCGCCCACCGCTCGGTCATGTCCTCCGAGTCGGGCGCGTTCAGCCGCTTGCCCTTGAGCTCGGCGACGGCCGCCTGCCACTCCTCGCCGCGGGGCGGGAGCTCCCGTACGGCCGCTGTCCAGGCCACCAGCCGGCCGCCCTTGTCCTTGCTCCGCACGGTCACCTCGGCGCTCGCGCCGTCCGCCAGCCCGGGGAACGGCTGCTCGCCGGGCCCGTCGCCCAGCACGTGGGCGGCACCGTCCACCCAGGCGTGCCACAGGGCGCGGTCGGCCCCGGCGCCGCGGACCCAGATCAGGCCGGACTTCTTGGTGGCCTCCTCGACGAGGGCCAGGTCGAGCGCGCTGAGAGTCATGCGCACAGGTTAGGGGGTCGCCCCCCGCCCGCTACAGCCAGCCGTGGCGGCGCAGGGCGCGGTGGATGGTGAAGCAGGCGCCGAAGATCGTCGCCATCACCATCGGGTAGCCGTACTCCCACCGGAGTTCGGGCATGTGGTCGAAGTTCATCCCGTACACACCGCAGATCATCGTCGGCACGGCGATGATGGCCGCCCAGGAAGTGATCTTGCGCATGTCCTCGTTCTGGGCGACCGTCGCCTGCGCGAGATTGGCCTGCAGGATCGAGTTCAGGAGCTCGTCGAAGCCCACCACCTGCTCGTGCACCCGCGCGAGGTGGTCGGCCACGTCCCGGAAGTACTTCTGGATGTCCGGGTCCACCAGCCGCATCGGCCGCTCGCTCAGCAGCTCCATCGGACGCAGCAGCGGCGAGACCGCCCGCTTGAACTCCAGCACCTCGCGCTTGAGCTGGTAGATCCGGCCCGCGTCGCCGCCGCGCGCACTGCCCTTGGCGGGAGCCGCGAAGACATCGCTCTCCACCTCGTCGATGTCGTCCTGCATCGCCGCCGCGACCGCGATGTACCCGTCGACGACGTGGTCGGCGATGGAGTGCAGGACGGCCGAGGGCCCCTTGGACAGGAGCTCCGGGTCGTCCTGGAGGCGGTGGCGCAGACCCTTGAGGGAGCCCTGCCCGCCGTGCCGGACGGTGATGACGAAGTCGGGGCCCGTGAAACACATCACCTCGCCCGTCTCCACCACCTCGCTGGTGGCGGTCAGTTCGGCGTGCTCCACGTAGTGGATGGTCTTGAAGACGGTGAAGAGGGTGTCGTCGTAACGCTCCAGCTTCGGCCGCTGGTGCGCGTGCACCGCGTCCTCCACGGCCAGCGGGTGCAGGCCGAAGGTGGCGGCGATCCCCGCGAACTCGGCCTCCGTCGGCTCGTGCAGGCCGATCCAGACGAAGCCGCCGTCCTCGCGGACCCGGCGGATCGCCTCACGGGGCGTCAGACACGCCGGCCCCAGTACCCGGCGGCCGTCGCGGTACACGGCGCAGTCGACCACCGCGCTGCTCGCCGACGGGTCGCGGGTCGCGTCGTAGCCGGGCTGTACGGGGGTGGACTTGCGCAGGGACGGGCGGACGGCCGCACGCAGGTAGGGCAGCATCGACATGGCAGGCTCCTTCGCGCGCACGGCTGCGGACCGTACGGGTGGGAGACCCTCCAGCACCGCGGGCGGGCAGGGCCCGGGCAGGCGGGAGGGAACAGGACGGGAAGACAGACGTTCTGCCGTCGCTCTTCTACTGATCAGAAGATCACAGGGGGCGGGAAACGCCCGCCGGAGAAGCGGAAGAGCGATTGGTACTGCACGATCGACTTCGGTCCACCGCAGCCCCACCTCCTCCGGCCGGTCCCCCGTAGGGGACGTCCTGTCTCCGGGGCCTTGAAACAACGCTTCTGCGTGCGGCCCCGAACAGCTGTCAACACTATCAGCCGACGGATGGTCAAGACCCGCCCTTTACCCGGCTGATACGAGTTCTATGCTCGTTTCATGGCAGAAATTCTGGCCCTCGTCGAGGCCCGGCTGCGCACCGCGTTCGGTGAACCCGACGCCCGCGCCGCCGTCACCTTCCTGGGCACCGACCGCATCGAGGTACTCCGCTTCGCCGAGGGCGACCTCGTGCGGTACGCGACCCTCGGGATGTCCGCGCACCCGATGACCGATCCGACCGCCGTGGTCGCCGACCCCGTACGGGGCCCGCGCGCCGAACTGGTGCTGACCGTACGGGGAGGGCTGGCGGACACCGACAAACTCCTCAGGCCGCTCGCGGTGCTGGCCGCCTCCCCGCAGGTCGAGGGGCTGGTCGTGGCTCCGGGGGCCTCGCTCGACGTGGGCGAGCCGCTGTGGGAGGGGGCGCCGTTCAGCTCCGTCCTCGTGGCGGAACCGGGCGGTCTGGTCGAGGACCTGGAACTCGACGAGCCCCTGGACCCGGTGCGGTTCCTGCCGCTGCTGCCGATGACGGCGAACGAGGCCGCCTGGAAGCGGGTCCACGGTGCGGCCGCCCTCCAGGAGCGCTGGCTCGCGCGCGGAACGGACCTGCGGGACCCTCTGCGCAGCGCCGTCGCACTGGACTGACAGCCCGGACGGGTGACCATGCCTTGACTGGCGGCCGGGCGGGGAGGAGCGTGGCTACCTATGAGGGGTGAACCAACTTGCCCGAAGTGCGGTGGCCGGGTCAGGGCGCCCGGACTCTTCTCCGACTCCTGGCAGTGCGCGGTGCACGGCGCTGTCCACCCCATGCAACCCGTCATCCCGCCGAGCGTGGAGGGCCTGGGCGTGGTCGTGCACCGGGCGCGCGTGCCGGTGTGGATGCCCTGGCCGCTGCCGCTCGGATGGCTGTTCACCGGGGTGGCGTCCGCCGGTGACGACCGCAGCGGGGGCCGGGCGACGGTGGTCGCCTGCTCGGGTCCCGGACCGGTGGGCGGCATGGGGGAGCTGCTGCTGATCGCGGAGGAACTGGGCGTCGGCCTGGGCGCGCGGTACGCGGGGATCGACGGCCTCGACCCGGGCCGGTCCATCAACATGGCCGGGCCGCCCCACACCAAGGTGGTCGCGGCGGGCCGGCCGACACCGCTGTGGCACGTGGGCGGAGGCCCGGACGACCGGGCCGTCTTCGCCGGCGAGGCGCGCGGCCTGTGGCTGTGGGCGATCGTCTGGCCGCAGCAGTCCGGCCTCCTGCTGTACGACGAGCTGGTCCTGACCGACCTGCGCGAAGGGGGCGCCGAGGTCGAACTCCTGCCGTGCGGGGCCCTGAGCCCGCGCATCCTGGGTCCCGTGTAGGCCGCCGCGGGCGTCCCCGCGTAGATCCTTCCGGCGAAAGCGGACCTTCCGCCCGGTTATCCTGGGGTGTCCCCCCGTCCGTACGACCCATGGAGTTCGGCTGTGCGCATCGACCTGCACGCCCACTCCACGGCATCCGACGGTACGGACACCCCCGCCGAGCTGGTGCGCAATGCCGCCGCCGCCGGGCTGGACGTGGTCGCGCTGACCGACCACGACACCGTCGGCGGGTACGGCGAGGCCCTCGCCGCCCTTCCCGCCGGACTGACGCTGGTGACCGGCGCCGAGCTGTCCTGCCGGCTCGACGGGATCGGCGTGCACATGCTCGCCTACCTCTTCGATCCCGAGGAGCCCGAGTTCGCCCGCGAGCGGGAACTCGTCCGGGACGACCGGGTCCCGCGGGCCCGGACCATGGTCGGCAAGCTGCAGGACCTCGGCGTGGGCATCACCTGGGAACGGGTGGCGCGGATCGCCGGTGACGGCTCGGTCGGCCGGCCGCACATCGCCACCGCCCTCGTCGAGCTGGGCGTCGTGCCCACCGTCTCGGACGCCTTCACGCCGGACTGGCTCGCCGACGGCGGCCGCGCGTACGCCGAGAAGCACGAGCTAGACCCCTTCGACGCCGTACGCCTGGTCAAGGCGGCCGGCGGCGTCACCGTCCTCGCGCACCCCGCCGCCGTCAAGCGCGGCCGGTGCGTGCCGGAGTCCGCGATAGCCGAGCTGGCGGCCGCGGGCCTGGACGGCATCGAGGTGGACCACATGGACCACGACGCCGACACCCGCGCGCGCCTGCGCGCTCTGGCGGGGGACCTCGGGCTGCTGGCCACCGGCTCCAGCGACTACCACGGCAGCCGCAAGACCTGCCGCCTGGGCGAGTACACCACCGACCCCGAGATCTACGGCGAGATCACGCGCCGCGCGACCGGGGCCTTCCCCGTGCCGGGCGCCGGCGGACTCGGGCGCTGACCGGCCACTTCGCGGCCCGCTCGACCCGTCCCTGACTTCTTCTTCGCGACACCCCTCTCTCCTGCAAGGCATCACTGTGTTCGACTTCGCCGTCTTCGGATCCCTTTTTCTCACCCTTTTTGTGATTATGGACCCCCCGGGGATCACGCCGATCTTCCTGGCGCTGACCTCCGGCCGTCCCGTCAAGGTGCAGCGCCGCATGGCCTGGCAGGCCGTCTGCGTGGCCTTCGGCGTCATCGCGGTCTTCGGCATCTGCGGTCAGCAGATCCTCGACTACCTGCACGTCTCCGTCCCGGCGCTGATGATCGCCGGTGGTCTGCTGCTCCTGCTCATCGCGCTCGACCTGCTCACCGGCAAGACCGACGAGCCCAAGCAGACCAAGGACGTGAACGTCGCCCTGGTCCCGCTCGGCATGCCGCTGCTGGCCGGGCCCGGTGCGATCGTCTCCGTCATCCTCGCCGTCCAGAAGGCGGACGGGTCGGCCGGCCAGATCTCCGTCTGGGCCGCGATCATCGCCATGCACGTCGTGCTGTGGATCACCATGCGCTACTCGCTGGTGATCATCCGGGTCATCAAGGACGGCGGCGTCGTCCTCGTGACCCGGCTCGCCGGCATGATGCTGTCGGCGATCGCCGTCCAGCAGATCATCAACGGCGTGCTCCAGGTCGTCCAGGGCGCCTGACCGCCTGCGACCTCGGTCACGCGAACGCCCCCGCACCGGTCCCGGTGCGGGGGCGTGAACGTTTCGCGCGGAGCGTCAGATGGACGCACTCTCGGCCGGTCGGATCAGGATGCGCTGGCCGACGTACGCGGCCTGCTGCACGATCCGGTTGACGGAGGCCGCGTCCACGACGGTGCTGTCCACGGCGGTCCCGTCGACGTCGTCCAGGCGCAGAATCTCGAAGCGCATGGGGCTTCTCCCTTCGTCAGTGTTCTCCTTGCACTGGTTCAACGAAGTGTAGGCCGCAATCATTCCCTACGCTAAGGAAATTTTTTCACTGGCTAACTACATGCCGGTGGCGGAGTCCCAGAACGAGGCCAGCGCGGCGGCCGTCGTCGCCGGATCCTCGGCGTTCGGGGAGTGCTCGGCCCCCGGGACGACCACCCGCCGAGCACCGAGCCGCTCGGCCATCGCGTCCATCAGCGGGACCGGCCAGGCGTAGTCCACCGCGCCGGACAGCACCAGCTTGGGAAGCGCCACCCGGCTCAGTTCGTCCACCCGATCGGGCTCGCAGATCAGCGCCCGGCCCGTGACGACCAGCTGCTCGGGGACGGTGGCCAGCCACCGCTCGCGCAGGAAGTGCGTCAGCTCGGGGGAGTCCTGGGCCGCGTCCTGCGGGTCGTGCGCCCGCATCGCCGCCCAGATCCCCGGCATGTCGTCGCCCATCGCCTCCAAAGCGGCGACCAGCAGCTTCGTACGCGCCTGCTGCTCCTCGGCGATCGCCGCCGGCCCGCTGCTCAGCAGCGTGAGCGAGGCGAACGGCGACGGGTCGCGCAGCACGGCGGCTCGCGAGATCAGCCCGCCCAGCGAGTGCCCGACGAGGTGCACGCGGTCCACGTCCAGGGCCCTGACCTGCGCGAGGACGTCGCCCGCCAGCTCCTCCAGGCCGTACGCCGACTCCTCGCGCGGGCCGGGCGTCTCGTACTGGCCGCGTCCGTCGACGGCGACCACCCGGTAGCCGGCGGCGGCCAGCGGCTCCAGCAGGCCGATGAAGTCCTCCTTGCTGCCCGTGAAGCCGGGGACCAGCAGGGCGGTGCCGCGGACCGGCTCGCCGGCCTCGTGCACGGCGAAGGGACCGCGGTCGGTGGACAGGCGGTACGCACGGGCGGCGGACGGCAGCGTGAGGCGCGGGGGCTTGCTCATGGCCCGAGGTTACCGGCCCGTAGATTCCGGCACGGCCCGGGTACGCCGACGGCCCCGGCCCCCTCGAAAGGGGACCGGGACCGTCGACGCGGTGCCGGGTCCTACGCCTCGGGCGCGGCCGCGACCTTGCGGGTGCGGGTGCGCTTCGGCTTGGCCGGGGCCTCCTCGGCCACGGCGGCGGCCTCGGTGGCGACCGGAGCGGCCTCGGCGACCTTGCGGGTGCGCGTGCGCTTCGGCTTGGCCGGGGCCTCCTCGGCCACGGCGGCGGCCTCGGCGGCGACCGGAGCGGCCTCCGCGACCTTGCGGGTACGGGTGCGCTTCGGCTTGGCCGGGGCCTCCTCGGCCACGGCAACCGCCGGGGCCTCGGCGACCGGGGTCACCGGCGCGGCCACGGCCTTGCGGGTGCGGCGCGCCCGGACCGGCTCGACGGGCGGGGCCATCTGGAAGTCCGGCTCCGGAGCCGACTCCACGACCCGGCGCGGGCGTCGCGCCCGGACGGGCGCCGGCTCGACGAGCGGGGCCATCTGGAAGTCCGGCTCCGGGGCGCTCTCCACGACCTTGCGGGTGCGGGCGCGCCGCGGCTTGGCCGGGGCCTCCTCGGCGACCGGGGCCACCTCGGCCGCGGGAGCCGCAGCCACGCGAGCCTCGGCCACCGGGGCCTCGGCCACTGCCGCCGGGGCGGACTGCACCGGCACCGCACCCACACGGGTCCGGCGGCGGCGCGGCCTGCGCGGCTCGTCGCCGGCCGGTGCCTGCGGGGCCTCGGCCACCGGGGACACGGCGTCCTGCTCGGCGCCGAGCTCGGACCCGCCCCGCGTACGGCGGCGCTGCCGCGGCGTACGGGTACGGGCAGGACGCTCCTCGGTCACCGTGGCGGCCTGCGCGGAGCGGCCGCCACGGCCACCGCGGCCGCCGGTCTCGCCCAGGTCCTCCAGGTCCTCGGCCTTCAGGCCGGCCCGCGTGCGCTCGGCGCGCGGCAGGATGCCCTTGGTGCCGGCCGGGATGTTCAGCTGCTCGAACAGGTGCGGCGACGTGGAGTACGTCTCGACCGGCTCGTGGAAGTCCAGCTCCAGCGCCTTGTTGATCAGCTGCCAGCGCGGGATGTCGTCCCAGTCGACCAGGGTGACGGCGATGCCCTTGTTGCCCGCGCGGCCGGTACGGCCCACGCGGTGCAGGAAGGTCTTCTCGTCCTCCGGCGTCTGGTAGTTGATGACGTGGGTCACGCCCTCGACGTCGATGCCGCGCGCGGCGACGTCGGTGCACACCAGTACGTCGACCTTGCCGTTGCGGAACGCGCGCAGGGCCTGCTCGCGCGCGCCCTGGCCCAGGTCGCCGTGGACGGCGCCGGACGCGAAGCCGCGCCGCTCCAGCTGCTCGGCGATGTCGGCCGCCGTGCGCTTGGTACGGCAGAAGATCATGGCCAGGCCACGGCCCTCGGCCTGCAGGATGCGGGAGACCAGCTCCGGCTTGTCCATGTTGTGCGCACGGAAGACGTGCTGCGCGATGTTGGCGACGGTCGCGCCCTCGCCGTCCTCGGAGACGGCGCGGATGTGCGTCGGCTGCGTCATGTACCGGCGGGCCAGGCCGATGACCGCGCCCGGCATGGTCGCCGAGAACAGCATCGTCTGACGCTTCGGGGGCAGGTAGGCCATGATCTTCTCGACGTCGGGCAGGAAGCCCAGGTCGAGCATCTCGTCGGCCTCGTCGAGGACGAGCGCACGGACGCGCGACAGGTCGAGCTTGCGCTGCCCGGCCAGGTCGAGCAGGCGGCCCGGGGTGCCGACGATCACGTCGACGCCCTTGTTGAGGGCCTCGACCTGCGGCTCGTAGGCGCGGCCGCCGTATATGGCCAGGACGCGGACGTTGCGGACCTTGCCGGCGGTCAGGAGGTCGTTGGTGACCTGGGTGCACAGCTCGCGGGTCGGAACCACCACGAGGGCCTGCGGGGCGTCGGTCAGCTGGTCGGGCGTGGCCCGGCCGGCCTCGACGTCCGCGGGGACGACGACCCGCTCCAGCAGGGGAAGGCCGAAACCGAGCGTCTTGCCGGTTCCGGTCTTGGCCTGGCCGATGACGTCCGTGCCGGAGAGGGCGACGGGGAGGGTCATCTCCTGGATGGGGAAGGGGGACACGATGCCGACGGCCTCAAGGGCTTCGGCAGTCTCGGGAAAGATCCCGAGGTCTCGGAACGTAGTCAGGGTGCTGCCTCTTCTGTGAGACGCGGCGCGAGGCGGCGAGGGGGGTCCTACCGTGCTGTGCTTGCAGTACTGCCACGTACGAAGCTGCGCGGGACCACTGGCCTTCGCTCAAGCGCATCTGCCGCTGAGGGGGCCCCTCGTGGGAGGCGGTACGCATGGACGTACGCACCACACCGAGGGCGGTCGGTTGGAGCCGATCGGGCCACCGACCGGGCATCCTCATTCGGATGGCCCGCCGAGTATTCGGCAGGCGCATTACCACTGTACCCCGGAATCGCGCAGGTGTGTCGGGTGAATTCACCGGGTAGGTGGGTTTAGGTGGACAGGCTGGGAGTAGACGTGGTGCCTTGAGGGGCCATTCGGCGGGCTATTGTGCGGAGCATGCCGACCGTAGAAAACGCCTCGCCCGCCGACGACAGCAACCCCGCCGAGGCCACGTGGATCGCCTCGCAGGACTGGGCGACCGCATCTGCCTCGCCGCAGTACCGGGCCGCCGTCGTGGACCTGCTCGGCGCGCTCGCCTACGGGGAGCTCGCGGCCTTCGAGCGCCTCGCGGAGGACGCGAAGCTCGCGCCCACCCTGGACGACAAGGCCGAGCTCGCCGCGATGGCCTCCGCCGAATTCCATCACTTCGAGCGGCTCCGGGACCGCCTCACGAAGATCGAGGCCGAGCCCACCGCCGCCATGGAGCCCTTCGCGCAGGGCGTCGACGCCTTCCACCGCCAGACCGCCCCGTCGGACTGGCTGGAGGGCCTGGTCAAGGCGTACGTCGGCGACTCCATCGCCAGTGACTTCTACCGCGAGGTCGCCTCGCACCTGGACACCGACACCCGCGCCCTCGTGCTCGGTGTGCTCGACGACACCGGCCACGGCAACTTCGCCGTCGAGAAGGTGCGCGCCGCGATCGAGGCCGACCCCCGCTGCGGCGGCCGGCTCGCGCTGTGGGCGCGCCGCCTGATGGGCGAGGCCCTCTCGCAGGCCCAGCGCGTGGTCGCCGAACGCGACGCGCTCTCGACCATGCTGGTCGGCGGCGTCGACGGGATGGCGGCCGGCTTCGACCTCGCGGCCGTCGGCGAGATGTTCACCCGCATCACCAAGGCCCACACCAAGCGGATGGCGGCCCTCGGCCTCGCCGCCTGACCGGACCCTCCCGTACGTACGTCGGCCCCGGCGCGCCAAGTGCGCGCCGGGGCCGACGTACGTACGTGGTCGGGGAAGCGGGCCTCACGGGCCGGCTTCAGGGGTCACCCCCGCGACGGGAGCGAAAACGGAGTCCTGTGGGGACGCCTGCGGGGCCCGTGGGCCGGACGGAGCAGCAGCGACAGCACCACGGCCGACACCAGCACCGCGCCGACGAACGTCGCCAACAGGGTGTTGTGTCCCGGGCCCAGCGCGAAGTGGGTGAGATAGGCGCCGAACAGCGCTCCCACCACCCCGCTGACCAGCACCACGCGCCGAGAAGGAAGTCGGGGCTCGAGCCCTCGGACGGCTGCGGCGGACAGGGCGAGCCCCAGCAGTGCGGCGCCGAGCACTTCCATCAGCAGCATCAGGTCTCTCCCATACGTCAGGGCAAACCGGGTCACTGCGGTCCTACCCGAAGCGGAAGAAAGAGAAACGGCCCGGTGGAATCAACCACCGGGCCGTTTCGGACAGTTCTCAGAGCGCTCCGAAACCGACCTTGCGCGCGGTCGGCTCACCCAGGTCGACGTACGACAGACGGTCGGACGGCACCAGGACCTTGCGGCCCTTGTTGTCGGTGAGGCTCAGCAGGGGCGCCTGGCCGGACAGCGCGGCGGCGACGATGCCCTCCAGCTCCTCGGCGCTCAGGTCGCTCTCCAGCACGATCTCCCGGGGTGCGTGCTGCACGCCGATCTTGACCTCCACGGCTTTGTCCCTCCGACGATCCGGTTCGCGCGATCAGCCGCGCCGTACGCGGTCCACATTAGCCCGGAGAGGGGATGCGGACCGCGCAGAGCGGACACGCTCGCAGCGAACACCGGCGGGACGTCGCCGGAGCCGCGCCGCGGTGACGGCGTGACGGCCGTCGGGCCGTCAGGATTCAGTGCCGTGCAGCGGGAAGCCGGCGATGCCGCGCCAGGCGAGCGAGGTGAGCAGGCCGACCGCCGTCTCGCGGGCGACCGGGCTCTCGCTGGAGAGCCAGTAGCGGGCCACCACCTGCGAGACCCCGCCCAGGCCCACGGCCAGCAGCATCGACTCGTCCTTGGACAGGCCGGTGTCCTCGGCGATGACGTCGGAGATCGCCTCCGCGCACTGGAGCGAGACGCGGTCGACGCGCTCGCGCACCGCGGGCTCGTTCGTCAGGTCGGACTCGAAGACCAGCCGGAAGGCGCCGCCCTCGTCCTCCACGTACGCGAAGTAGGCGTCCATGGTGGCGGCCACGCGCAGCTTGTTGTCCGTCGTCGACGCGAGAGCCGTGCGCACGGACAGCAGCAGCGCCTCGCAGTGCTGGTCCAGCAGGGCCAGGTACAGGTCGAGCTTGCCCGGGAAGTGCTGGTAGAGCACCGGCTTGCTCACCCCGGCGCGCTCGGCGATGTCGTCCATCGCGGCCGCGTGGTAACCCTGGGCGACGAACACCTCCTGGGCCGCGCCCAGCAGCTGGTTGCGCCGGGCCCGGCGCGGCAGTCGCGTGCCCCGCGGACGCGCTGCCTCGGTCTGCTCGATGGCTGTCACGCCGCCTCCCACTTTCTCTCGGAACACAGGCGCTCTGCGCCGCGCCGCCATCGTACTTTTCGGTAACCGAATCTGGGGGGTCCAAGCCGAGTTTTCTCGCGGTACGGACGGCCCGGAGGTGCTGGTCAGCGGTCGGTCAGCGGTAGTCGTCCTCGTCCAGCTGCACCACGCGCGCCTGCTCGGCGGCGTCGCCGTCCGCGGCCTGGCCCGCCTCGCGGCCGGCGTCGGGGTCGTCCTCGCCAGGCCGGAGATCGGCCTGCTGCTCCGCCACATCCGCCTCGGGCGCCTCAGGATCGAGGGATTCCGGAAACCGCTCCCGGAAGGTGTCCGGCTCCGCAGGGTCGACAGTCATTGCCGCTCCCCTCGCTTCCTTGTGTCACTTACGAGCCTAGGAGGATCGCGGGGGCACCGCTATGCGGATCCGCGATGAGACTGTGACCGCGAACACAACAAGTGGAACGTGATCGTCTCGTAACATTGCCCGCATGTCTTCGACCGAGCTGCCGGGCGTACGGTCCGCCGCCGAACCGTCCTCCCCCCTGGGAGCGGTCCGGCTGGCCGACGGGGAGCAGCTGCGCACCGCCGTGCTGCCCGGGCTGGAACTGGCCGTCCGGGTGCGCCCGCCCCGACGCGACGGCCTGCCGCCCGCCCTCTTCGTGCACGGCCTGGGCGGCTCCTCGCAGAACTGGTCGGCGCTCATGGAGCAGCTGGCGGACACCGTCGACGGCGAGGCCGTGGACCTGCCCGGCTTCGGCTGGTCCCCGCCGCCCGCCGACCGCGACTACTCCGTCACCGCGCTCGCGCGGGCCGTCATCCGCCACCTCGACGCCGCCGGGCGCGGGCCGGTCCACCTCTTCGGGAACTCCCTGGGCGGCGCCGTCTCCACCCGGGTCGCGGCCGTCCGCCCCGACCTCGTGCGCACCCTGACGCTGGTCTCGCCCGCCCTCCCCGAGCTGCGCGTGCAGCGGTCGGCCGTGCCGACCGCGCTCCTGGCCCTGCCCGGGGTGGCCGCCCTCTTCAGCCGGATGATGCAGGGCCTCAGCGCGGAACAGCGCACCCGTGGGGTGACGGACCTCTGTTACGGAGACCCCTCCCGGGTGACTCCGGAAGGGTTCCGCAACGCCGTGGAGGAGATGGAGCGCCGGATGGCGCTCCCGTACTTCTGGGACGCGATGACCCGCACCTCGCGCGGCATCGTCGACGCCTACACCCTCGGCGGCCAGCACGGACTGTGGCGGCAGGCGCAGCGGGTGCTCGCCCCGTCCCTGCTGGTCTACGGTGGCCGGGACCAACTGGTCTCGTACCGCATGGCGCACAGGGCGGCCGCGGCCTTCCGGGGTTCGCGGCTGCTGACCCTGCCCGAGGCCGGGCACGTGGCGATGATGGAGTACCCCGAGGTGGTGGCCGCCGCCTTCACGGAGCTGCTGCGCGATACCCGCGCAGGGGCTGCGGACCGGGACACCGAAGACGGCAGGGGCTGAGAGCCGTGGGACGACACAGTCGAAAATCCGGGGCGCCCGCTCCGGAGTCCGCTCCGGCGCCGGCGCCTGCAGCAGCGCGCCCGCAGGCGCAGCCGGGTACCGCCGCGTACGACGACCGGTCCGCGTACGACGCGTTCGGCAACGACGTCTTCGGCAACGACGACCCGTTCGCCGGGTGGCCCGAGACGACCGTCACGCACCACGGATACGTGTCCCAGGACCGCCCCGCCGCCGGAGCGCGCGACGGCGGCCACCCCCAGCAGTACGAGACCGGCGGCGCCTGGGGTGCCGGACCCGACTCCGTGTACGGGGACTGGCGCGGCGTACCCCGCCCGCGCTCCGGTGACGACCCCGCGCCCGCGGCGAGGGCGGCGGCCCCCGCCGCCCCGCGGGACTACGACACGCCGGCCTTCGGCACGCCCGCGGTGGGCTTCCCGCAGGTCACGTTCGAAGAGCCGGCCCCCCGGGCGCCCGAGCCCGCACCCGCTGCCGCGCCGGACCCCGTCACCTCCACCGGCTCGCACCGCCTCGTGCCCGGCCCCCGGGTGCCGGCCGATCCCGTCGAGGAGCGGCCCGCCTCCGGCCGCGGCAAGAAGGCCCTGACGTACACCGGCATGGCCGCGGCCGCGGTCACCACCGTCCTCGCGGTGGTCGTCGCCGGCCAGGCGTTCCTCGACACGGACGCCGAGGAGACCAGGGCCGGCGCGCCCGCCGCCACGGAGAAGGAGCGCAGCGACACGGCTGCCTCCCGCTCCGACGGCCGGCCGACCCCGAACGGCGGCGCGGCCGCACCCGTCGCGCCGTCCGCCGCCGCGCCCGCACCCGCGCCGGAGCTGACGTACGAACAGCAGATGGCCGCGCAGCTGCCCCTCGACCCGAAGCTCACCGGGCCCGGCACCTTCGACACCGTGCCGGGCGTGGCCAAGGGCCCCGGCAAGGGCAAGGTCGTGCGCTACCGCGTCGACGTCGAGCAGGGCCTGGGCCTGGACCCGATGCTCTTCGCCGAGGCCGTCCACCGCACTCTCAACGACGACCGCAGCTGGGGCCACGGCGGCACGAAGACCTTCGAGCGGGTACCGGGCGGCGAGGCGGACTTCGTGATCACCCTCGCCAGCCCCGGCACCACCGGCGTCTGGTGCGCCAAGTCCGACCTCGACACCGTCGTCGGCAACGTGTCCTGCGACTCGGCGAAGACCGAGCGCGTGATGATCAACGCCTTCCGGTGGGCCCAGGGGTCCGAGACCTACGGTCCGGACCAGATGTTCGCCTACCGCCAGATGCTCATCAACCACGAGGTCGGCCACCGGCTCGGCCACGGCCACGTCAACTGCCGCACCCCCGGAGCGCTCGCCCCGGTCATGCAGCAGCAGACCAAGTCCCTCAACCTCGACGGCATCCAGTGCAGGCCCAACCCCTGGGCGTTCCCCGGGAATTGAGGCAGCGCCCGGTCAACGGGCCGGTGGTCGCGTTGACAAGGTGTCCGATCATCGGCCATCGTTCTCCGCATGTCGCACCGCCACACCCTGACCGCGAGCGCCGCCATTGAGCTGGCGCTCCTCGGTGTGGCCGCGCACAGCGTGGCCGACATCTTCTGTCGCTGACGCCGGCCCGACCGCGCAGCGACCCTTCTCGTCCCTTTCGTGACGCCGCCGCGCCCGGGCACGCCCATGCCCGCAGGCGCGGCCTCCTCCTGTTCGGTGCCGGTCCGGTACCGCCGCTGATCGCTGATCGCCGCCCCTCGCGTGGCCCTTGTCGTTCTTCCTTCACGCCGAGAGGTCCTTCTCCGATGCCCAGTCAGTCCCACATATCGCGCCGCGTGGCCGCGGCCGCCGTCAGCCTCGTACTGGCCGGGGGCGCCGCCGCCTGCGGTCCCAAGGGCGGCGCGGACGGGGCCGGTGCCGCCGACGGCAAGCCCGGCGCCGCGGGTGCTCCGCAGAAGGGCGGCACCCTGACCGTCCTCAACTCCGAGCCGCAGAACGACTTCGACCCGGCCCGGCTCTACACCTCGGGCGGCGGAAACGTTCCCTCGCTGGTCTTCCGCACCCTGACCACCCGCAACCGCGAGGACGGCGCGGCCGGCACCAAGGTCGTGCCCGACCTGGCCACCGACACCGGCCGGCCCAACGCCGACGCCACCGAGTGGACCTACACCCTCAAGGACGGCCTCAAGTACGAGGACGGCTCCCCGATCACCACCGCCGACATCAAGTACGGCATCGAGCGGTCCTTCGCCGCCGAGCTGTCGGGCGGAGCCCCGTACCTGCGCGACTGGCTGGTCGGCGGCGAGTCGTACGAGGGCCCCTACAAGGACGGCGGCAAGGGGCTCGACTCGATCGTCGTGCCCGACGCGAAGACGATCGTCTTCAAACTGCGCAAGCCCGAGGGCGAGTTCCCCTTCGTCGCCACGCAGACGCAGTTCGCCCCCGTCCCCAAGGCCAAGGACACCGGGGCCAAGTACGAGGAGCACCCGGTCTCCTCCGGCCCCTACAAGGTCGTCAAGAACGAGAACGACGGCGAGCACCTCAGCCTGGAGCGCAACGAGCACTGGGACGAGAAGACCGACGAGGAGCGCAAGGCCTACCCGGACAGGATCGACGTCCGCTCCGGTCTCGACTCCGCCGTCATCAACCAGCGCCTGACCACCAGCGCCGGCCCCGACGCGGCCGCCATCACCACCGACACCAACCTCGGCCCGGCGGAGCTCGCGCAGATCGGCGACAACAAGGAGCTCGCCGGCCGCGTCGGCACCGGCCACTTCGGCTACATCAACTACATCGCCTTCAACCCGAAGGTCGCGCCCTTCGACAACCCGAAGGTCCGCCAGGCCGTCTCCCACGCGATCAACCGCACCAGCGTGGTCAACGCCGCCGGCGGCTCCGCGCTGGCCGAGCCCGCCACCACCTTCCTGCCCGAGCGCGAGGCCTTCGGCTTCGCCCCGTACGACCACTTCCCGGCGGGCAGGACCGGCGACCCGGCCAAGGCGAAGGAACTGCTGAAGGAAGCTGGCTTCCCCGACGGCCTCACCGTCACCCTGACCCACTCCACCGCGCAGAACCGCCAGACCAGCCCCGAGGTCGCCACCGCCGTCCAGCAGGCGCTCGCCGCCGCCGGCATCACCGTCAAGCTGGAGGGCCTGGAGAACAACGCCTTCAACGAGCGGCGCTGGGACGCCAAGAACACCCCCGGCTTCTTCCTCTCCCGCTGGGGCGCCGACTGGCCGTCCGGCGGCCCCTTCCTCGCGCCCATCTTCGACGGCCGGCAGATCGTGACCGGCGGCTCCAACTACAACCACGCGCAGCTCGACGACCCGGCCGTCAACGCCGAGATCGACGAGATCGCCAAGCTGACCGACCTCGCCGCGGCCGGCAAGCGCTGGGGAGCCCTCGACAAGAAGATCGGCGAGCAGGCCCTCACCGTGCCGCTCTTCCACCCGGTCTACAAGCGGCTCGTCGGCAAGGACGTCAAGAACGTCGTCATCAGCGACTGGACCGGCGTCCTCGACATCTCGCAGGTCGCGGTCAAGTGAGCATCGCCCTCGAACGGTCCGCGCCGGCACCCGGGGCCGTCCCCCCGGGCGCCGGCGCCGGACGCCAGGTGTGGCGGCGGCTGCGCCGACGGCCCTCCGCCGTCGCGGCCGCCGCCGTCCTGGCCCTGCTCGTCCTTCTCGCCCTCGCCGCCCCGCTGCTCGCGCAGCTCACCGGCCAGGACCCGAACACGTACCACGACGACCTCGTGGACTCCGCCCGCGGCGGCGTCCCGACCGGCTCCTTCGGCGGCATCTCCGCCGACCACTGGCTCGGCGTCGAGCCGGGCACCGGCCGCGACCTGTTCACCCGGCTCCTCTACGGAGCGCGCGTCTCGCTGCTCGTCGCCCTCGGCGCGGTCGCCGTGCAGACGTTCGTCGGCGTCGCCGTCGGACTCGCCGCCGCACTCGGCGGGCGCATCGCCGGCCAGCTCATCGGGCGGTTCACCGACGTCATGATCGCGCTGCCGATGCTGGTCATCGGCATCGCCCTCACCGCCGTCGTCCCGCCCGACTTCCCCCGCCCGCTGCTGCTCGTCCTCATCATCGGACTGCTCGACTGGGGCGGCACCGCCCGGATGGTGCGCGCCCAGGCCCTCGCCCTGCGCGGCCTCGACTTCGTGGACGCCGCCCGGCTCTCCGGAGGGGGAGGCAGGCTGCGCATCGCCCGCCGCGAGCTGCTGCCCTCGCTGGCCGCACCCGTGATCACCTACGCCGCGATCAAGGTGCCCACCGCCATCGTGGCCGAGGCCTCGCTGTCCTTCCTGGGCGTCGGCGTGAAGCCGCCCACGCCCTCCTGGGGGCAGATGCTCTCCAGCGCCCAGACCTGGTTCCGCGCCGACCCGGCCTACGTCCTGCTCCCCGCCGGGCTGCTCTTCGCCACCGTGCTCGCCTTCACCGTGCTCGGCGACGCCGTCCGCACGGCACTCGACCCGCGCGAAGGCTCCCGCCTGCGGGTCGGCACCAGAAAGGAGCGCAAGGGGTGACCCGCTTCGTACTCAAACGGACCGGCGGCGCACTGCTCGTGCTGCTCGCCCTGTCCGTCATCGTCTACTCCCTCTTCTACCTGGCCCCCGGCGACCCCGCCCGCCTCGCCTGCGGCGAGCGCTGCAACCCGCAGCAGATCGCGCAGGTCCGCGAACAGCTCGGGCTGAACGAGTCCTCCGTCGCCCAGTACCTGCACTTCCTCCAGGGGCTGGTGGCCGGCCGCGACCACTCCGCCGGCGCCGGGCTGGTCCTGCACTGCGACGCGCCCTGCCTGGGCCTCTCGTACCAGACCGACCAGCAGGTCACCGAGCTGATCCTGACCAGGCTGCCCGCCACCCTGTCGCTCGCGCTGGGAGCCCTGGCGATCTGGCTGCTGGTCGGCGTCGGCACCGGACTGCTGTCCGCGCTGCGCCGCGGCGGCATCACCGAACGCCTGCTGACCGTCCTCACCCTCGCCGGGACCGGCACCCCCGTCTTCATCCTCGGGCTGCTGCTGCTCATGGCGGTCTGCGCGTACCTCCAGTGGCTGCCGTTCCCGACGTACGTGCCGCTGACCGAAGACCCCGAGCAGTGGGCCTGGAACCTGCTGCTGCCATGGCTCACGCTCGGCCTCTTCGAGAGCGCCAAGTACGCTCGGCTCACGCGCAGTTCGACCCTGGAGACACTCGCCGAGGACCACATCCGCACCTTCCGCGCCTACGGGGTGGGGGAGCGGGCCCTGGTCACCCGGCACGCGGTGCGCGGCGCCGTCGCCCCCGTGATCGCCCTCAGCGCCGTCGACTTCGGCACGATGATCGGCGGCGCGGTGCTGACGGAATCGCTGTTCGGGATCCCCGGACTCGGCAAGACCCTCATCGACGCGGTGCGGGTCGTGGACCTGCCCGTGGTCGTGGGCGTCGTCCTGGCGATCGGCACGGCCGTGGTCGTCGCGGGCGCCGTCGCCGACCTGCTGTACGCGGCCGCGGACCGAAGGGTGGCCCTCGCATGACGCAGACGCTGGTGGAGGTCGCCGCTCTCACGGTCGACTTCCCCGTCGGCGGCGCCGACGCGTACGTACGGGCCGTGGACGGGGTCTCCTTCACCCTGGAGGCGGGCCGCGCCCTGGGCATCGTGGGCGAGTCCGGCAGCGGCAAGTCCACCGTGGCCGCCGCCCTGCTCGGCCTGCACCGCGGCACGGGCGCGCGGCTGTCCGGCACCGTCCGGGTCGGCGGCACCGACGTGGCCGCGGCCGCACCCGCCGAGCTGCGCCGCCTGCGCGGCGGGACGGCCGCCATGGTCTTCCAGGACCCGCTCAGCTCCCTGGACCCGTACCTCGCCATCGGCGACCAGATCGCCGAGGTCCACCGGATCCACTCGGGCGCCTCCCGGCGGGCCGCCCGCGCCCGGGCCGTCGAGGTGCTCGACAGGGTGGGCATCGCGGACGCCGTGCGCCGCTCCCGTGCGCGGCCGCACGAGTTCAGCGGCGGCATGCGGCAGCGGGCCCTCATCGCGATGGCGCTGGCCTGCGAGCCGCGGCTGTTGATCGCCGACGAGCCGACCACCGCGCTGGACGTCACCGTCCAGGCCCAGATCCTGGACCTGCTGCACGGGCTGCGCGAGGAGCGCGGACTCGGCCTGCTGCTGGTCACCCACGACGTGGGCGTGGCCGCGGAGAGCGTGGACGAGCTGCTGGTGATGCGGGACGGCTCCGCCGTGGAACGCGGGCCGGTGGCCTCCGTGCTGGCCGCACCGGCCGAGCCGTACACGCGTGCGCTGCTGGCGGCGGTGCCGAGGCTGGACGGGCCGCGCCGCACCCCGGACCCCGCCCCGGCCCCGGCGTCGGACGGCACCACCGAGCCCGTCGTCGAAGCCGTCGGACTGCGCCGGGAGTTCGGCCGGCGCGGGCGCCGGGTCGCCGCCGTCGCCGGGGTGTCCCTCGCCGTGCGCGCCGGGGAGACCCTCGGCATCGTCGGCGAGAGCGGCTCCGGCAAGAGCACGCTCGGGCGGATGCTCGTCGGACTGGTGGAGCCCGACTCCGGCCAGGTCCGGCACGGGGGCGTCCCCGCCACCGGGATCACGGACGGGGTGCAGATGGTCTTCCAGGACCCGGTCTCCTCCCTCAACCCGCGCCGCTCCATCGGCGAGTCCGTCGCCGACCCGCTGCGCGCGGCCGGGGAACGGGACGAGGCGGCCCTGCGCGCCCGCGTCGGGGAACTGCTGGAGCGCGTCGGGCTGGAGGCCGGGCACTACGACCGCTACCCGCACGAGTTCAGCGGCGGCCAGCGCCAGCGGGTCGGCATCGCCCGGGCGCTGGCGCCCCGGCCCCGGCTGATCGTCTGCGACGAGCCCGTCTCGGCCCTCGACGTGACCACGCAGGCGCAGGTCACCGCCCTGCTGGCGGAACTCCAGCGGGAGTTCGGCATCGCCCTGGTCTTCATCGCGCACGACCTGGCCGTGGTCCGGCAGGTCAGCGACAGGGTCGCCGTCATGCGGGCCGGCGAGATCGTGGAGGAGGGCCCGGTGGACGAGGTGTACGACCGTCCGGCCCACCCCTACACGCGCCGACTGCTGGCCGCCGTGCCGGCACTCGACCCGGGGCTGGCCGCGGAACGCCGCACGTCGCGCCAGGAGGCCTTCGCCACCGCCTAGTTCAGGCCCTTCGGGGCTGTACTTCTAGCGTGCTCGAACGCGAACCGTACGGGAAAGTTACGACTCTTCACCCCTTCCGGTGGCGCGACGGACAACCGTCCGTCGCGCCTTCGGCATATCCGCTTGAGTTCTCCCGCGGCGGGTCGCCTGACCGACGGCGACCGCCTGAACGGGAGATCGGGGGTGCCACTCGTGCGGATCGGACTGCTCACGGAAGGTGGTTATCCGTATGCGACGGGCGAGGCCAGGCTGTGGTGCGACCGGCTCGTGCGCGGACTCCCGCAGCACGAGTTCGAGCTCTACGCGCTGAGCCGCAGCGCCGAGCAGGAGCGCGCCCGGATCCCGCTGCCCGAGCACGTCACCCACGTCCGCACGGCGCCCCTGTGGACCCCCGCCGACGACGGGCGGACCTACTCCCGGCGTGAGCGCCGACGGTTCGCCGACTGCTTCAAGGAGCTGGTCCACGGGATCTGCACCGGCGCCCCGGACCCCTTCGCCGCCGGGCTGTACGGGCTCGCCGGCCTCGCCCGCGAACAGGGCGGGCTCTACGCGGCGCTGCGCTCCGAGTCCGCGGTGCGGGCCCTGGAGGCCGCCTGCCGGGCCCCGGGCGCGAGCCGCACCGTACAGGCGGCGCACGTGGCAGACCTGCTGGAGTTCGTGGACGAACTGGAGCGCATGCTGCGGCCGCTGTCCCTCGGCTGGTACGAGGAGGACGCCCGGGGCGAGGGCCTCGGCGCGGTCGACGTCTGCCACGCGACCGCGGGCGGGGTGGCGGCGCTCCCCGGTCTGCTGGCCAAACGCTTCTTCGGGGTCCCGCTGCTGGTCACCGAGTACGGGGTACAGCTGCGCGCCCACTACCTGTCCCACCTCGGCGTCGGGCGGGGCGAGGAGCCCCGCCCCGCCGTACGGGCCCTGCTCGCCGCCTTCCACCTGCGGCTGGCCTCCGAGATCTACGCCCGGGCCGACTTCCTGACCCCCGGCAACGCCCACGCCCGGCGCTGGCAGGAGCGGTGCGGCGCCACCCGCGACCGGCTGCGGACCGTCTACCCGGGGATGGAGGCGGACCGATTCGCCACCGTGGGGGAGTCCGCCGACCGCGGCGACCCCGATGCGCTCGTGTGGGTCGGCCGGGTGGAGCCCGCCAAGGACCTCATCGCCCTGCTCCACGCCTTCGCCGAGGTCAGAAGGGCCGAGCCGCGCGCCCGGCTGCGGATCTTCGCCACGGCGGTGGACCCCGGCTACCTCGTCGACTGCCGTTCCCTCGCCGCGCAGCTGTTCCCCGACGAGGCCGCCGACAGCGTCACCGTCGGGGAGAATCCGGTCGCCTTCGAGGAGATCGGCGGACCGGAGGCCCCCTCCGCGGCCGAGGCGTACGGCGCCGGACGGGTCGTCGTGCTGTCCTCCGTGATCGAGGGCTTCCCCATCACCCTCGCCGAGGCGATGCTCTGCGGGCGCGCCACCGTCTCCACCGACGTGGGCGCGGTCTGCGAGGTCATCGGCGGCACCGGGCTCGTCGTCCCGCCGCGCAACCCCCGGGCGCTCGCCGAAGCCTGCCTGACCCTGCTCGGGGACGCCGAGCGGGCGGAGCGCCTCGGAGCCGCAGCCCGGGCACGTGCCCTGGAGCTGTTCACCGTCGAGCAGAACGTCGCCGCCTTCCAGGAGATCTACCTGCGGCTGCTGGCCAAGGGCTCCCAAAGGCCCGACGGCGGCGGCATCCCCTTCGCCCGGCCCCCGGAGGCGCGGGTGCCAGGGCACTGGACCAGCCCGACCTGGGCCAAGCCCGCACCGGACCCGACCTCGGAGGCCGCCGTATGACCACCGTCGACCCCGACACCGCAGCCCCACCGTCGCCGGCGGCCGACAGGGTGCGCCGGCGGGCCGCGGGAGATCCCGTCAAGGCCCTGCTGCACCGGCACCGCGAGCTGTGCGAGCGGGCCGTGGACCCCCTGGAGATCGCCGCCGGGCTGGAGGCCCACGGCATCACCGACCGCACCGCCGCACGCTTCCGCCACCGGGACGTCTTCTCCCTCGCCGAGGAGCTGTACGCCCGCAGCCCGCGCGGGGAGGTGCCCGCCGCCGCGCCGGCCCTGGTCCCGGCCGGGCCCTCCGCCTACCGCGCCTTCGGCTGCGCGCTGCTGCCCGGGGCCCTCGCCGCATCCGCGGCCGCCGCGGACCAGGCGTGGGCCGGACCCGCCGCCGTCGCCGCCACCGTCGCCGCACTGGTGTGGCCGGGGCGGGCCGCCGGGGGCCGCTTCCCCTGGCTCGCGCACCTGCTCGCCGCCGTCGTCGCCGGCTGGGCCGCGTACCGGTACGGCACCGCCCTCGCGGTCGGCCTCGCGCTGGCCGTCGCCCCCGGGCACCTGCTCGCCGCGGCCTTCGCGGCCGGGGGCCGGGCCCGGCTCGGCGGGAGCCGCGCCCTGGAGGACTTCGCCGACCGGGCCCGCCCGCTGCTGTTCGCGGCCGTCGCGGGCTTCATCGGGGCCGCCGCCGGGGCCGCCGCGCTCGCCGGCGCACCGCTCCCGGTGGCCGTGCCGCTCGCCCTGCTGCTCTTCCTGACCCGGCTGCTGCTGCGGCACGGATCCCGCCGCGGACCCGTCGCCGCCGCACTGGCCCTCGCCCTGATCCCGGTCCCGGCGGCGGCCCCCGCCGCCGCGGCCGCCCTCCTCGTCCACACCGTCCTCGCCCTGTCGCGCGCATCCGCGCACGCGCGCCCATGACGGCCCCCGGGACCACCACAGCCCTCAGGGGGTGTCGACGCCGAGGCGCTCTGCCCGTACCCCGCCCCATCCGTCCACCCGTCCGCAAGGAGAAACAGACATGACCGGCCAGCCAACCAATCAAGGGGTCACGCGATGAGGGTGCTGCTGATCGGAGCCAACGGATACCTCGGCCGCTACGTCGCCGACCGGCTGCTCGCCGACCCGGCCGTCCAGCTCACCGCGCTCGGCCGCGGCGACGACGCCGACGTCCGTTTCGACCTCGCCACCGGCAGCCCCGGAGCGCTCACGCGCTTCCTCGACGCCGTCCACCCGGGCGTCGTCATCAACTGCGCCGGAGCCACCCGGGGCGGGGCCCGCGAGCTCACCCGGCACAACACCGTCGCCGTCGCGACGATCTGCGAGTCCCTGCGCCGCAGCGGCTGCGGGGCCCGGCTCGTACAGCTCGGCTGCGCCGCCGAGTACGGGCCCAGCCAGCCCGGATCCTCCACGGCCGAGGACGCCGTCCCGAGACCCGGCGGACCGTACGGCGTCAGCAAACTGGCCGCCACCGAGCTGGTGCTCGGCTCCGGGCTGGACGCCGTCGTGCTGCGGATCTTCTCGCCCGTCGGGCCGGGCACCCCCGCCGGGTCCCCGCTCGGCCGGCTCGCCGAGGCCATGCGCCGCGCGATGCAGTCCGGCGACGGCGAGCTCAAGCTCAGCGGGCTCGGCGTGCAGCGCGACTTCGTCGATGTACGGGACGTGGCGCGAGCCGTGCACGCCGCATCCCTGTCCGCCGCCCAGGGCGTGGTGAACATCGGCACCGGCCGCGCCGTCCGGCTGCGCGACGCGGCCGCCGTTTTGGCGCGGGTCGCCGGGTACGGAGGAGCCCTGCACGAGCTGGACGTGCCGCACGGCGGACCCCAGCACGCGCACGGGCACCCCGGCCGCGCGGCCGGGCTCGCCTCCATCGGGTCCCCCCGTTCCGAGGCCACCGCCGAGCAGATGGCCGCCGCGGCACCCCAGCCGTACCCCTACCCCGACGGCTGCGGGGCCTGGCAGCAGGCGGACGTGCGTACCGCCCGCGACCGGCTCGGCTGGCGGCCCCGGATCAACCTGGAGGAGTCCCTCGCGGACATCTGGATGGAGGCGGCGTGCCGCATCTGACCACTCCGCCGGGGGCCCTGACGGCCGCCGCGACCGGGGCGGGCCGCCTCGGACTGGGCATCCCCGGCTACGCGCACCCGCTGCTCGCCCCCGTGGAGTGGGCCGAGCTCACCCGCCCCGGCACCCCGCTGCACTGGGCCGTGCTGAACGTGACGGACGGCCCGGGCGGGCGGCCCGATCCGCACTGCACCGAAGCGGCCGCGAAGCTGCACGCCGCGGGCGGCACGGTCCTCGGCCATCTCGCGATGCGGGACGGATCGCGCTCCTTCGGGGAGCTGGTCTCCGACGCCCACCGCTTTCGGGACTGGTACGGCGTCGGCGGCTTCTACCTCGCCGACGCCCCGGCCGACCGGGCGGACCTGGAACCGGTGCGCCGGGTCGTCGACACCCTGCGCGGCCTGGGCGAGGACCTGCGGATCGTCCTCGGGCACGGCACGCACCCGTACGAGGGCTACGCGGAGGCCGCCGACCAGCTGGTCACCTTCTCCGGGGCCTGGGCCGACTACCGCTGGTCGCAGGTGGCGGAGTGGACGGCGGAGTACCCGCCGGAGCGGTTCTGCCACCTGGTCCACGGGGTGCCGCGCACGCACCTGGAGGAGGCGATGAGGGTCGCCCGCTGGCAGGGCGCCGGCACGATCTGGTTCACCGACCGCCGCGCGGTCGGGGACCGTGACCCCTGGGCCTCGATGCCCGGGTACTGGGACGAAATCGTCTCACGCATCGGGACAGGTGTCTTGGAATGAAGACGGGCGTGGCAGTGTTACGGAGAGAACCACCGTTAAGTCGTCACCATCTACGGAGTCCCCGTGTCGCTGCCACCCCTGGTCGAGCCGGCTGCTGAGCTCACCGTTGACGAGGTCCGTCGGTACTCCCGTCACCTGATCATCCCGGACGTCGGGATGGACGGCCAGAAGCGCCTGAAGAACGCCAAGGTGCTGGCCGTGGGCGCGGGCGGCCTCGGCTCGCCCGCCCTCATGTACCTGGCCGCGGCCGGCGTCGGCACGCTGGGCATCGTGGAGTTCGACGAGGTCGACGAGTCGAACCTGCAGCGCCAGATCATCCACAGCCAGTCGGACATCGGCCGCTCCAAGGCCGAGTCCGCCCGCGACAGCGTGCTGGGCATCAACCCGTACGTGAACGTGGTCCTTCACGAAGAGCGGCTCGAGGCCGAGAACGTGATGGAGATCTTCAGCCAGTACGACCTCATCGTCGACGGCACGGACAACTTCGCCACGCGCTATCTCGTCAACGACGCCTGCGTGCTGCTGAACAAGCCGTACGTGTGGGGTTCGATCTACCGCTTCGACGGCCAGGCCTCGGTCTTCTGGTCCGAGCACGGCCCGTGCTACCGCTGCCTCTACCCCGAGCCCCCGCCGCCGGGCATGGTCCCGAGCTGCGCCGAGGGCGGCGTCCTGGGCGTGCTCTGCGCGTCCATCGGCTCCATCCAGGTCACCGAGGCCATCAAGGTGCTCACGGGCGTCGGCGAGCCGCTGGTCGGCCGTCTGATGATCTACGACGCCCTGGAGATGCAGTACCGCCAGGTCAAGGTCCGCAAGGACCCCGACTGCGCGGTCTGCGGCCCGAACGCGACCGTCAAGGAGCTCATCGACTACGAGGCCTTCTGCGGCGTCGTGTCGGAGGAGGCCCAGGAGGCGGCCGCCGGCTCCACGATCACTCCGAAGCAGCTCAAGGAGTGGATCGACAGCGAGGAGCCGATCGAGATCATCGACGTCCGCGAGATCAACGAGTACGAGATCGTCTCGATCCCCGGCGCGAAGCTGATCCCCAAGGGCGAGTTCCTGATGGGCACCGCCCTCCAGGACCTCCCGCAGGACAAGCGCATCGTCTTGCACTGCAAGACGGGTGTCCGCAGTGCGGAAGTCCTCGCGGTCCTGAAGTCCGCGGGCTTCGCCGACGCGGTGCACGTCGGCGGCGGCGTCATCGGCTGGGTCCACCAGATCGAGCCCGAGAAGCCGGTCTACTGATCCGTCCACGAAGGGGCCGTACCCGCACGCTCGCCGCGGGTACGGCCCCTTCGTGCTGCCGCTGTGGGCCGGGCACCGGAGCCGGCACCGGCCCCGGTCAGGCGCCGAGGGGTTCCACCGGGGCTGACGGTTGCGCGGGGGACTGCGAGGCGTCGGGGGGCGGGGTGCACACCGTGTTCGCGGGCGGCACCTTTCCCTCCAGCAGGTAGGAGTTCACGGCGCCCTGCACGCACGGGTCGCCGCTGTTGTACGCCCCGTGCCCCTCGCCCTTGTACGTGAGCTCCACGCCGACACCGGGGCCCAGCCGCTCGACCATCTTGCGGGCGCCCTCGTACGGGGTGGCCGGGTCGCCCGTGTTGCCGATCACCAGGATCGGGTCGGCCCCCGGGGCGGAGACGTCCGGGGTCGACGCGGTCCCCGGGACCGGCCAGCCCGTGCAGCCCATCATGGCCCAGCCGAGGAAGTCCCCGAAGACCGGAGACGCGGCGCGGAAGGCGGGCAGCTTCGCCTCCGTCTGCTCCAGGGTGTAGCGGTCCTTGGAGTCGACGCAGTTGATCGCGGTGTTGGCGGCGCCGATGTTGCTGTAGTTGCCGTTCTGGTCACGGCCGTTGAGGGCGTCGGACAGGGCCATCAGCAGCTGCCCCTGGCCGCCCTCCGCCTCGTCCAGCCCCTGCTCCAGCAGCGGCCAGAGCTCCTGGGAGTAGAGGGCCTGGGCGATGCCGTTGGTGGCCGAGGACTCGGTCAGCATCCGGTCGCCGATGCCCGGGACGGGTTTGGCGGCCAGCTGCTTCTGGAGCTTGATGATGTTGTCCTCGATCTCCTTGGCGGTGCTGCCCTGCAGCCGGCACTCGTCACCCCGGTCCACGCAGTCCTGCGCGAAGTTGCCGAGGGCCAGTTGGAAGCCCTTGGCCTGGCCGAGCGCGCCCTCCTCGGAGGTGGCGGTCGGGTCGACGACGGCGTCGAAGACGGCCCGGCCGACCCTGTCCGGGAAGAGGTGGGCGTAGACCCCGCCGAGCTCGGTCCCGTAGGAGATCCCGAAGTAGTTGAGCTTCTCGTCGCCGAGGGCCTGGCGGATCCGGTCGAGGTCGCGGGCCGCGTTCTCGGTGCCGACGTGCGGGAGCACCTTCCCGGAGTTCGCCTCGCAGGCCTGCTGGTACTTGCGGGTGTTGTCCAGGTACTCCTTCACCGCCGCCGGGGTGTCGGGGGAGGAGTTCGAGGCGTAGTACGCGTCGAGCTGCTTGTCGTCCAGGCACAGGACGGGGGCGCTGCGGCCCACCCCGCGCGGGTCGAAGCTCACGAGGTCGTAGCGCTCGCGCAGGGCCTCGTACTCCTTGGCGGCGCCGGGCAGCGTGGTGATCCCGGATCCGCCGGGGCCGCCGAAGTTGAACACGAGCGAGCCGAGGCGCTCGTCCTGGTTCCTGGCCTTCGCCCGGATCAGAGCGAGAGGAATCGTTTCTCCTTCGGGGTCCGCGTAGTCGAGCGGCACGTGGAGCGTGGCGCACTGCCACCCCTTGGGCGGCGCCTGCCCGCCCCCCTCGGCGGCCGTCGGAGCCTCGCAGTCCCCCCACTTCAGGGGTGGCGCCCCCTCGGTGCCGCCCGCCTTGGGCGTCTTCTCCTCCCCGCTGTCGGAACAGCCACTGGTACTGGCCGCCCCGGCCACGAGAGCGACGGCGACGGCGACCCGCAGGAGGTATCTGGGCATGTCACCATCCTGCGCGCCCCCGTCCGCCCCCGCCCGCGCGCTGACCCGTTCGGGTCGGCCGGGAGCGGTCCGTGTTTGCTCCTACGCCGCTTCCGCCTCCGCCAGTGCCTGCCGGGCGGCAGTGCGGCCCGTCGCCACGCATGCCGCCACGCCCACGCCCTCGTAGGCGGCGCCGCACAGCCCGAGGCCCGGGAGCTTCGCGGCCGCCTCGCGGATGTCGCGCACGCGGTCGTGGTGGCCGACGGCGTACTGCGGCAGGCCCCGGTCCCAGCGGGTCACCCGCGCCGCGACGGGCTCGCCCAGCGGCCCCACCGCCTGGCGGAGCTCGGTGATCGCGGTGCGGATCAGGTGCCGGTCCGGGCGGGCCGGCAGGTCGTCCTCGCCGAACCGGCCGACCGAGGCGCGCAGGACGAAGGCGTCCGGGGCCGCGGAGCGCAGCCACGCCCACTTGTCGGACAGGAAGGACACCGCCTTCACGGCTCCGCCCCCGGACCCCCGCGCCTCAATCGCCGGCGGGGCTGGAATACCCGGCCCCGCCGTGCCCGGTGCGGGCCGACAGCCACCACTTCCTGCCCCGCCGGCGCTGGAGGCGCGGGCGCGGAGCGCCGTGCGGGTACGGGCGGGCGGGCAGGCCCGGCAATTCCGCAGACCCAGCCGGAGGCTAGATCGCTTCCTTGCGGGTCAGGAAGTTGAACGAGATCCACCCCGGCAGCACCGGCAGCCAGAACGTCATCAGGCGGAACAGCAGCACCGCCGAGATCGCGACCTCCTTCTCCAGCCCCGCCGCGATCAGCCCCAGCGTCAACGTGGTCTCCACCGCGCCCATGCCGCCCGGCGTCGGAGCGGCCGAACCGAGCGCGTTGCCCGCCAGGAACACCACCGCGATGCTCGCGTAGCTGATGGCCTCGCCGCCCCCGAACGCCCTGATCGACGCGTCCAGGCACATCACGAAGCAGCCCGTCAGCAGCAGCATCCCGCCGATGCCCGTCACCAGCTTCTTCGGCCGCTGGAGCACGTCCAGCATGCGCGGCACCACGCCCGCGAACAGCGCCCGCACCCGCGTGACCACGAACTTCCGCATGAACGGGACCGCCGTCACCACCAGCACCAGCACCGCCACCGTCAGCAGCCCCGCGATGACCGCCCGGGACGGGGTCATCTCCGGGGTCTTCTCGGTTCCGGTCAGGTAGCCGAAGGACAGCAGCAGCAGGATGTGGCTGGCCAGCCCGAACAGCTGCGAGGCACCCACGCTCGCGACCGCCAGCCCCGGCCGGACGCCCGCCCGCTGCAGGAAGCGCGTGTTCAGCGCGACGCCGCCGACCGCCGCCGGGGCCACCAGCTTCACGAACGACCCGGCCACCTGCGCGACCACGGTCCGCGGGAACGACACCCGCTCCGGCACGAAGCCCAGCAGGCTCATCGCCGCCGCGAGGTAGCTGAGGGCCGAGAAGGCGAGCGCCGCCCCGACCCAGCCCCACTGCGCCTCGCCGATGATCGTCCCGAAATCCACGTGCGCCAGCTGCGTGAGCAGGAAGTACGCACCGAACGCGCCCGCGATGAACGACACCAGGGTCCGCGGCCGGATCCGCTCCAGCCGGGCCGGCTCCACCGGTGCCTGCGGGCGGATCAGCAGCACCTGCTGGCGGATCTGGCTCAGCAGGTCCTCCTCGCGGGCCTCGTCCAGCGCGTCGTCGAGGGCCCTCTTCTCCGCCTTGCGTTCGGCTGCGGCCGAGGTCGGGGCCGGGGCGGCCGCGGATCCCGCCTCGCGCGCGGCCTTCGCCGCCCGAGAGGACTCCAGTACGGCCTCCCGTTCGCGCTCCGCCCGCTCCCGGGCCAGCTTGCGCAGCGTCGCCCGCGTGGAACGGCTCAGCGCGATCGGCTGGAGCAGCGGCAGGCAGCCCGCCACGATGTCCGGGCCGAGCACCGACACCGCCGAGGCCACCGAGCGCTCCGCGCCGACCCGCAGGCCGAGGGTGGCCAGCAGCTGCGCGACGTCCATCCGGAGCACCAGGTCGCCGGCCGCGATCTCGCCGCCCCGCAGGTCGGTGAGGATGACGTTGCCGGAACGATCCACCACGAGCGCGTCCCCGGTCAGCCTGCGGTGCGCGATCCGCCGCGACTGCAGGGCGCGCACCTGCTCCCAGGCGTTGCGGGTCAGCTCGTCGGTGATCTCCTCGTCGGGGAGGGAGTCCAGGGTCCGGCCGCCCAGGTGCTCGTACACGAGCATCACCGCGTCCGGACCCAGCTCGGACGTGGCGATCAGCTTCGGCGCGTTCGCCCCGGCCGCGATGGCCGCGTACGCGAGGAGCGCCTCCTGCTCCAGGGCCTGCCGCAGCGACTGCAGGCTGCGGCGGGTGGTGATGCCGCGCAGGGTGAGCCGGCGCCAGACCCGGTAGAAGAAGCCCTGGGCCTGCTGCTCCCGGTCGACGACGGTGACGTCGAGCGGAGGACCGTCCTCCAGGGTGACGTGGTAGCGCCGGCCGCGGTCACCGGTCTCGGACGCCTCGGGGCCCTCGGGCCCCTCGGCGCGCATGGCGCTGACCGGCTGGAAGCCGACGCGGCGCAGCCCGGCGAGGAGGTTCTGCCCGGTGGGGCGCACGTTGGGGGAGCCGACGGCGTAGAGGGTGCCGTAGGCCACGCTCCAGCCGATCAGCACGGTGAGGATGATCGAGAAGGGGGTGGTGTAGCCGTTGACCAGCATGGTGAGCGCGTTGAGCAGCAGGACCACCCACAGCGCGACGCGCCAGTGGGGTCTGCGGGTCATGCCCACCGCGGTCATGTAGGCGATCACGGGCGCGAGGTAGCCGTGCACGGGATCGGTCAGGGCCCCGCCGCCCGCGGGACGGGTCAGGGCGTCCTGGATGGTGCCGGGGGCGGCCTGGGAGACCCACAGGTCGGTGGCCAGGGTGACGCCGTGCGCGAGGACGGCGGCGAGCACGCCGTCGGCGATGCGCAGCCCGTCGCGTTTGATCAGCCGCTCGATGGCGAAGGCGACGGGGAGCAGCAGCACCGCGATGCTGGAGACCAGCGCCGCGACCTTGATCAACAGGTCCGGCGCCTGGCCGGTGCCCTTGCTGATGTCCTCCTCGAGGCCGACGGTGGTGCCGTGGGCGAAGGCGGCGATGCCGAGCAGGACGGCGATGCCGAGGATGCCGACGAGGAGGCGTACGAGGTCGGAGGGCCGGTGCACGCGGGCGGCGAGCAGCGGTTCGTCGACCTCGACCCGGTCGGCGTCGGTCGGGGCGTGGCCGTGCGGGGCCTCCGCGTCCTCGTCGCCGTCGGCGCCGTTGTCGTCGGTGCCGGGGGTACGGCCGGCCGGCAGGCCCGGCGCGAGGTCCTCGGGGCGGTTCTGCGGACGGGAGGCGGGGCCGTCGTCAGGGCGCGCGCCATCGTCCCCCGCCGCGCCTTCCGGAGGGCTCACACCCTGCTCCTTCGTCGTCACATCCGTCTCTTCTTGATCACGTATCACCAGTCACCGCCCGGAAGATGGTGGCACGGACCGAGGGGCCGTCGGGGCATCAGGGTGCGCGCCGGTCCGGAACCACAACTTCCACCGACGGGTGGCCGGCGTACTGCACCATGTGCTGAATGAGTGAGGAGCTGCCCGCGTACGCGGAGCGCGTACTGGAGGCCGTCGAGCGTATTCCGCCCGGCCGGGTGATGACATACGGGGACGTCGCCGAATGGCTCGACGAGGGAGGGCCGCGCCAGGTCGGGCGTGTCATGGCACTGTACGGGGGAGCCGTGCCCTGGTGGCGCGTGGTGCGGTCGGACGGCCTGCCGCTGCCCGGCCACGAGGCGCGCGCCCTGGAGCACTACCGGGCGGAGGCCACGCCGCTGCGCCTGACGACCGGCGGCGATCCCCGCCTGGACATGCGCCGGGCACGCTGGGACGGATCCCCCGCACAGGACGGCGGCGAGGACCCCGGAGAGGTCCCCGGACGGGACGGCTGACGCGACGAGGCTCACACCTGACAGCTTCCGCCATGCGGCGCCGGGGCGGGCGATCGGGCGACCGTGCGAACGCCCGTCCGGGCTACCCGGGGGGACTGCGCGGCACGCGCCGGTTGCCGTAGCGTTGCCTCTTCGGCTTCCGCGCGAGCCGTCACGGCAGCACCGCCACACCCCGCAGACCCACCAGGACCGGCACCTCACGTGATCACCTCTTCCTCGGACCGCACCGAACGGCGGCGTACGCGGACCCCCGACGCGTACCGCCTCGTGCGCACCGGGCCGGAACGGGTGGATCCCCCTGTGCTGGACGCAGCGCAGCGGGCTGTGGTTGACCATCCGGGCGGACCACTGCTCGTGCTGGCCGGACCGGGCACCGGGAAGACGACCACGCTGGTCGAGGCCGTCGCCGCCCGCGTCGAAGCGGGTACGGACCCCTCCCGGATCCTGATCCTCACCTTCAGCCGCAAGGCGGCGGTCGAACTGCGCGACCGGGCCGCCCTGCGGCTCGGCGGTGCGCGCGCCCCGCAGGCCACCACCTTCCACTCCTTCTGCTACGGCCTGGTCCGCGCCCACCAGGACACCGACCTCTTCGCCGACCCGCTGCGGCTGCTGTCCGGCCCCGAGCAGGACGTGATGGTCCGCACCCTCCTGGAGGGCCAGCGCCGGATCCGCTCGATCCGCTGGCCGGACGACCTGCGGGCCGCGCTGACCACGCGCGGTTTCGCCGACGAGGTCCGGGCGGTCCTCGCCCGCGCCCGCGAGCTGGGCCTCGGCCCCACGGCCCTCGCCGACTTCGCCGACCGCATCGG